>DCVM01000094.1 GCA_002327985.1 Syntrophaceae bacterium UBA2188 | reverse complement strand
ATATTTTTCACGCATGATTCAGGTTTAAATGAAGTGTCACAAAGCTCTCAGCTAAAGATGGAATATGGCAGTGGGCATCAATAAAACCAGGCAAAACAGTTTTCCCTTTGCAGTCAATTATGTTTGTGCTTGTGTTTTCGAATTTTTTGAGATCCTCATTTCTTCCGACAGCTAAAATTCTATTATTTTTGATCACAACCAGTTGAGTCTTTGGAAATGTTGGATCCATAGTAATGACATTAGCGTTAAAGAGGATGAGAATGGGCACAGATATCTCCTGTAATTTCTCGGCAATCTTTTAGATCTTCAAGTTGAATTCAATCTGGCAATAAGGTTATAAAAATACAAAAAATTTCATATGTTAAGTTTATTACGATTTCTTTTACAGGAAGTCAAATAAATTACTTTGAAATCGTTGATGCGGGTTAAGTAAATTGTAGCGTTTCTTTGTTAATGAAAGAATGAGGGAGGGACTTATGAAAGTCTTAGCCATTCTGGGAAGTCCTCGGCCAAGCAAGAGTAATACGGGAATTATCCTTCAAGAATTCTTAAAAGGTGCAAGCAGTCAAGGAGCTAACATTGAAACAGTTTACCTAAAGGAAAAGATAATTAATTTCTGTATCGGATGCAATACTTGTTGGATGGAAACCCCTGGGGTATGTATTTTTAGGGACGACATGCCAGAACTTTTGGATAAAGTTATTGAATGTGATATTCTCGTTTATGCAACTCCCCTCTACAATTACAATATGACATCCCTTCTAAAGTGTTTTTTGGAGAGACTCCATCCTTTGGTTGACGCTCATCTTGTCAAAACAGGGGAGACCTATCGACATCCTCAAAGGTACGCAAAAGGCCGAAAAATGGTTTTAATCTCAACTTGTGGGCTCCCTGAAGTATCTCATTTTGAGGGGCTTCGCCAAATTTTCTGTCAAATAGAACGGAGTTCACAGATGCCACTGATTGGGGAGTTATTAGTGCCTGCTGCTGAGTTATTGAAAAAGAAGAGCCTGCAAGAAAAGATCGGAGTGATTCTCCAGGCAGCCTATCGGGCAGGGATTGAGGTCGTATCAGAAGGAAAAATCTCAAAAAAGGTGGAAGGTCAAATCCAGAAGTCTCCTTTAACGCCTGATGAGGTGGCTGAAATGACCAATAAGTGGTGGGATTCACACATCAAAAGGAATGGCCGATAAATGCTTAGGTTAAAGTTTTATACAGGTGTGAGATTGGATTTTCTTTTTCATTATAGAAGTCCTCCAGACCATTTTGCGTAAAGAATGGGCAGGTTCAAGCTCTTGAATTGAGTGACAGATTTAGGAGGTCCATTAAATCCGCGCTGATAAACTAGACGACTATGAATTTTGTGAGAACATAGAACGATGCTGATTACTTCAATACTGTGGGGATGTCTCAGCCTGCTTTACTTCTAAATATCACCGAAGAGAAATAGGATAAAATTATCGCTATTTACTCAAAGAGGACCTTCAATTGCACCCAAGCTGTGGTGAGGTATTTGAAGGAGAAAAAATCTGGAAAAATCATTAACGTGAATGAGGCTTTTGACGCCCAGATCCTTGTCAATGAGAGAATCTTGAATTGGGATCGCTCTAAACTTAATATTCATGGAGGCGCTATTGCTTTAGGGCATCCAACTGGCGAGAGTGGCGTGAGAATTTTAGTAACTCTTTATAAAAATATGCCAGAATACCCCTCAGCTCTGCTGGGGGGATGAATGGCCTCCCTCTCCCCTGGGGGGAGAGGGTTAGGGTGAGGGGGAAATGATCTTATCATCACCCCCACCTTAATCCTCCCCCATCAAGGGGGAGGAAAGTTTTTTAGAGAATTTGATGCCCCGCAGCTTGCTGCGGGGTAGTTCACTATGCATTAAAGAGGGTGGATAAAGAATTGGGCGTGGCAAGCATTTGTGGAGGTACTGGCGTTGCTTGCGCAATGGTCATAAAAAGGGAGAATTAATCCTACTAAAGAGGAGGCAAAATGCTTGTTGGTGAAAGTCGGCTGAGAAACCTTTTGCTAATTTTTCGCCAAATATGGTATAGGTTTTATTGGTAGAAAGGAATAAGAGATGAAAATTAATTATAAAGGGTTTATGGGGGAAAAGATACGCAAGAATCCGGTCACCATCAATCCCAATGCATCTTTTTTTGAGGCTCGAAAACTCATCTGGCAGAAGGGCGTTCGGCATTTACCGGTAGTCGATGAGACCAATAGGCTACTTGGAATCGTTGCAGAAAGCGATATTCGGAAAGCGGGCCCTTCCGATGTGGATACGCTCAGGATTCAAGAGGCCGCTTCCCTTCTAAAAAACTTGAAAGTTTCAGCCTTTATGACCCCAAAGGAAAAATTGATAACAATCACTCCTGACACAATCATTGAGGAAGCAGTCCAACTGATGCATGATAATAAGATCGGATGTCTCCCTGTGTTAGATGGGGACAAGCTATATGGGATCTTTACAGAAACGGATGCCTTAGATCATCTTGCAGATGTTTTTGGTTCCAAGGAGAAAGGCACCCGGTTAACCGTGGCCCTTGAAGACAAACCCGGTATGATGCTTGGGGTGTTTGAAATTTTCAAAAAGCACAATGTGAGTGTTACCAGTATGGTATCGCCCTCTTTTATGGTGGAGGAGATGAGGATTGCTGCCATCCGGATTAGAACGGAAGAATACGAACCTATTATTAACGATATAGAAAAAGCCGGCTATAAGGTGTTATCGATAGGCAAATGGCCTTCCGCGGAATATATGATACCTCCAATCAAAAAAATTCTTTATGCCACAGATCTCAGTAAAAATTCTGCTTACGCCTTCTTTTATGCAGTTGATATGGCCAAAAACCACAACGCAAGCATTGTCATCTTGCAC
>DCVM01000093.1 GCA_002327985.1 Syntrophaceae bacterium UBA2188 | reverse complement strand
TTCCCCTCTCCCCCCAGGGGAGAGGGGAAGCCATTCATCCCCCCAGCAGAACTGGGGGGTATTCTGGCTTATTTTTATAAAAACAGTATTGATAGATTAAATTGTTAGGGTGGGAACAAATGGACGAGAAGCTCAAGGAGGCTTTTTACAAGATTTATGAAGCCGAGGCCAAGGCCGCACTGCGGCTCAAAATTTTTGCCAAGAAGGCCGAGCAGGAAGAGCTTCCCCAGATTGCCAAACTCTTCCGTGTAATCGGATTCAGCGAAGAGATTCACGGTGAGCGTGCGCTTCGGATGCTCAGGGAAATCAAAGATACCGAGTCCAATCTCAAGGAAAGCTTTCAGTCGGAAACCAATGTTGCAGGAGTGGCTTACGACCATTTTATCGAGCTTGCCGAAAATATCGGAGATATCCCGGCTTCAACGATCTTTTCCAATTCGCGAGATGTAGAGGATGGACACGCCAAGCTTTATAAGTATGCGATCAACCACCTGATTGGCGAGCGAGAAACGAATTATTATGTGTGCCAGGTGTGTGGTTATGTATCGGATGGAGTCTGGCCTGACACTTGTCCGGTATGCTCGGCACCCAGAGAGCAGTTCGTGGAATTTAAGTGAACTACCCCGCAGCAAGCTGCGGGGCATCAAATTCTCTAAAAAACTTTCCTCCCCCTTGATGGGGGAGGATTAAGGTGGGGGTGATGATAAGATCATTTCCCCCTCACCCTAACCCTCTCCCCCCAGGGGAGAGGGAGGCCATTCATCCCCCCAGCAGAGCTGAGGGGTATTCTGGCATATTTTTATAAAGTTCCCCGCTTTTCCAGTTCCCTGTTTTTTTTACTTTCTCCCTTTTTTCTTCGGTGCTGAAGGTAGTTTTCTGCATTCGGAAGTGATCCACTCCTCGCCGAGCCTTTGCAGGAGCCGCTGCTGCTGCTGGATAGAAAAGTCGGCGTACTCTGGATCCTTCTCCCGATAGGTCTTCTCGATGAAGGCCATGGAATCGTGGGTGGCACGAATCTCTGACTGGATCATCTCGCAATTCCTCACTCTTGAACGGGCCTTGATCGAAGTGGCTGGACGCGGATGAATCCAGCGTTTTTTCTCTAAGATCAGAGACGATTCTTTACATTCGGAACGGTTCCACTCATCCCTCAGTTTCGTCAGGAGATGCTGTTGCTGCTGAATTGAGAAGTCTGCATAATCGGGTTCCCTTTTCCGGTAAGTCTTCTCAATAAAGGCAATGGAATCTTGGGTGGCGCGGGTCTGTGCGTGGATCATCTCACATTTCCTCAATCCCCAGCGGGCCTCGATCGAGTCCTCCGGATAGGGGGAGAACCAGAGATGATTCTGATAGGCATGGTAGAGTGTGATGGAGCGGTTTTCTGAGAAGTCGATCTGAATGGCCTCCATCATTCCTTTTGCCTTCTCACGGTCAAGATGGTTTGATTCAATGATCTTTGAGAGATGATCCATCAATGAGGCGATCATTCCATCAAGGCCCAAAGTATTGTAAATCTCCCTCCATTCCGAAGCCTCCGGATAGCCCCCATTGTCAAAATGATGGTATCCTTCCAAAACAAACGAAACCCTTTTTCTGAGGAGTCGGGTGATCGTTCCCATCATCTTTACCATCTTCTCCATGGGGTCATAATTTATCGGATCGATCCTTTTAGCCACGGCTTCGACAAAGTCGGCATACCCTTTATAAAAATCAGAGCAATATTGCTCTTCGGAATAGAAAGGGTGCTCTTGAGCAGGGAGATATTTCCATTCCCCGTTTTCAAAAACAGGCCATCGGAATCTCACAAGACCTGAGCGGGTTTTGGATTCTGGTCTTGATGAGAAGAAATATCTCAGGCTCAGTTTTTGAATCTTCACGGGAAGAGCAGATTCCCAGGTCTGAAGAGGATGGGCATGACTTCCGTCGAGGGAGACATGGCCGATGATTCCGGTGTGAGATTCCGATTCTAAAAACAACGCTCCGGGTGTGACCGAGTCAGCGGAAATCTGGATGGGATAGGTGTCGTGGGGGAGGGTTCCTGTCCAGGTCCTTGGAAAAAGGTAGAGAAGGGCAGCACGGAAACGCTTATCCTGATCCCACTCCGGGTGGGTTGGAAGGTGCTTCCAGTCTGTGGACCAGTGGCCGACCAGTTTCCCGTCTGTGGTGGTGGCGGCAGCAGGAAGGCCTGCGATCCGGGCATAAATCCACCGGATCGCATAGACCGCATCCGCACAATCTGTAGGAATCCTGTAGCGAATGAAAAAATTGTTTGTGATGGTTTCTCCCACCCATTTTTGAAAACGATGCTCCTCTTCAATGCTCCAACGGCGGTCGTGGATTTCCCAGACTTGATCAGAGGATTGATTCGGCGTGTGGCTGAAGACAGTAGTGGATGAAAGAAGAATCAGAAAGAGAATAAAAAAAGGCATGGTTTCATATTAAAGAGAAAAATCAAGAATTGTCAACAGAGAATGCATTCTTGATTCCTTATTCCTATTAAGAGGTCAATTTTACAATGCATAATTGCAATTCTCTTATCTCCCGGTTGGCAGTAGTCTATAGAGGTAGGAGGTAATGGGAGGGAGGGGCTATCCCATCCCCTTTACTTTTTCTTTTAGAATCGTAATGACGTTCTGGAAGTCATCCACAATCCCATAATCGGCCACTTCAAAGATAGGGGGACGGAGATCTTTTACACCACTTTCTGCAATTTTACATCAAAAATGTATATCTACGGCAACGATATTTTGTGAAACTTTTCATCTTGACAAGCGCTTTCTGGTATGGTATTTCAAATGTCCGTTGTGTTGGCTTTCTAAACCAATAGCTTTTTATAAAAATATGCCAGAATACCCCTCAGCTCTGCTGGGGGGATGAATGGCCTCCCTCTCCCCTGGGGGGAGAGGGTTAGGGTGAGGGGGAAATGATCTTATCATCACCCCCACCTTAATCCTCCCCCATCAAGGGGGAGGAAAGTTTTTTAGAGAATTTGATGCCCCNNCTTGCTGCGGGGTAGTTCACTTCCTATCTTCCCATCTAAAAAATATGATGACCTTTTCAGGGGGGGCGTGATGGGTAGAGTAATCGAAAGCCTGGCATTTCAGTTGAGGATGCCGGGCTTTATTTTTTGATCATGGGGAGCAGAATGAATAGTAAGCTGTTAAAACCATTAACCATTATTGTTATATTCTTCTTTTTATGGAATTATGTGGGAATATGTAGCCTTGTCCACGCCAGTGAAAAGGGGCTAAATCAGCCGCCCTCCTTCAATAACCGATCGGAACATGAGCAAAAACCAGAGGTGAAATTCCAGAAAGCAATTGAGGAAATAGGGGAGATCCTTGAGAATCCAGCCACGGATAGAGAGACAAAGGCCATAAAGGCGAAAGCAAAAAGGGCTGAGATAGAGGAGTTTGATAGGGAAGTTAAGAAACAGTTTGCCGAGACAGAGAAGAAGTTGAGGGATGCAGGACTTCCCCACGAGGTATTACAGAGACATCATAAATTTGTGAAACACTATGAGGATAACCTCAATGAATTGAAAGCCAACCTTGACGATATTGAGAGGGCGGGAAAAGGCCTTGCGTTAGAAGTAGAGATAGAGAAGGCCAAAAAACATCTACAACGAGTCAAACCTCCAGAAAAACACATTCCTCTTGATCCCAACAAGCTTCCTCATAGAACACCAAAGGTTGAGAGGAAAGAGCCTCGCCTTAAGAAAGAGGATTTTGAAAGGGACTTCATAAAACAGCAGAAGGCCAAGGTACAGAGGAAACCAATTCTTGTTGCTTCGAATGGGTCCTTAAGAGGTCTTTTGTCATCTAACGATGAACAAAGAACGATGAACTATGAGCCCAATTCCACGAACTTAATGGTTGCTCAAGCTGCGGGCACTCCAATCCCTGAAGATTTAGCTGAGAACATTGAAGTCCAATTCACCCCAGAGATTATTGCAAAAGCACAGGAACTTGGAAACAACCCTGTAAAGATTTACAACTGGGTGCGAAATAACATCGAATTTGTTCCTACCTATGGCTCCATCCAGGGAGCCCACATGACCCTGCTGACCAAACAAGGAAATGCTTTTGATACCGCATCCCTCCTTATCGCTCTTCTTCGTGCCTCAAACATCCCCGCCCGATATGTCTATGGCACTATCGAGCTCCCCATAGACAAGGTTATGAACTGGGTCGGAGGATTTACTGATGCCAACGCAGCCCTTGATTTTATTGCAAGTGGTGGCATTCCGGTTACGGGGATCATATCGGGAGGCAAAGTTACAAAAGTAAAAATGGAACATGTTTGGGTCGAGGTGTATATTCCTTATGGTAATTATCGAGGTGTGATTGTGGACCAAACAGGAAAGACGTGGATACCATTGGATGGGAGTTATAAACAATACGAATATGCAGATGGGTTAGATGTGGTCAGGCACATCACCTTCGACAAATCATCTTATCTCAGTGTGTTTAATGATGCTACCCCAGTTGATTTTTATCTTCAACAGATACAGAGTTATTTGGATGCGAATTTTCCAGGCAAGACAATTGAAGATGTAAAAAGATCTAAAAATATAAAAGCCCAGTATCCTGAACTCTTAGCTTCTACTTTGCCTTACAAAACAGTGGTCAAACTGGTAATATTTTCTGGATTGGCCGACACTTTTCGTTATAAGGTAGGAATCTTTTTACCAAATCTATTTGGGCAAGGCCTTCAATACCATATTGCCTCCCCTGAAATAATGGGAAAGCGAGTTACCATTTCCTATTTACCATCTACTCCAGCAGATGAGCAGCTAATAAATCAATACGGTGGATTCTATAATGTTCCAGCTTACCTCCTTAGGGTGAAACCATCGGTGAAAATAGAAGGCAATATTGTAGCCTTAGGTGCTGATACCTTTGTAGGAACCGAGCAAGTATTGGATGTGAATATTATTTACCCAAACACTGGGGAAATAGATCGAGTCACTCACAACATCAAGGCAGGAGGGTATTATGCATTGGGCATTGACCCTAAGGGATTATCAGAAGATTTGATCGAGCAAAGATTTGAAATTTTGAAAAATACTTTAGATTCAGACTATCCAGACCCTTATAACGATCCCATTCTTGGGGAAATCCTCTTTATGTCTATCTTGAGATATTTTAATAATTTAGAAGAATCAACGTCTAACTTGATGGAGATTGGTCATCACATTTACAACAAAGACATCTCAGAAGGGATTACAGGGAAAAATATAAACGTCAGTTATATCTATGGCTTGCCATATAGAATAGTCCCCTCTACTTACTGGATTGATATCAAAAGAGAGATATCCATTTTAATGCCTATCAATGGGGATAATAGCAAAAGAAGAGAGATAATGAACCTTTTAGGAATGACAAGCTCCATATTAGAAAATCAGTTATGGGAGCAAATGGTGAGCCTCAAATCTATTTCTGCCATAAAAGCTATCCAATTAGCAAATGAGAGTGGGATAGCAATTCATCATATCAACCAGGGTAATCTTTCTCAAGAGATTGAACTTTTAACGGTTTCAAAGGATGTTAGGAATTTAATTATAAATGCAGTGAATCAGGGGAGGTCGGTCACAATTCCAGAGACCAATCTGCAATATAACCTCTGGTATGGTGTTGGATGGATTGTAGAAGTTCCCTTAACAGGTGCAGGGGCTTACATGATTTCAGGCCATCTTATGGGAGGTGAGACAACAGAGGACAAGAAAGGTCAAAATCCTATTTGCACTGATTTAGGAAACTATCTATCTGGAGACATATATAAAGCAATTGCTTATCAAGAAAGCAAGTGGGGACAGTTTACTCAACAGGGTGAACCCAAAACGAATGGCGTTGATTATGGCATAATGCAAATTAATAAATGGTGGGATGGACAAAGATGGCCAGGAACTATAGATCCTTATCCCATTCCTGTTAATTGGGATAATGTTCTTTGGGACTGGAAATATAATGTGGATTTAGGTAAGGCAATTTATAACGATAATTTTACAAGAGCTAAAACATATCTAAAACAGGCGGGTATCACTAATCCCACGGAGGAGCAATTGAGGCTTCAAATGTTGAGTCTTTATAATTGTAATAAATGTCCGCCTTATTATGATAAAGATGGAAAAAGGCAAGATAGCAAGGGAGCCAACTATGCAGATAAGGTCAATGCTCACTATAATAGTAAGCCATGGGATGATACTTCAAAATTAGAATGTAAGTAAGCAAACTATTGGGGGTGAATATGGGTAAGAGGTTAATTGGGGGCAGCTTAATATTGCTTTGTTTGCTATCAACAGTAATTTACAATATCCACGTCTATGCTGTCAAAATCCCAGAAAAATTATATATTTTTGCTGATAATTGGGTAGAAAACGTTGTGTCATTACCTATGGATACAAGCAAAATAGAGAAATACTATTCTCATAAACAAAGGAAATATTTTATTGAAAAAATGTCCTTATCACCAACAGAAGACCGAATCGCTTTTGTGGTCAACAGAGATTCGATCTGGATAGTTGGATCTGACGGTTCAGGATTAACTTGCTTGGTCTGCGATTCAAAACCTGCAGATTCGCCTGAATGGTCGAAAGATGGAAAAGAAATTATTTTTCTTAGTGGTGAGGGAGGAAGACAGAAGTGGTTTGGTTCTGAAACTTTACTTGGAATCACACCTGATGGGAAGCAAAAAAGAATAATCGGAGAGTTCGATATAAGAAAATCTGCCTCTGTACCTTTCCCACAGTGGCGATTCTCCCCGGACGGACAATATATGATATTATGGCAGAACATTCCAAGACTTGGGGAAGAACGTTATAAACTAACTGAAAGTCTTATCCATGTTGTAGGGGTCAAGGACGGGAACATCGTTACAACTTATAGAACAAAAGCTTCTATTTTTAATATCCAATGGTTCCCCAATGGTAAGGAAATACTTATAGAAGAGTTAGGGGGTCGTATGTCAGGAGATTCTCGATTAGTTTTTTTCTCAATTTCTGGGGGAAAAAGGATAATTTATCCGGATGCACACCAGGACATGAGTCCTGCTATTCATCCATCTGGCCAATTTATCGCTTATCTTGACAATTATATATTACATTTTATTAGCAAAGACGGGACTAAAAAAGATCAAATTCTTAAAGCCCATGATTTTATTGGTCATATGATTTGGACTGCAAAAGGGGATAAGTTAGTTTTTGGGTTAAAAAATAAAATTAATTTTTTCAAATTAAAGAGACAAGCACCGTAATTCTCGAGAGATCCCCAAGTATGAATTGGATTATAACCCTCTTTGTTTGTTTTTTCCTTTTTTATAGTCAACCTATTTGCGTGCCCGCTGTACAAGACAAAAGATTATTTGCCTATGTTGGTGGGGTTGGTGAGCTTGTTAAGATTGACATGCAAACTTTTAAGATTATTAAAACCCTAAGCGATAAGAATCTTGGGATTCTCCCTATCATTCAGATAAGACCCGATGGCCGGGAATTATATGTTACAGGTGAATGGTTTAGAGCACCCATGATAGTGATAAATGCAAAAACACTAGAAATTACAAGAAAACTTAGTGAAGAAGGATTTGAGAATGCAAGGACAGGTTTAGGATATGACTGCAGAGGTAAGCTATCTCCTGATGGTCGGAGAATAGCCTTTAGTTGTCTTGGCCCGGCCCCATTTGCCCTAATAGACACTACAAGTTTAAGAGCGATAAGACATTTTGGAGAGCTTGGTACTAATCCTCTTTTTGAGGCAATCTTTTCTGATGATAGTAAACTTCTGTATATCTTATCCAGACATCAAGATAAACAGGGAAAAAGAATTGATGGGATAAAGCTTATTATTGTTGAAACCGAGACTGGAAACGTATTAAAAGAGGTTCCCCTACCAGAATTGAAAAAAATCAAGTGCAACACGAATATTTCAACTTTTACTGGTGAGGATTCAAATATTAATATAACCACCAATTGCAATTTTACTCATGGGTGGGGAGGGCTTCATAAAGAAGACACAGTATATCCATTTATTGAAAGGAACAAATCTAAAGTAATCATGATAATTGAACTTAAGACAGGGAGAATAATAAAAAAAATCCCTTTGCCCGATGGCCGGGGCGAGCCTAATCAAATAACCCTTACCCCAGATGGCAAAAGCCTTTTAATTGGGAGAGGCGGCTACAGAGATCCGGGCGAATTAACGATTTTGGATGTGGGGTCCAAGAAGGTTATCAAAAGAATTATTTTGGAAGGTGGGGCTGCCTCCAATGTTGTTTTTGGGTATGAATAGATTGAATTTATCAGGATGGGAAAAGTGAAAAAGATTCTACGATTTACAATAGTTGTATTAATATTGTCATATCTATTTTCTTTTACCCCGACCTTTGCTCAATCACCTATTGTATCGAACGGGCTTAACTGGTTGTTTTCCAGCCAAAATACAGATGGGAGTTTTGGCCTTGTAGTCCCTGTGAGAGATACCACCCAAGTTATAGACACCCTAAAGTATCTTAATTTCGTGGGTGCTGATTACCAAGAGGCTATTAATTGGGCAGATAAGGCCACACCTTCAAACAATGACTATCTTGCCCGGAAGATATATTCTTTAGTATTATCCGGGAGCGATGTTTCGGACCTAATTATTGGACTAATTTCATCTCAAGCCACTGATGGAGGGTGGGGATTGTTCTCAGGTGATATAGTGGGTGATCCTCAAACTACAGCCCTTGTCCTTAAGGTCCTTAAGGCTGTTAATTATTATGACCAGTCCATCATCAGTTCGGCTCTCGGCTTCCTCCTGTCTACTCAGAATCCTGATGGAGGATGGGGATTCTATCAAGGGGATGATTCAAATGTCTATATGACCGCAATAGTTATTGATACACTTTCGCAATATGAATCAATTTACAACCTTCAAAGCTCGGTCAATAATGGGGTTGCCTATCTCCTTTCAAAGCAAAATCCAGATGGGGGATTTGGGTCAAGTCCTTCTACGGTTTATGAAACATCACTGGCTTTTTTGGCATTGGTTCAGAGTGGCGCCAATATTTCATCGGTAGCCCCTCCAGTGATCCATTACCTCACTGCCACCCAACTTTCCAATGGTTCATGGAATGATGATCCATATTCGACGGCTTTAGCCATACTGGCCTTAGCTCACGTGAAGCCGAATCTTTCGATTTTGCCTGGAGACATTACCTTCTCGAATTCCAATCCCAAAATTGGGGATACGATCACTATCACAGCAACAATCTATAATAAAGGGCCTGCCAATACCGATAATATTATCGTTCAATTCTATGATGGAGACCCATCCGCCGTAGGGGCATTGATTGCTGAGACTACAATCCCTGCAATCGATGCTTTCTGTAACGTCCAGGTCAATGTTAACTGGACCGTTCCAACGGCCTCGCTTCGAAAAGTCTTTGTGCGAATAGACCCTTTTAATTCAATTGACGAGCTTGACGAAGCGGACAACATGGCTTTTAGAAATCTTACCTCTTCAACCCTGCCCGACCTGACGCTCGGCTCCGCTGACATCGCCTTTTCGCCTGATCCTGCGAGAGTCGGAGACCCGGTTACGATTGGGGTGACGGTTCGAAATAACGGGCAAAGTGGAGCTGAAAATTTTCTGGTCTATGTCTATGCCGGAGATCCGGATCAAGGCGGATATAAAATTGCCGAGGCTACTTACAGCTATTTAGCCGGCAGCAGCATGAATTCCTTCCAATTCATATGGACTGTTATTCAGGGTGTGGACCGGGTAACAGTAAAAATTGATCCTTTAAATCAAGTGACAGAATCGAATGAGAATAACAATCAAGCTTACCGCCTCCTCGCTACTGTTGCCCCTCCTGTAGAGGGGATCGATCTGGTGGCAGTGCCCAATAGCCTTTCTTTCTCTCCGGGCATAGGCCAGGCAGGCCAGCCTGTAACAATCACGGCTTCGGTTTTTAACAACGGAACTGTTGGCGCAGGGAATATCAGTGTGGACTTCCTTGATCATGGTCCCTCAGGTTCCATACAAAAGATCTATGGCACTGTAATCCCTTCTCTTACACCCGGCCAGAAACAGACCATCTCATTCCAGCACTCCTCTTTCACAAAGGGCCCCCATACCATCTGCATGAAGGTTGATCCTCAGAATTTTATTCAAGAAGCCAATGAGAATAATGATGAAACTTGTGCAGGTCTTACTGTCATAGAAGGGACGATTGAAGACACACTCGCTATTCCCCGAAATCTCAGGGGGACTTCGACCAGAACCTCGATCACCCTCGGGTGGGAACATGTAACACGTTTCTATTTTGGAGGGTATGTCGTCTATAGAGAGGGTATCAGACAGAATGAGGTTCCTATCACACAAAATACATACACGGATGCGGGTCTTCCCAGCGGCACTCTCTATCATTACCAGATTGCTTCAGTGGATACCTGGGGTGGAGGTGAGAGTCCCAGGTCAGAGGTTCTTGCCATTTCTACGCTTATTAATGATATTGACCTAAAGGTAGACTACAAGGATGTGACCATTACTCCGGAAGATGCCAAGGCCGGGCAAACGGTAACCATCTGGGCAAAGATTTATAATCTCGGAACTGATCCCGTATCTAATGTAGCCGTGAATCTTTACACCTCAGAGACCCCAATCAGTACCGTCCATGTTCCCTCCATCGCGGCGGGAAGTGAGTATCTGGTTCAGACCACTTGGGTTGTGACCGATCCAAATGATTTTATCTATATTGAAGCGGATCCCGATAATGCTCTGATAGAGAGAGACGAATTTAACAACGTTGCCATAACCTCAATCGTCAGCAATGTCCGGTTTACACAGTTTAACCAGATCATTTCCACTTCTTATCGGGCCCTTGGAGACCTTGATAATGATGGAGACCTTGATGTTCTTAATGCGACCGGATCCATTCTTCTTGTAAATGATGGAACGGGAAATTTTACCTATCTCACGGGGGCCCAGACGGGTATCAGGAGCGCACGAGACTACAGCGCCGCCTTTGGGGATATTGATAATGACGGGTATCTTGACATCTTCATCTGCAACACTTTCGAAGGCGATAACCGGCTTTACAGAAACAATGGAAATCTAACTTTTACCGATATAACTCAACAGGCTGGCCTGAAAGGCATTAATACCTACACAGTTAATGCAGTCTTTGGAGATCTTAACAACGATGGACATCTCGATCTATTCGTAGGGGCCTATGGGGGGTTGCAATACATCTACCTGAACAATGGTAATGGGACATTTACAAGGGTGCTCCCAAGCTTCTCTGAAGGTTATGAAAACGTTGAATTGGGGGATATCGATGGAGATGGGGATTTGGACGTGGTGGTCTGTACAGGGAATGTTGTTATATACAAAAACGATGGGACAGGTCGTTTCACAAGGCACCAGGCCCTTCCGGGAAGTTCTTGGGACGCTGCTTTGGGTGATATGGACAACGATGGTCATTTAGACATCATTACCCTCAACCCAGGGAGGGTCTTTTACAATGACGGTCAAGGGAACTTCTCCCTTTCCAACTCTGTCGCTCTTCCGAGGAGCGGGATTTACACCATCAGCCTGGCGGACTTTGATAATGATGGAGACCTCGATATCCTTTATTCTGACAATGGAATTCTGATCAGAAATGATGGAGGTCGCAAATTCACAGACATCACCCCGCTCAATTATCTCAACCTCCCCTGGTACACGGTTTTGTTAGGCGATATTGACAACGATGGTGATATCGACATTGTTGGCGGGCAATATATTTATAAGAATCAGATGGATAACAACAACTATCTGATCATCTCCCTCCGTGGAATTGAAAGCAACTCCTACGGCATTGGAAGCAAGATTAAAGTCTATGAAGAAGGCCATCTGGGGGAGAAGAATTACCTCAAAGGGTTCAGGCAGGTCCAGGCCGGAGGCCATGGATACGTGAGCATGGACTCCAGTGATGTCCACTTCGGGCTTAATTCGGACTATCTCTATGATATTCAGGTTGAATTCTCCGCAAGCGGAATTAAGGCCAACAGGAGAAGCACTACTCCAGGCAGAAAGCTCATCCTTCCTGAATACGGAGACCTCTATGTGAATACGCAAGACATCACACTCTCTCCTGAAGATCCTGTGGATGACGATCATTTAATCATAACTGCTGTAATCCACAATCCGACAACTGTTGATGTGGATAATGTTGTGGTGGGGTTTTATGATGGTAACCCTTCGGCTGGAGGAATGGAACTTGGCAGGGTTGAGCTTTCCTACGTTCCTGCTGAGGGCGAAAAGGCATTCCCCATTCTAATTACCCTTTCTGAGGGAGCACATGAAATCTATGTCGTCATCGACCCTGACAATATCCTCCTTGAGACAAATAAAGAGAATAACACCGCATCCAGGGCGATCACCGTAGCTCCTCGTCTTGTTGATCAGGATCTCTCAATCAGCGCCTCAGATATTGGGATGAGTCCTGTTGCTCCATGGGAGGGAGCCGAGGTCACTCTATCCGCTATCGTCCACTCTTCTAGGACAAGGGATATACAAAATGTCCCTGTGGCCTTTTACGATGGTGACCCGGATCAGGGAGGAGTTTTGATTGGGCAAACAATCATTCCTAATATCCACGCCAGCGGAAATGCCCAGGCCCAGGTTCAATGGAGTACATTGGGAAAATCAGGCCTTCATTACATTCATGTCGTGGTCGATCCTCAAAACGTCATAAGGGAGGTCAACGAAAGCAACAATTCCGCATTCGTACCCGTAGAGATTATTCCTCCATCGAAACCAGACTTAGCGATTGGGACATCAGACATCGTGTTTTCAACTTTGGCTCCAAAAGAGGGGGATCCTCTCACGATCAATGCGACGATCCGAAACCTCGGCAACCCGACAAGCATGATAGAGGTATTTCTCTATGGTGGAGACCCATTGCAAGGAGGAATCGCTCTTTCCCAGAAAACGATTCCACAGATCATCCCCTTAGGGGGAACGGCAGTATTGAATTTCGAAGTCAATACGATTGGTCTTGCCGGAAACCACAACTTCTTTGTCTCCATTGACCCAAATAACAGAATTGATGAGATGATAGAATCGAATAACACGGCATCGAGTTCCTTGGCCATCGGTTCATCGAATTTGCATCTGGGCCTTTCTACAGACAAGACGGTCTATTCCGCCAATGAGGAAGTCCAGATCACTGTAAACCTTTATAACCTGATCAATTCAAGCCGCACAGGAACACTTGAAGTCAAGATTCTGGATGGAAATAACCATCTGGTAGCAACCGTCATAGCCGGACAATCCCTCACCTTAAATCCGAATGAGAATAGAATTTTAGGTTATGCCTGGAATACGGGTCAGATACTTTCTGGAAGCTATAAAGTGTTCTGCCAGTTTGGGGAAGGCGGAAATGTGGTATCGAGAAACGAAGTCCTGTTTACCATAACCCCGGTCAAAAACATATCTTCAAGAATAGTGACAGATCAAATATCTTATGAAGCGAACCGGGTCGTGACCATTACTTCAACCATCACCAGTTTAAGCCCCAACTACATCTTCTCCAGTCTCATTGCCAGAATAGACCTCATGAACAGCCAGGGCACAACCTTATTCTCAGATACTAAGACGATTCCTTTTCTCACTTCGGGTCAGCGGGTTGAGCTGAAAACTTATTGGAATACCTCAAACCATCCCAAAGGAACCTATATGGTGAGGCTTGAAGTCCTTGAGGGCATGTCGTCCCTTGGCACATCCACAGTGACTTTCGAAATCCTTGGTTCGTCTCAGACAAGCGAGGGAATTCTGGGAACGATTACGGCCCAGCCCAAATTACTTTATCGAGGTCAGGACGAGATCTTAAGCTACAGTGTCGCCAACAAAGGTAATGAGGACATTTCAGATCTTACAGTGAAGGTTCTGATTGTAAATCCAGAGACCCAGGAGCTTAAGAACACGCTTGAAAGCAGCGTCAACCTTCCCATAGGCACCGCCGCCGCAGGCAACTTTACTGCTTCAACCTCAGACCTCCCGTCCCGAATGTATCTGGCGATCCTTCAGGCTTCCTCAGCCACCATGACACAAGCAAAAACCTTAGCCAGCACGGTCTTCATGGTCATTGAGGCTATCACCCTTCCTTTCTCGGACAATTTTGATAGCTATACAGTTGGCGCCTCGGCTCCTGCCCCATGGTTTGAACTTTGTGATGGCCAAGCGGTCATCACCGGTGGGGAGTTCAATTCAGGACAGAATTCCTTAATGACTGGCGGAGAACCGGGTAACAGCCACTGCGCCTTGGTCGGCCTAGGCGAGACGTATCCTGATAAAATCTCGTATGAGGTCCGGGCGAAGGTGAATTCAGCGAGGAGTAGCGCCTATATTGGTTTCTTTGAGGAGATCGCAAATATGATCCCCCAGTTCAATACCGTCTACTTTAATGGCACTGACGGAAAGGTCTACTTCTACAGTGCTGATAAAGATCATGGATTCCTGGTTCCATTGTTGGACAGTTTTGCGGTTGACGTTTGGTATAAAGTCCGTCTCGAGATCGATTTCTCAATACTGACTGCGGATGCTTACATCGACGATGTTCGGGTGGCACAAGGACTCCCGATTTCTCCAAAGGAAGCCACGTGGGAACACAATGGTACATATAATTTCCAACTGAATAAGATAGGGGTCCTCCATTCTCTTGGAGAGCCGTTCTATTTTGATGACTTTTCAATCTTTGACCAGAGGAACCATCCTCCGATAGCGAATGCAGGTCCGAACTTGGCAATCTTCGGCAATTTGCAATATTCAACAGTGATCCAGGGAATGGCTTCTGATCAAGATAATGATTTTTTGAGTTATCGGTGGCTTGAAGGACAAAACGAGCTGGTTCCTTGGAGACCCGTAGGGCCCAACGGAGAGTGTCACCTCGAATTAGGTTCTGTTCCGGCCTTCGCCTTGGGTGAACATATCCTCTCTTTAGAGGTGAATGATGGACAAGATATCTCCGGTGACAATATGATTTTGACAGTTAACAACTCCGCACCCCATCCAGCGCCAGCAGGTGGCGGAGTCTGCGAGATCAATACACAGTTCCCTTTAAAGGGGCAGATTTCAGATTATGACGGGGATATAGTGAATTATGCATGGACAGAAGCGGATCAATGGCTATTCGATGGTTTTATCCAGACCCTCTACGGAGGGGGCCCGGTTAACCTGCCGGAATATCTATATCCATGTTCCGGTCTCGGGGAACATACAATCATCCTTTGGGCAAATGACGGTGTGAATCATACGACAAGCGCGCAGATCCATATTTCAGTGGTCGACACCTCTGTGCCTACTTTAGCCCCGACAGCCAATCAGAATATTCTTTGGCCTCCAAATCATAAGATGGTCACCGTGATCATCCGGGCCAATGCAAGAGATAACAGCGGAGGTCCAGTCCTTTTATCGGCAGTCATTTTCAGCAATGAGCCCCAGAATGGTCTGGGAGACGGCGATGAGAGTCCGGACTGGACAGAGCCGGTGATCGATCAGGTGAATGGGGTGATTACGTTGCAACTTCGTGCCGAGAGGTCCGGTAGAGGCAATGGTCGTATTTACACGGTCAGGATAACGGCCACGGATACGTCTGGTAACTCCAGCTATGGAGACGTAAATATCATCGTTCCGCACGACCAAAGGAGATAATAGCGGATGTCATCTGGTGGGTATAAAAAGAAAAGGCCCCTGTCCACTTCTGGCACAGGGGCCTGACACATCCCATTTTCTGGTGTTCTCACTTCATCCCTTTTGCTTTTTCTTTTAAAATCGGGATCACATTCTGGAAGTCGTCCACAATGCCGTAATCGGCTACTCCAAAGATGGGAGCTCGTGCGTCTTTGTTGATAGCGATGATTGTATCGGATCCCTGCATGGCGGTCACATGCTGGAAAGCACCGCTGATGCCAATGGCGATGTAGACCTTGGGCTTCACCGTCTTTCCGGAAATTCCCACTTGCCGCTCTTTGGGCAACCAATTTCGATCCACCACCGGACGGGAACAGGCGATCACCCCGCCTAAACTTTTTGCCACTTCCTCTATCATTGGAATGTGTTCAGGTCCTCCGATCCCTTGGCCCACCGAGACAATAATCTCAGCCTGGGTAATATCTTCTCCGGTGATCGGGGCTTCAATATATTCAATAAATTTTTTGACATCGATCATCTCCTGAAGTGGGGAGGGCTCCATGACCATCCCACCCTTTTTTTCACCGGGCGCTCCGGGGCTGAAAACACCCGGTCGAACCGTAGCCACATATCCTTTGGATTCTTTCAAGGATACCTTGGCGTTCACCTTTCCTCCATAAATAGATCGAACAGCCTTCAAACGGCTCTCTTCAAATGAGAGATCAATGCAATCTGTGACCAGGGGGAATTCCATTTCCACAGCGAGGCTCGGGGCCAGGTCCATCCCAAAAGCCGTATGTCCGATCAGGGTAAGAGGGGGTTGATATTTTGCAATGAGAGAGGACAGAACTTTTTGATAGTGGACGGAATTGAAATGTTCGAGTTGAGCATCTTCCACCACTAAGACCTTTGATGCCTTTGTGGTTAACTCCTCGGCAAAATTTTTAACATTGTGACCTAATAATACAGCGGTTGATAAAGTCCCCTGCGGGGAGGCCAGTCTCTCTCCTAACTGCAACATTTCATAGGTAATATCACGAATTTTTCCCTGCCGATGTTCCACTAACACAAAGATCTCACCCATTGTCGCCTCCATATCAACCTGGAATTATGGAATATTGGAATGATGGAATAATGGGTCAAAAACCAAAGCCGAGATGTAGTCCTTGCATTAATTCAGAACTCTCATCAACCCAGTATTCCAATGTTTCATCATTCCACCATTCCTTATTCGTTATCCTTTTTTCTTCTTGATAATTTCAGTCAATTGCGTGACGACCTCTTCAGGATTGCCTTTTAATATTTCTGCCATCTTTCCCACCGGGGGAAAAAATACCTGATCGATTTTCGTATCGACGGATTCGCTCAAAGTCAGCCCTAACTCCTCCATTCCAAGATCCTTGATCTCCTTGTCTTCTGCTTCTAAGAGAGCCGCCAGGGAGACATATTTCGGTTCATTGATACCTGTCTGAATGGTCAGTACAGCAGGAAGTTTGAGCTCCGTTAGTTCTTCGATCCCTCCCTCCAATTCCCTCCGGACTTTCGCCTTATCTCCTTCGATTTCAATATGATTAACAATGGCGGCATGAGGAAGCCCTAACATTTGAGCCAGGCTCACTCCAACCTGACCGCAATTATCGTCTTCTGCCTGGACACCCAGGAGGAGGAGATCAAAAGCTTGGTTTTTGATGGCCCGAGAGAGGATTTTGGCGATCAGATAACTATCCTGAGTCGGAGGTTCCTCTATCCTCAATGCCCGATCAGCGCCCATGGCCAGACATCTCGTCAATACCTCTTTCGCCTCCTCCGGCCCGACCGTAATGACAGTCACCTCCCCTCCATGTTTCTCTTTTAGGAGAGCAGCTTCCCTGACCGCATAACCGTCCCAATCGTTTAGATAGAAGACCAGATGATCCTTTTTAATATCCGATCCATCCTTTTCAATAAAAATATCCGCCTCTGCTGTCTTGGGAATCCTTTTAACACATACGGCAATGTTCATTTAATCCTCCATTTCCCCTCACCCCACCCTCTCCCCATAGGGGAGAGGGAAAGGGTGAGGGGTTTTGGTCATTTGGTCATTGATGATTATTTGGAGCTTGGAATTTGGTGATTGGATTTTCATCAATAGCTTCAGCCACTAACTCTGAAATGTCTTTTATCACGATTTCTGATGTGAGTCCAGAGATCTTAACGGCATCTTCAAGGGTTAAAAGACAGAAAGGACAAGCGGTCGCCATCACCTTTGCGCCCAACGCAACGGCTTCCTTGACTCGAATCTCTCCATTTCGAGTCCCTTCTGTTCCCCCTTCCGCCCACATCCTTCCTCCCCCTCCCTCACAACATAGACTCCTTTGTCTGGATCTTTCCATTTCGACGAATTCCAATCCGGGAATAAAGGTCAGGATCTTCCTTGGTTCATCGAAGACCAGATTCTGTTTTCCGAGAAAACAGGGATCCTGATAGGTAGTACGAAGGTCCAGCGCCTTAGACAATTTTAATTTTCCTGTCTCCATTAAATCGGCAATCACCTGTGTATAGTGCTGGACAGGGATAGTGAGGTCCGGATACTCATTTTTAAAAGTATTGTAGCAATGGGGTGAGATGGTAATGATTCTTTTAATTCCGGATTTTTTGAAGAGATTTGTATTGTCCTTGGTCAGTTTTTTGAAGAGGGCCTGCTCGCCCATCCTCCGGATCTCATTTCCGCAACAGGATTCTTTTTTTCCAAGAATGCCAAAATCGAGGTCTGCCTTTTGGAAGATCTTGACAAGGGCTGTTGAGACATTCTGAACCCTTGGATCATAAGAAGGGGCACAGCCCACATAGAGCAATGTTTCTGAAGCTGCCTCCCCGAGAATTTTTACGCCAAGCTCTTTTGCCCAATCCGCCCTACGGTCACGAAACCGCCCCCATGGATTCCCTTGAAGAAAGGTATTTTCAAGAGCGTCCCGAATGGTTGAAGGGACCTCGCCCTGATTGGCAAGGAGATTCCGTATCGCCATAATCAGCTCGACGTTCTTCACACCGGCGGGGCAGCGAAGGCTGCAGTTGCTACAGGTCGTACAGGCCCATAACTCAGGGCTTTTAAATAAGGGAGAGGGGTCGTTAGTGATGTAAGTTTGTCTGACCAATCTCCTCATGTTGAGGGGGGATCTAAACTTGACAGGGCACCCTCCTGTGCATGTCCCGCATTGGATGCAGATATTGAGCAGATAATCCTGGATAAACGTTTTAGGATCGATCTTCATAAATAGGTTTATAAAAATATGCCAGAATACCCCTCAGCTCTGCTGGGGGGATGAATGGCCTCCCTCTCCCCTGGGGGGAGAGGGTTAGGGTGAGGGGGAAATGATCTTATCATCACCCCCACCTTAATCCTCCCCCNNTCAAGGGGGAGGAAAGTTTTTTAGAGAATTTGATGCCCCGCAGCTTGCTGCGGGGTAGTTCACTGCTTAGAAAATAAGGGTTTAGTCTAACGGTAACGATGCTCGTATCATCAAATTTAATTTAATGTTTATCGTTGTCGAAGCTCGTATCGATGCTCGTATATGGATGCTGGATACTCGAGCTTCAAGTTTCGAGCTTCTTGTTTCGATACCGGCATCGATACCTATAACCGATTGACGATAGCCCAAATGGGCGTCATAGCCCTACCGCAAAGACCTTATCCCATATTGCAAAAGCCAATCCGGATTCCGCAATCCTCAATCCAAAATTAAGTAACCAGTCCTTCCACTTCTGATAATACCTGATTCTGTGTAAAATGGTTCTGTCTCGCTGCCTTGTTAGGGCAGATGGCTGTACAAGCGCCGCAGCCTTTACAAAGAGCTTCGTTTACAAATGAGATCCCTCTGACATCGAGAAAATCGATTGCCGAGTAAGGGCAGATCTCAATACATAATTTGCAACCGGCACAGAGCTCAGGGTCGATTACGGCGGTGGTGGGTTCGACTTCAATCTGCCCTTTGTTCCCCAGAGCGATGGCCTCGGCTGCGGCGGCAGAGGCCTGGGCCACGGTGTCAGGAATATCTTTCGGCCCCTGGCAGCATCCAGCTAAAAAGATTCCATCCACATTGGTGCTCACGGGTCTCAGTTTAGGATGGGCCTCCATAAAGAATCGATCTGCGCTCTGGCTGATGCCAAATATCTGAGCCACCTTCTCAGCCCCGCGGCGAGCGGTTAAGCCGGTTCCCAGAACGACCATATCCACAGGGATTTCCAAAGGGGTTCCGAGAAGGGTATCTTCTGCGGCGACAACGAGACGACCATCTCTTTTAAAAATTTCAGAGCCTTTTCCCCGAATAAAGTAGATTCCCTCCTCCCGGACTCTCTTATAGAATTCCTGATACCCCTTTCCAAAGGCATTGATGTCGATATAGAATTCGTAAATCTCAGCCCCGGTCTTCTCCTTTGCCAGATGAGCCTGCTTCATCGAAGCCATGCAACAGACCCTGGAGCAGTAAAGATTGGCATTTTCGTCGCGGCTTCCGATGCAGTGGAGAAAGGCAAGCGCCTTTGGAAGGGTCCCATCCCTAAGCAAGACCTCTCCGCGGGTTGGTCCGGAAGGGCTCGCCAGCCTTTCAAACTGGAGATTGGAGATGACATTCTCATAGATTCCATATCCATACTGAGGGAGCAGATGGGGGTCAAAAAGATCGTATCCGGTAGCGAGGATGATGGAGCCCACCTCTTTTTCGATCACTTCTTCTTTTTGATCAAAATGGATGGCCTCTGCTTTGCAGGCTTCCACACAGGTCTTTTTACATTTCCCTTTGCTTAATAAGAGACAACTCTCTTGATCCACCACGGCTTTCAAAGGGACAGCTTGAGGGAAAGCAATGTAGATGGCTCTTCGCCTGGCCATCCCTTCTTCAAACTCTGAAGGCACCCCTTTTTTCAAAACGCAGGCCTCTGCGCAATCCCCGCAACCCGTGCACCGGTTAAAATCGACGTAGGTGGGATGTCTTTTTATCGTGACGGTAAAATTCCCAACATAACCTTTCACCTCTTCGATTTCGGAACAGACAAAAAGTTCAATATTCTTGTTTCTGGCCACTTCAACAGTCTTGGGGGTAAAAATGCAGGAGGCACAGTCCAGGGTGGGGAAGGTCTTATCCAATTGGGCCATATGGCCTCCAATATAGGGGGCCTTCTCAACGAGGTAGACTTTCATCCCTCCATTGGCAATCGTTAAGGCGGCCTGGATTCCGGCAATTCCACCTCCAACCACTAAGACAGAGGGTTTAATCTCCACCTTTCTTGGAGTGAGCCCTTCTTGACAGAGAACCCTTGCCACAGCTGCTCGTAAAAGATTTTTGGCCTTTTCGGTCGCTTCTTTTCTATCCTGATGAACCCAAGAACACTGCTCGCGAATATTCGCAATATTGAGGAAGTAGGGGTTGAGGCCTTCTGAGGAGATGGCATTGCGAAAAGTCGTCTCGTGCATTCGGGGAGAACAGGCAGCCACCACCACCCGTTCAATGGAGAGCTCACGGATATCTTTTTTAATTAGATCCTGTCCGGGGTCAGAGCAGAGATAACGGTAGTCCCGGGCCATCTTGACTCCGGGAAGGGTGCTGACAAAACGGGAGAGTTCTTGACAGTCGACTGTGGCAGCAATGTTGGTGCCACAGTGACAGATATAGACACCGATGTTTTTGTTCATTTGAATTAAAAGGTTTCAAGGGGTCAAGGATTCGTGTGGTCAAGTGAAATCACTTCTTTTCAAAAAGTCTTGAACCCTTCAACCCTTGAATACGGAAACCCTATCCCTTTATAAAAATATGCCAGAATACCCCTCAGCTCTGCTGGGGGGATGAATGGCCTCCCTCTCCCCTGGGGGGAGAGGGTTAGGGTGAGGGGGAAATGATCTTATCATCACCCCCACCTTAATCCTCCCCCATCAAGGGGGAGGAAAGTTTTTTAGAGAATTTGATGCCCCGCAGCTTGCTGCGGGGTAGTTCACTTCACGCCGAGAATCTGGCGGCCGATCAGTAGCTTCTGAATCTCCTTTGTCCCTTCATAGAGTTCAAGCAATTTCGCTGCTCGATAGAAGCGCTCAATAGGATAATCATCGAGGTAGCCATATCCACCGTGAAGCTGTAGTGCTTCATCCACCACTCTCACAGCAACATGGGAAGCCCACCATTTGGCCATAGATGAAAGTTGGGGGTTTGGAGTCCCGCGATCGACACACCAACCCGCCTTGTAGGTTAATTCCCTTGCCGTCTCAACCAGCGTGGCTATCTCAGCCACTTTGAACTGGGTGATTTGAAAGGAAGCAATGGTCTTCCCAAACTGTTTTCTTTTCTTCACATAATTGACTGCCTGCTCCATGGCACCCTGTGCAAGACCAACGGCATGAGCTGCAATAATCACTCTGGAACGGTTAAGAAATTCAATTAACTGAGGGAATCCGTTCCCCTCGATTCCTACGAGATTTTCCTTGGGCACCCTCATATTATTGAAAAAGATGTTGGCCGTATCGGAAGCATGAAGACCCATCTTCCCTTGAATCCTGTCTGCCTTGTATCCAGAACGGTCTGTTTCAACCACAAAAATGCTATGACGTTTTGATTTTGGGGTTTCCTCAGTACCCGTCGAACAGAAAACCAGTATGAATTTGGCGGTGGTTCCATTGCTGATCATCACCTTATTGCCATTGATCACATATTCGTCTCCAGCTTTGACTGCTGTGGTCGTTACCGAAGCCGCATCGCTTCCTGCCTCGGGCTCGGTGATTGAAAAACCCATGACCCCATCCCCTTTCGCGATAGGAGGCAGGTATTTCTTCTTCTGTTCTTCAGAACCATAAAGCAGCAGGATATCCGACCCGAAGGCAGGTTGGGCAAGAACCTGGGCCAACCCTGGTTCAGCCCTCCAGAATTCCTCCAGGATGATGGCGTGTTCCATCAGGCCTAACCCAAGGCCGCCATATTCCTTTTTGATGAAACAACCGATGAAACCCAACTGAGCTGCTTTTTTAATGAGATCTCTTGGAAATTCTCCTTTGGCCTCACACTCTTTGCCAATAGGTACCAATTCACCTTCAGCAAACTCCCGGGCGGCTAAACGGATCTGTTTTTGACGGTTGCTCAGTTCAAAGTCCATGAATTTCCCCCTGTTATAAATATTCAATTATAAAATGAAGCATTGGGGTTTACAATTTCCTTATTTTTTGATGATCTCGTAAAAAGTCCATAAAGAGGGAAAACGTCATGCTGAACTTGATTCAGCATCTAAAAAAATCAATGAGTTATGAGACCCTGAAACAAGTTCAGGGTGACAAATCAGGACTTTTTACGAATCCATTATTTTTTGGATCGATGGGTTTTTTCCTTTCTGAATTTCATCTGGGCTAATAATTGGTTGAGAGCCGATCGATGTTCTTCTGTCTTCATGGCATCGAGAAAGACCAGTGCTTCATGCTGGATGACCTGATCCAGAGTGGATTGCATCCCGTGACGCAGAAGCTCTTTTGCCTTTTGTATGGCCGGAGGCGACATAGAGGCAATTTGTTTGGCCATCTTCTTTGCCTCGGACATGAGTCGATGATGGGGAAATACTTTGTTAATGGCCCCCATTTCTAATGCCTCACGAGCATCAAAGGGTCTGGCAGTGAAAATCAGCTCTGCCGCTTTGCCGTATCCGATGAGTCTGGGGAGAAAAAAAGTGCTACAAAATTCTGGAGTCACTCCTACCCGGACAAAGGCACAGCTAAATTTTGCCCTTTCCGAGGCAAGACGAACATCACAGGTTAGGGTGACAGTAAAACCGAAGCCATAAGATGGACCATTGATAGCAGCGATGAGAGGTTTGGGGAACTGAACAAAGGCCCTGGGTAAATCGAGTGACCCGAATCTTGATTTCTTCTTATGATCCTTATCACTTTTTTGAATCTCCAGAAATCTATTCAGATCGGCCCCGGCACAGAAACCCCGACCCCTTCCAGTGAGAATCATCACTCGAACATGATCATCCTCTTCAATCTCTTTCAGGGCATGAATCAGCTCGTTCTTCATCATATCATTGAGGGCATTAAGAGCCTCAGGTCTGTTCAGGTAGAGGTAAGCGATCCCTTCTTCTCTGATCAATTCAATCGTCTTGTATTCCATTGTTTTTCCCTTTCCTAAAGTCTCCTGGACTGAATGGAAACTTTTGAGTTTATAAAAATATGCCAGAATACCCCTCAGCTCTGCTGGGGGGATGAATGGCCTCCCTCTCCCCNNATGGGTATTTATTTGGGATGTCTTGATATTCCTGACAAGGAACAAGGGCTTTGTCAGAGAGTTCGTTTCAAGTCGGTTAAGAATGGGGTCGGCTGCGCTTTTGAAGGTTGAATTGTTTTCCATCATCCAAAGCGATATTGAACACCGAAACCACTCCGGGGATATTTCCATTTGACAGAGCCATAGAGACAAGCGACCATGCAGGTGCCGCATTCCAGACATCCGGCAAATTCCACCACCATTTCTCCCTTTTCGTTAAGCGAATAGAGGTTTGCCGGACAGGCATAGATACAAAAGCGCTCTTTACAGCTTTGACAGATTTTTGAGTCAAGAGTGATATGGGTTTCTTTGTCATTTTTAAAAGCATCTAAAGCTAATTTTTCGGTAATTTTCATCATATCCCCATTATTCCAATATTCCATTCTTGATGATCTCGTAAAAAGTCCATAAAGAGGGAAAACGTCATGCTGAACTTGA
>DCVM01000047.1 GCA_002327985.1 Syntrophaceae bacterium UBA2188 | reverse complement strand
CTTCATTCAATTTTTTTCACCTACTTATCTTCGGGACATGATAGTGTTTGTATTCACCGATTAGTGTTAGAAAGGTGTATAAATAAAGGTGCTAAGAAAATCTCTCTGTACCTCAATAGCTTATTAGAATCAGCTTATTGAGAATAAAGGGTAGCAGGGGGTTTCTTACATGGGAGACAGATGCTTTGGCTCTGTTTCCCATGATGTGATCCTCGGGCGGTACAAGCGGCCAGATGTTTCTCCGGTTAATCAATCTTAAATCCACTGTTTGTTTGACGGAACGCTTTGTTGTTGTGGTCAAAAAAGAAAGCCCACCAGGCGTAGGGTTGTTTCGGGATCATTACTTTGCCGTCGCCGAAGAGGTCTAACTGGGATTTGATCCGGATCTGTTGACGGAAACCGCCGGATTTGGACAGGTCAACCGTAAACGGCAAGGGTTCAGCCTTTCCTTTCGAACCCATTTTCGCCGGCAGAATACGTTCGTCTGCCTCGTGATACTCCAATTTCGTAAATATTCCGGATCCTGTGGTTTCCTGAGTCTCGGTGATGACCCTGAACTTGGACTTCGCTGAGACGAATCCCGGGACAACGGTAACCTTCAGATTGGTTGAAAAATAAGTTCCGAATCCCCCAGACTTTAGGTTCTCATATTTCAGTTCGACGGAAAACATTGCCAGCAGGCGATTCAGTTTCTCGAGCTGCGCGGGCTGAGTCTGTCCGAGGTAATCTCGCCCCCACTGGCAGGTGCGAAGCCAGGTCTCAAGCTCTGATTCAGTAAAATACCAAACGATCAAGGAACCGATGACAACCAGCGCAAGTGCAATCCAACCGACTGGACCGGCGAAGGCTAGCCCGGCCACCCCCATAAAGATCGCGTGCACCCCAAGAGCCGCCCCCATGTACATCACTACCGAACCGCAGACCCGGCCGAGATTATATGTCTTGGCGGCATCCAGTGCGGCGCTGCGATATTCGATCATGTCGCAAATCCCGCCAACTACGCCGACAACGGCTAACACGCGGCCGAAAATTACGAGCTTTTCGCTCTCCTTGTAAGTCTCCTTGCCAGCATCAATCGCTAGCTGACGCTCCTGCTTTTCAAGGATGATCTTGGCGCGATTGCCGATCGCTCCGGCGAGGTCCATGATCGCCCCGACGATTCCTGCATAGTCGGTGATGCTACCCGTGGACTCTTGTTTGCGGAACGCATCGTATGCAAGAGCAAGGTTAATTGTTTCAAAAATCAGCAGGAACTTTTGAGCGTGATTTGCCAACTTACCTTTGAATGTCGGATCCGTGGCAAGTCGCTCGGTTTCAATAAACGGCACCTCTACCTTAAGGGTTTCAACGAACCTGTAACGCACGTATACGGAAAAATTAAATCCAATGCGTTTAGAAACGCCTTCCCTTATGAAATCCATCGGTACCTTTATATAGCGCACGCGGTGGACAATATGTCCATACTCGCCCAGGATATCGCCGAATTCTGCTATAAGATTGTCAAATTTCCTGGCGCTCGTAAAAAGCGCCTCCCTGGTCATGTATTCGGTGATGCGGGAATTGGGATCGGCCAGTTGACTTTTCATTTGTTCCCGCGTCGCTTGAGACTGCATTTTACAGGTGGCATGACGTGCTTCTATGCGGATGCGTTCCTCTTCTTGGGCATTGTCCCCATCGAAATCCTTGATCGTTTCGTCGTATTCGCTGCTGCCTGTATCCTCCGCGAGGTATTTGCCCCAGTCTTCCACGATTTTGTCCAGGCCCTTCATCCGCGCATCAAAATCTTGGACTACTTTCCTGGCTGCGCCCTCTTTGAACTTACCGCCCGTTACAAAATGGCTATCCTTCTTCAGTACCACCGGGAGGACTGCTAAGGCGGCCTCGGCCAGATCGCGCTCGAGTTGTTTTGACCCGCTGTCTTGTTTCTTCTCGCGAAACTGTTGACGGGAACGCAGTGCTCGATTGTACTGATTCTTTGCTTGGTCTGCTATCGTGATCGGTTCTACGGCGTATAGAAGAAGATGCTCTCCCATGACATCGACGTTTTTGCAGGCGCGAAGGCTGAGTTTTGCACAACGGCGCCGGACACGGCTGGCCCCATGGGGATTGGCTGTGCTATTTCCTACGTACATATCAATCCTTTTTCGGCTCAGCTGTATTCTCGAGATCATCACATAGATCCCGTAGTCATTGGAATCCCTTGCGCCATGAATGACAAATTCGTCCACTCCCTTAGAGGGAGAACGCTGGTTCTGCTTCGCCCAATCTTTGTTTTTCCAGTCAACGAGGTTGTATTTATCTTTGCCGTCGACCCGTGCCTCATAGTGCAGCCTGGCGCCCCATGACTCGACCGTAAAGACATAAATCCAGCAGGGTTTTTCTTCCAATGGGTAGGGCCAGTGGGCCGGATCTTTGCGGCGCCACCTGTTGACGAACTGACGGACACGGAAGCGCACGACCGGAGGGGCAAGAGGCGCCTTAAGTGTTCGTGGCACCTGGCGGTCCAGTTTGGTTTTTCCCTCTTTTTCTTTGTCAGCCATCGCATATTCCCCCAAGCCTAAAGCATTCAATCTGTTCTTAACCAACCAGTCGTAAACCAACGTTAGCAACCATACAGCTGCTTCAGCCTGTCCCGTGTGGGGGCATCAAATTCACCCGTCTCAGCAAGGGCTTCCCGGTGCTGAAAGCGGCGCAACAGCTCATTTGTCTTGGAGTCGATCGGCCCATTAATCACAGAGGCATCGAAGCCCAAATTCTCAAGCCTCATTTGGATCCCCACATTGTCCTCGGCGGGATCTAAACCGCCCAGATTTAGCTGATATTCGTATTCGCCAGCCTCTTCGTCCCCCTCAACAATCAGCTTTGCAGACTTGAGATTCGGTGGAATCCCCTCGCACACCATACCGTCGCCGTCAGTTTGTCCTTTGCGGCACTGGAGGCCAAAATCCAACTCGTAGGCCACATTCGGCCTGGGTTTGCCGTATACATCGAGGATCTGGATGCGCAGAATTTCCGGAACACCTTTGCGCCGGAATCGATGCTTCGCATCTGTGCTCGCCGATACTTCTTTTTGACGCTTGTCGGGTATGAAAACAACATCTCCAGCTTTCAGAATTCGGCCATTTTCACCCCGGCGGGTCCGCAGCCGTTCATTCTCAGGTGCGTTCCAAACCGTATCGGGGAAGAAACCATAGGAGTAAGCGATGCTGGAAATACAATCGCCTTGTTTCGCCACATATTTTGTCATGGGCGTCTGTCACCTCTTCAAAAATGCTCCACTCGACCCTTCCTCACGAAAGGTTTGGTTTTATAGGGATTTTATTTTGTGTTAATTAAATTTTCTGTCCTTAGAAGGCCTTTAGAGCGAACTCTTTAATCAGATACAAGTCTGAAAGCAGAGAATAAGTTCCTGGAGGGAAATGTTGTATGAAGTGAAAAATCTTAAAGGTCTCTGTCATCAATCGCCTTCCTTGGAAAGAGAAAATGTGATTATGATCGTTGAAATAACCATATCAAAAATAGCCGTTTTGTCAATACCAAAAATGAGCTTGTGAAAATTGTCTTAGAGGATTAGCATTTCTAATCTGGTATAACGATATGGGATCTCGACTTGTTGAGTTCAGGAAGAACTTGGCATTTTCTTTGTAAAAAATCGCTTCGTACCCTCTCGCTCTAACTCCCTCCACCAAATGTTGGATCAAGGGATACTTTAAAGATTGGAAATTACCGAAAGAAATACACACGATATATTTACGGCATAGGATGAGCTTCAAAAAAGCTCCAGATCAGATTGCTGGCATTAATATCTTTATTCGTTTTTCCAAAACCGAATTTTTCATAAAAATCGGCTATGGGGGAATCTGGCCATGTATGGCCTCCGTCATTAATAAGATAAAAAACCACTTCAGCATTGCCTTTACAGCCCCCATAGCTGGTTTGTGTTACATCCTCCGATATTTTTCTGGTCACTGGTGTTTTATTACAGCCATTTTTTTCCACCCAACCGGATACTGCAGATTCCGCAGAGTAGGAATATATAATCTGGTCTAATGTACCATGAAACGAGATTACCGGTACAGGACGAGTAGGTGTACAAGTCACATAGCATGTAAGACCTGCGACAGGGCCGATTGCCGCAATAACATTTGAAAGCTCACAGGCAAGGTGACTACTCATCCATGCACCATTTGAAAATCCAGTGGCATATATTCTTTTTTTATCTATGGCCACCTTTGAACTGATCTCCCTGATTAAATCTTTTACTAATTCAACATCATTTACGCCTCTAGGGTCTTGGCCTGCATTCCAACCATTTTTCCCGTGGGAGTCATATATACCTTCAGGTGCTACAATGATAAATTTCTTCTTGTCCGCTACCTTGATTAGATCGGTTGTGTTCATCACATGCTCACCAGTGTGTCCTAACCCATGAAAAAGGAAAACCAGAGGGAGATTGGTTTTCCCATCGTATCCTTCGGGGATATAAAGGAGATAATGGCGAGTCTGGTTGCCGGATTTTATTAATCCGCTGTTCTCCCCAACCTTAATCTGAGGTTCATTTTGGGCAACTACAATTTGATTAAATACAAAGCCTGAAACAAATAAGAAAAAAGCTATTACTATAACCGTCCTGCTAATAAGATACCCCCAATTCCTTCTTTTATATGCATAGCTACGTTTTAAGCCAAATATATTTTTCATAGAATGCCTCCTTCCTTACCATTGTTCTATCAACAAAACCCTACTATGTTGGCCCCAAAAGGAATTTAAATCCCTATGGAGCCTTCATATCGGCATCTTCTGGTAACTCCACTTCATAAATCACTCCAAAAGTTTAGAGGTTATGTTTAATAATGAGGCGCCCCAGGCTTCCTGCATAGAATTTGTTAAGCAATTGCTCAAGGCAGAGCAGCAATGATCTTACGGTATTCATCTTCTGTAAAGGCTCTAAGGGTCTCTGTGCGGACGGCACCTTGGGAATTGATTAAGAGAGCAAGCTTCATAGCTGTCTCATCGTCTGGCGCCTCGCCGATGACGACTGCGTCATACTGGCCTGCTACTAAGTACCATTGTTTCAATTCCGCACCCATGGCCTTAAAGGCTTGTTTGGCTGCCTCCAACCGTTTAGGACTCTCCTTAATATTCCCTATTCCCTGGGGGGTAAAACGAACCATTATGATAAAGGTTGCCATTGGATAACCTCCTTTCATAGAAGCCTCCGGGACCTCCCCTTAAATCACTACACAATTATCTCAAAGTCCAGGTTAACTTTGATGAACTTTTTAAAAACAGTTTGTATTCTGATCTGAATTTTTACTTTGGATTTTCTTTCTTTGAAGTGCCTTTAAAACATTTAAGTCAGAGGGAAGATTTGAAATTGCTGACGAATCTGACTTTCAAGAGGAGAATTTTAGATTGTAGGCGAAGCTTTTAAAGGCCTTTCTCCATCCACCACCCCCTTAAAAAAGAGAAGGTATAATTAGGATTGTTGAGTTAACAATACACCTAATATACCTTTTGTCAATATCAAAAATGACCTTGTGAAAAGAATCTTTTGTGAATTGCCCTTTAAAAGCTTGTATAGTTGGGTGTTTTTCAAAATCACTCTTTCAGGAAGGGGTACTCAAGAAAAAGGCGTGCGAATAAAGCCTACTCTTACTTTAAGGCCAGCGGCTTAGTTCACGATTACCGTCTCCAGTTTGCAAAGTGTTGTCGAGTCGCCGCTCCTGGAGAAGTAGTCGGCGCAAGGTTTTCAAGTGGTTCAAAATTCGGCGACTTGTGGTCATGTGCTGACTCAATTTCGCCAGGTTGGTAGAGACAAGCTGGAGGGCTTTCCTGCTTTGCCCCAAGCGGTTAGCTTCTGCCCGTACAATCTCCGCATCCACATCACGCCTGGATTCCTTGATCGCTTCAATAAGCAGTTCCACAAACTGCTCTGCACTTTCGATGTTGTCAAACGGAGTCTCTCGCCTGTAGCTCATGCTGTTTGTGACCCATGCTTTCCTCTGAGATTTTATACCACATTGCCACTTACCATAATCACGATTAAAACAAGATTAAAAAAGAATTAGAATATCCTAATTTCTATTGACCTACTGCGTGATTTGTTTCAAAGATCCCAGAGAGAATAGAGTACTCTATTTCCAGTTGAAATGTTGAATAGATCGGAAATCCGATCCTTCGAGGATTACAGGAAGAAAAATTGTATGACAGACCTCTTGGTGCTTAAAAAATAGGCAAATTAATTGCCCTAAACTTGACAGGACATACCCCAAAGACTGATGATTTCTTTTGATAATTCATGGTGTTATATTACTTATCTTCCATGTAAAACATCCATCCAACGGATGGCTTCCGACTCCGTCACCCTCCCCAAATAGGCCTGGGTGGTCTTCAGATCCTGGTGCCGGAGGATTACCTTGGAGACTATCTCCAGTGGTACCCCGTTCCTACTCGCATAAGTGGCGGAATACCTCCGTAAGTCATGGGGAGTGAGACCCACGTTTAATCTCCCTCCCAGACTTTTAACCAATGCCCTGGCCGTGGAATAACAAATCGGAAAGATCCTGTCTTGAGGGGAAAGATTTTCCTGTTGAATATAGTCATGCAACCGTTTAGCAATCTGTTCCGGCATAAAGGCAATCTCTGACTCCTTTCCCGACTTGGGTTCTTTCAATATAAGCCTCCGGTCCACAGCATCCGAGACCTTGATCTTCAACGTTTCTCCGATTCTAAGTCCGCAGCGGGCTTGAAGCTCAATGATCAGCCTATCTCTTAGGGTCTGGGTATTGTAGATCAGCTCTTCAACGATCTCCCTGTCCAGAATCCTTCGGGCTACCTGTTTAGGAGTTTTGAAAGCTTTGGACAGAAGAGAAGCATTGCAAGGGTTTTTCATATTCAGATTGCACTTATCGATGAGGAAGTTGAACAAGGCTTTGAGCTGGGCATATCTCAGCCGCCGTGTGGACCTGGAATGATTCCCTGTGAATGTCTCTAAGAACTGGAAGATCTCATCTGATCCAATCGAATCGAAGGATCGTTCCCCAAACTCAGATTCAAATCTTTGGAGAAGGGGTTGGTAGCTCCGGACAGTCCTGGCTCTTAGGTTAGATCGTTGGTGGTAACCGAATAAGGTGATGGCTTCTTTTAGGGTCATGGTAATGCCTCCTTTCTGGTCATTGGGGTATGTCCGGTTCCATTTTAGATGATTTCGAGTCCTAATAAACGGATGGAACCAGAAAATTGGAGGGATCTTAGAACGGAGATTTTGACTTGTAGAAATGATAGAGGACAGAGACCTGGAATAATAGGGCCTGTACAGAAACGCCTGTTTTATGGAGAGATTCAAGAGGACGGGTAAAGGGAACCATCATCAAGGGAACACGCAAATAGCCTGCAATCCCTCAATAAATGCACCTACTATCCTTCGATGGCAAGGTAATCCTGAAGTTGAGGAATACTAATCGAAATGTGGAAACAAAAATGGCAGAGCCGAATGACCCTGCCTTGTTCTTTGACAACTGATTGTTCATTTTTTATCTGGTAATGAATTCTGGCATTTTTCGCAATTTTTCGATCTCACTACTGAGTTCTATTACTTCCAATGGACAGTCTTTCCAATTATTTTTCCAGCAAACAATAATGTTGCACCCCTCAAGTGGATGATCATAGTCTCTGCTCATATACTCAAACTCGATTGTGACATGCTGTTGTCGATCATGCCTTCCCCCAATATATCGCTTTGCTTCACAATCTGGAAAACCCTCACCAATATACTCAATTGAAAAACCTAACGCCTTGCTTACCATTCCGAATAGAAAAATAACACATTTTTCGGTAGTAGGTTCGTATATTAAGTTCCCAAAATTGAAGTTTGCCCCAACTTCTCTACCAGTAAGCTTCGGCCATTTAATTTTTGTGGAACTTTTTTCCCCTTTTACCAATTGCACTTCTTGAGTTTTCGGTTTACCTTGACTTTGCAGATACCTATCAACCGATTCAATGTTCTTCGACTTTGGTTTATGCTTCTCCAACCATTTGCGATAACAGGTGAATACTCCAAATTTTCCTTTCTTTCCGAACCGTTGGATGAAAACCTTCTCTGATATCTTGGTTTCACGAACAAGTTGTGTCATAGAAGGTATTCCAAACTCTGAGACGATATCGTCTAATTTCTCAAAAAGTTCATCATCCGTAAGCGGTCGTTCCTGTGGAGATATTTTTAAACCCAATTTTTGTTTCAACTCGGTCATGCCTTCAGGGATATACTTCCGAAGATGGTATTCATTAATCCCCTTTTGTTTGAGGGTCTTTTTCCCAACAGTCTTTTTACTTTTAGCATCAAGCTCTTTGAGAGTTTCAATTATATAGTCCCGATCAATTATCTTTTTTTCCATAATTCTGTCCTTTTCCTAAAAATTGAGTGAACCAGTTCTAAACAAATACGGATTGTAATATACACCTTTTTCCGAAATTAAGGAAGAGAACGTTTCAGGAAGTTATTTTGGAGTGGTGCAGATAAGATAGATCAAATCTAATTTTAGGGGACATTGATTTAATCTTATCCGTTCTCCCGGGGTTTTCTAATAGGGTTGGATTGAGACAGTTAGGGTTTTTCATTTAATTTTTTGAAATATCGCTCGGCTTTTTTGACGGCGGGCCAGAGACCGAGGTTCATTGGTCCGAAGATGATCAAGCTTCTTCGGATATGAAAGGGGTGGAAGATCCTTTTCAACATGGAGGGAATAGAATAAAAAGATCGATTTACCTTCCAGAATCCTTCCTGGAGTTCTTCGACCGTCATCCGTTTAGGTTGAAAAACTACTGTAGCCATATCATACTTCGACCAATCCTCCGTCAGAATCCTTCCTTCCTGTTTTAACCTCTGATAGATCCGAGTCCCTGGAAAAGGAGTAAGAATGGGAAGGAAAGCTCCCTCGATTCGATTCCGTTCTGCAAATTCTAAAAATTCATCGAATACTGATGGATCATCATAGTCATAGCCAAAGACAAAGGAGGCATAGACTCCAATGCCTGCATCATGGAGTCGCTGAATCCCTTTCTCATAGGCTGCAATTCGGTTGATTCGTTTTCCCATGAGTCGAAGGTTATCCTCCCGAAGGCTCTCAAACCCAATGAAGAGACCGTGGCACCCAGCTTTGGCCATGAGGGAAACCATCTCTTCATCCTCAGCGATGTGGATCGGCCCCTGGCTCACCCAGCGCAACCGATGATGGGAGAGCATGGTGAGAAGTTCTCTGGCATGTGAGAAGCTTCCAACCAGATTATCATCCACAAAGAAGATGTAAGCTTTCGACCGCTCCAGGGAGTGTATCTCTTTTTCCACTTCGGAGACCGATCTCATCCGATAAGTTTTTCCGTGAAGCGCGGTCACTGAGCAGAACTCACAGTCATAAGGACAACCCCTTGTGGTCTGAATCAGATTGTGAAAAAGATATCCCTTGGGAGGGAAGAGATCCCGTCTCGGAATGGGAAGGTGGTCAAGATCTGTTCTCTCCTTCTGACGGTAAAAAGGTTTCATCGTTCCTTGTCCAACATCCCTCAACAGCTCAACCCAGACCTCATCGGCTTCACCAATGGCTACACTATCGGCATGGATTTTTGCCTCCTCAGGAAGCCAGGAGGCATGAATGCCTCCGATCACCACTTTTCTCCCTCTTCTTCGAAATTCATCCGCGATCTCATATCCCCTCGGCGCCAGAGGAGTCATGGCAGTGATGGCAACGAGATCCACTTCCTGATTGAAATCTATTTGGGTGAGGCTTTCATCAACGATCCGGAGTTGATGAGACGAAGGGGTGAGCCCTGCAAGAAGGGAAGTAGAAAGCAAGGGGAATTTAAAAGCAATCACGTCCCAGAAGCTGTCCTTGGGCCATCTGGGAATGACAAAAGTAATCTTCATTCCAACTTCTTTCCTTTTAAGAATTGGGCCAAGGGTTTCACCTCTACTCCCTCTGGAGCGACCCATTCAAAGGTATCCTT
>DCVM01000066.1 GCA_002327985.1 Syntrophaceae bacterium UBA2188 | reverse complement strand
TCAATGACACGAAACTCAGGACCTTCGTGGGACCTGGTGTAGGTTATCAACTCTGGGACGATCCAGTCAAATCTCTTCTGTTTGAGGCTGGTTTGTCCTATTTCAATTGGACCCGGTATGAAGGCCAGGATGAAGATGGGATTTCAGCCCGACTGGGGTTCGATTTTAGATATAACATCTTCAAATGGCTGACCTTTACAGATAGATATGTGTTCTATCCAACCATTGGGGAGGGGGGCATCTTTTTTTGGCGGAATGAGGCTGCATTAAATATCCCTTTGGGAGAAATTCCCTCTTTAGGGGGACGATGGTCTCTTAGGTTTGCAAATATTATTGACTATAACAGTGATCCAGTCCCTGGTTTTAAGAGGATGGATGTCCAGTGGGTCGGAGCCCTACAATTCTCATTTTGATTCAGATAGTACAAGCAACCGAAATAGAGAGGAGGGTTCAAGGTGGTTTTTGGGATTCCTACTGGAATATGGAACTTCATGTATGGGGGAAAGATTCCAAGAATTATTACCCGATTCGTTTAGAAATTAACTGTGCAATAGTACATAAATTCAGACCGTATGGGATTGAAATTTCCTATCCACAAAGGGAAAAACTTTTCCCACACTTCTTATCGAAATTCACAATGGAGCTGTCGACCCTCTCCTACATTGGGGAAGACCGGAAAAGGTGTATTGATTGTAACGGAACAGGTTTCCGCAGACATTTAAACTGAAACCCGCTAAGGTCAAATAAAGTGAAGCTTATGGAACACACAAATGAAAGGGGAGGATTGTTAAGGGATGAAGGGCGGGAATGATTACATGAAAGGAGAGAAGAAAAGAATAGGATTGATTGTTACCCTTTTTATCCTCTTGTGTATTCCTGTTTCTGCCTCTTCTAAAGTTGTCCTTAGAATGATCGGACCAGAAGATATTGGGGGAGCCTGGGCAGAGGTCATTCGAATTTTCCACGAAAGACAGCCAGACATAAAAATTAATTATATCTCAGGGCCCTGGTCAACCGATGAAAGACAGAATATGTATATCCGATCCTTTCTGAGTGGGGATCCCCTTGAACTTGTCTACATGGATGTGATCTGGACGGCAAATTTTGCTCAAAGGGGTTGGCTCTTGCCTCTTGATTCCTGGTTTCCTCAGGAGGAGCAGGAAAAATTTCTTCCGAGGGACATCGAGGCCAGTCACTACAAGAAGCGTATTTACCGGGTGCCGGTGAGAAGTGATGTTGGGATGCTCTATTATAGAAAGGATCTCATCTCTGAACCTCCAAAGACCTGGGAGGAATTCGAGCACCTCTGTCGGAGGTCCTCAAGCCCTCCAGAGCTTTACGGTATTGTGTTTCAAGGGATGCAGTATGAAGGGCTCGTCTGCAATTACTTAGAATACCTCTGGGGAGCAGGAGGGACTGTCCTGGATGAGAAGGAGAATGTTTGCCTTGAAACTCGTGAAAATATCGAGGCCCTACGGTTCATGAAAAAGATCATCGAGGAAGATTGGGCGCCTCGAAGCGTGCTTACCTTTCAGGAACAACACTCCTTAGAGTTTTTCGAAAAAGGAAAAGCTTTATTCATGAGAAATTGGCCCTATGCATGGAAGAGACTAAATCATTCTCCACTCAAAGGAAAGGTAGGGATCGTACCTTTCATCCGCAAAACAGGCCAGAGATCAGCCGGCACCCTTGGAGGTTGGGGATTAGGGATCGGGCGGGGCATAAAACACCCAGAGGCGGTATGGAAATTTATTGAGTTTGCCACTTCAGACAGTGCCCAGAAGATCCTTCACATGCAAAGAGGAGCCGTTCCTACCAGGAAATCCCTTTTCGAGGATACTGATATTCAGAGGGAAAGCCCCCACTACAAAGAACTTTACGAGGTGCTTCTGGGATCGAGACCAAGACCGGTTCATCCCGATTACGCCAGAGTGAGCGCTATCCTTCAGAAGCACGTGAGTGCAGTCCTGGTTGGAATCGAACGTCCTCCGGATGCTGCATTGGCCATGGATCGTTCCGTTAGTAGTTACATCCAAGGGAAAAAACTTAATTGGTTTAGACGTCTCGCCGTCGATTATGATCTTCATAAGACGGTAAAAAACACCTTTCTCTTCACGATTCTCTCGGTGCCCTTCGAATTATTCCTTGGGCTCTGTTTTGCTCTGATCCTCAATGCCCCTTTGAGGGGGAGGGCGATGAACCGCCTTTCTGTTCTTATCCCTTGGGCACTCCCAACGGCCGTGATGGCCGTGGCATGGCAGTGGATGTTTAACAATCCCTTTGGAGTGATCAACGATGTCTTGATGAGAATCGGTTTAATTCAGGAACCCCTGAATTGGCTCTCAAGTCCTCAGGGGGCTATGTTTGCTGCTGTTTTTGCGGATATCTGGAAAACCACACCTTTTGTAACCATTATTCTTCTCGCAGGACTGCAATCCATTCCAAAAGATCTCACAGAAAGTCTTTCCCTTGATGGGGCAGGTTTTCCCAAGAGGTTGCTCCACCTGATCCTGCCTATGCTCATACCCTTTATAAGGATTGCGCTTATTTTTAGAGTCATTCATGCTGCAGGAATATTTGATCTCATTTGGGTTCTCACCAAAGGGGGACCCGCAGACAGCACGCGTACTTTGAGTCTCTACATTTATGATCTTGCCTTCCGATATGACGAGTTAGGTTATGGGTTTTTCCTCACCTCACTCTTTCTGGTGACGCTCATTTTAACCAGCGTTGTTATTATCAAGACGATGACACTCCGATACGAAAAGGTGTCGAAATGAAGAAGATTCTTCTCTATATATTAATGGGGCTTGTGATCCTCTACTGCCTCTTTCCTTTTTTCTGGACGATCCTCACGGCACTGAAGCCATCGGATGAAGTTTTCTCCCTTCCAGTCATTTATTTACCCAAAACACTTTCCTTAGAAAATTCGGAAAATGTCTTTAGCAAAAGGCCCTTCGGTCGATACATCCTGAATAGTCTCATCGTGGCAGGGGGAGCCACGGCATTGACCCTTTGGGTTGCCTCTCTTATTGCTTTTCATCTCAGATCGCTGGACTTGAAAAAGGCTACAAGGATTCAGAGAGGGCTCCTGATCGGAGCGATTATCCCCCCTGCCCTCCTCGCCATACCTTTTTTTGTGGTACTGGCAAAACTGATGCTGGTCAATCATTATTTCGGACTGATTCTTGCTTATGCTGCCCTGAATCTTCCCTTTGCAGTATGGATGCTCCATGCTGCATTCAGGCAATTGCCCAAAGAGCTCGATGAGGCAGCATTGATGGATGGCTTTTCTCCAATGGGAAGACTATTTAAAATCTTTATGCCTTTAAGTCGACCCACCCTTTCCATTACAGGTGTGCTTGTATTCATTTTTTGCTGGAATGAATTCATCTTGGCCCTGACATTGATGCCTTCCCAATTGAAATATACAGTCCCAGTAGGCATCTCTATGTTAAGTGGCGCATCCGTTTATGAAATTCCTTGGGGTGAAATAAATGCCGCTGTTACTTTAACCACGATCCCGGTTATCCTCATTATCGCCGTATTGCAACGCTGGGTGATTGAGGGGTTGACGACGGGGGCGATGAAAGGATGATGAGATGGCAGAAGTTGAGCTAAAAAATGTAATAAAGTCCTTCATGGGGGGTAAGATCACAGCTTTGCAAGACATCAACCTCAAAATCCCAAATGGAATGTTCACCTCTATTCTTGGGCCCTCTGGCTGCGGAAAGACCACTCTACTCCGATTGGTGGCAGGTTTAGAAAAACCTGATGCGGGAGAGGTTCTGATCAGGGACAGTGTCGTAAACGATGTGTCTCCTCGTGAGCGGAACATTGCCATGGTCTTCCAAAACTATGCCCTTTACCCTCACAAAAGAGTCTTTGAGAACATGGCCATAGGGCTTAGGCTAAGAGGGTACCCGGAACATGACATCAAAAAGAAAGTGGTTGGGGTCGCAAGAATGCTCAAGATAGAGGATTTCATGGAAAGATATCCAAAACAGCTTTCTGGAGGGCAACAGCAACGCGTGGCTCTCGGAAGGGCTCTGGTCAGAGAGCCGGAAGTCTTCCTTCTTGATGAACCGTTGAGTAACCTGGATGCCCAGGTAAGAGAAGTGACCCGAACAGAGCTTAAAAGACTTTTCAAGGATCTCCAAGCCACCGTGATCTATGTTACCCATGATCAAACAGAGGCCATGATGATGTCCGATTTCGTCGTAGTGATGAATCATGGAACAGTCAAACAGACTGGAGAACCCATATCCATTTATAATGATCCTGACCATCGATTCGTGGCAGAATTTTTGGGAACCCATCGCATCAATCTGCTCCATGGGAGAATTGAACAGGCAAAGTTTATCTCTGACGATGGCTTTATCGTTTTTGATACAAAGATCAAAACCCAAGGCAATGTCTTGGCAGGGATAAGACCCGAACACATCCTCCTGAGTACTCATAAGGAGATTCCTTTGAAGGGAATCTCCGTCCTTATCGAAACGATCGGGTCAACTCATCTTGTCTCAGTCAGGGTCGGAGAGAATGAATTTAAAATACTTACGGCAGAAACACCTAACCTCCAAAAACAAATAATGGCCTCTTTCTCCCTTCACGATGTTTACTTCTTCGATGATCAGAGTGGTCGTCGCCTGAGGCCTGATTTTTTTTAAGGCCATGACAAACTTATTTCTCGCGTTACTCTCTCTTTCAATCGCAAATCGACAGAACATATTGAAAGCCCATATTCACACTTTGTGAAGTGGTTAAAGCCTAAGAAGCCAAGATTGCCATGTTTCGTTATCCTTCATTGCTCCCAACATCCTCTCAATGTTTAGGCCGGAGGAGAGGCAACCAGCCCAAAATTCTATTGACGCTATCATCTGAATTTAGTAAACCTACTCCGAAGGACAGTTATTGCGGGGCTTCTATGGAGGGGATATGGTTGCACGGATTTGAGAGACGCAACTATCTATATGAATGCCGAGCCATGTGAAGTCTGTGCAAAAATAATCACCGGTCTACAGGTTGAAACAGTAGTGATGTTAGAGGGGATTTACCCGACTAACGGAACTCAGATTTTAAGAGAAGCAGGCATTAACATCCGGTATGTGAACCTGTAATGAGGAAAGGAGGGTCATTCTGATGGATAATCAAGTGGGTTTTTTTAAGACAATTTCCATTGTGGCACGGGATATTCCCGACGCCTGGTTTCAATGTGTATTTAATATCTTGGATGATGGCTACCGCTATGTCATTGACCAAGGAAGTTTTGATGGTTCAGAAAGAATTGAGTTTGACGATGTGAGGGTAAAAATTACGCATCCTCACATGAGACCACTTGAGCCGGATATTCCTCCGGGTCTTGGTATCCCCGCTCCCGTTGCGCCAGACTATATTGACACTTACTTTAACGAAAAGATAATGGTCGGCGTCAAGGATGAAAACGAAGATTATGTTTATGGTGAGAGGTTGAGCGGGATTTTGATAAAACGATATAGAGATGGAAAAGGCGATGTTACAGTGGATGAGCCGGTTATTGTCGGGCCAAATCAGATTGAAGCAGTGATTGAAAGATACCAAAAGGTTGGTTTTAATACCAATCAAACAACGATGGAGGTAGGACGACCCGATGATTGTTTATTGAATGACCCTCCATGCTTGAGGTTGGTTGATTGCCGGGTGCGCTACGGTAAACTTCACTTTTTTGTTTATTTTAGATCTTGGGATCTCTGGGGCGGCTTTCCAGCAAACCTCGGAGCCTTACAGATGTTGAAGGAAGATATGGCAAAAAAAATCGGGGTTGAGCCAGGCGAAACCATTGCGTATAGCAAGGGCCTACATCTCTACAGATACGTATGGGAATTGGCACAGTTAAGAACTGGCATCAAAAAAGGGGAGTTGAACGATTGAAACTCTCGGATAGAGTTCTGATATACCTTTGATGGCACCCCACACCCTCTTTAGGTTCTTGTTGACCTTGTAAATCCATCCTGATAAACTCTTGGCTAATTTGATGGTGGGTTTCATACATGAAGTGCAACCGTTGTGGTAGCACCATGGCTTACGAACAATTCTTCGGTAGTCAAGAACATTTGGGGGGATGGAGATGTATCTTCTGCGGGGAGATTGTTGACGATGTGATTTTAGAGAATCGGGAATGACTCAACACGGGCGCTATGCTTATCAACAAGAATTGCAAAGATTTGATTTACCAGATTCAATATTTCATTAAAAATTATTACACTCGTGACTGGCTTTCGTTCTATGATCCTCGGGTGCTGATGTGAATACTAAAACAATTAGAGGGATTACTGCCCTTCGAATGTGCTTTAGGGTAGACGGTGAAAGATGGGGAAGGCAAGTGATAAAGAGGGAAAATACTTAAAGGGTAAGGGCACGAGACATGAAATCCACATTTTTGTTTATAAAAATATGCCAGAATACCCCTCAGCTCTGCTGGGGGGATGAATGGCCTCCCTCTCCCCTGGGGGGAGAGGGTTAGGGTGAGGGGGAAATGATCTTATCATCACCCCCACCTTAATCCTCCCCCATCAAGGGGGAGGAAAGTTTTTTAGAGAATTTGATGCCCCGCAGCTTGCTGCGGGGTAGTTCATTTTATTCATGGCCGTAGTGCGAGCAGCCGGCTGTATTGAATATAAGGGGGAAAATTCGATGAAGGACTTAACGCCTCTCCTGGTGGAAGAAGGACATTGTTCTGCAACTTCGAGCAGAAGGATCAAAGGGACTGATTGGAGATGCACTTCCCAAATATCCACCCAATCATCCCGAGTACAATAATATCCTGCGCCACCTAGGCGGTCTAAAAAAAGGAAAAGTGAAACGGGTTCCCCCTTGGCCAGTCGATGAGAAATAATGCAAAACCTACAGGATACGTTTAACTCAAATACAGCATACCCTTGCAACGGAGATAATCGCGCATGACCCACAAAGCCGTCACTTACAGTCTCATCGGGTGCGATGACATACTTGATCCAGCCACTCCGTTTCGGCGCCTCGCGTTCTTGCCAGAAGGGGACGACCCGGCTGAAGCGCTGAAGCACTACCTGTGGGATGTGCTCATCCACGCCACAGTGGCTGCGACCGATCCGACTTTTGCAAATCGGTTTTGGTATGTCCAGTATGTGGAGGAGCCGCCCACCGTCATTGCCACGGTCCTGGCGACGGCTCAGATCCTGCTTCTCCTCGAGCGAAGGCGGGCTGTCTTGGTCATCTCGGGCCCATTCAATACAGAGGGAGAGGCGCAGTACGACATGGATGTGCGGTGGGAGAGCCAGGAGTAGAAGCGCGCCGCCCAACAACGAGATGTAGCTGGCGAGCCATGGTTAGAAGGGAGGCTCGCACTTAATCTTCACTTTCACTTGCTCAATTTCCAAATATGGCGTATATTACAATCGCAAATCGACGAGGAAAATAATCCAAATAAGGATTCTGTGCATGAGTTTTGGTTGTACTTTAAGATGATGAACCCACTTGGAAACAAAACCGTTCCTTAACCGCCAATTAGCCGCAGCTCTAATTACGCTTGGGTTTGCGATGAGCATTGCTCTCACTGTCTGGGCCATGAAGAACAGAGAGGAACAGATGGATTCAGTGTTGTTGAGACTGTTAGTTGCTAAAAGGGTTCAAGAGAGCACCGTTGGTGCCACAATCATGTTCCAAACGGGTCAAGAGGGTAGATTGTTTAGGAACCACAAAGATTATCAGTCCTATCTCACATTAGCGCAGCGAAGTGTAGAACGCCAACATCCAGTTGGGGTCAGAATAGATAGCGCAGGCGAGATAGGTGAGATATCAAGAGCAGATAATGATTTCGTTGCGTTTCTCGCAGAGGAAAGTAAGGAAACGGTGAAGGTCGGGTTTCAGGGACATGATGGGATCGCTTATCTTGAGCGTCAACATCCCCATTTTGATATCATTAAAAAAGACCTCAATCGCTCACTAAAGGAGAAAAAGCGGATCTGGTTTGTATGGAGACTACCAAGGCTGACGCTTGAAGATGTGATGATCGTTGAAGAGGACCTTAAGGCAACAAAGCTTACCGAGCTGGCGGCGCTGCCAGCGGAGTTCCGTGCAGCTGCTGAGGCGGCTGCCAACTATTTGAAAGGAAAAGGTGAACCGCCTTCGGAGTTCTACGTCAGTGACATTTCCCGCACGGCTAAGACTATTGTTTTGCCGCTATGGCATATCTCTGCGTTTACGCTCAAGCAACGGGCCGTAGGTAATCCAGGTGGAAAATGCAGAAATCTTGAATACGACATAGTCACAGAGCGTATTATTGGAGAGCTGTTTTGGCAATAGCGCTCAACCAGCGCTATCCCCACTTTCATCCATAATCTTCAATTGTTAAACATCAATTCCAGTAATGACTTGTAGATACGTAGTCAGAAATCAACACTGAGCGGCGATTTCTTTTTAGGCCTTAATCTTCTGTGTCATAGAATAGCCTTCTTTGATTTAGAGACCAATAGATCAGACCTGACAAAATCATGCTTGGCAAAGAGGAACCCAGCGGCCATGGAAAGGATGCCTGAATCCCGAATACCTTTTCCATCAACATAGGAGAAAACCCAAGATAAATAGTAAACCCAATGGCCCAAGCGATGATGGCGAGAGGGTTGATCCCTTTCCAGAACCAGTATGGACCGTCTCTCCTGTAAAGATCGACCAAATCGATCATCTCCCTTCTTATAAAGAAATAATCGACAAGCACAATCCCAAAGAGAGGGCAGAACATGGCTCCGATGAACAGGAGAAAATGCTCATAATTGAGAAGGGTTGGAAAGATGATTGCTACGATGGTTCCGAAAATTCCTCCCAGGATGACACCCTTTCGTTCCCCTAATTTTGGAAAGATATTCAGGCCCGAGATCGCTGTGGAATAGATATCTAAAAAGGTGGTGGTAAAGGTTGAGAAAAGGACAATGATGAGGGCAGGGATGGCCCATCCAAATTTTTGCATGAGGCCCATCACCACTCCCGAAGGATCAGGGGATTGAGTCGCTAACGAAGCCATCAGCCCAATCAGATACATCCAGGAAGAAACAATAAAATAACTGATCCAGGTCCCCCAAAAGCTTGACTTTGAACTCTTTGCAAAACGCGAATAATCCGAAACCAAAGGAAGCCATGAGATAGGCATGGCGATAATCAAGTCCAACCCGATCATAAAGGGGAAGTCTCTTTTTCTCGGTATTTGAGAGAGCATGCACCAGCCGTATTCCTGAAAAACAACATAGGTCATGGCAAGACATAAAATCAAAAGAGCACTGACTGAAATCCGCTGCAGCCATTTCCAATATCGACGCCCCACCCACGCCCATAGCGTGGTCATCACTCCAGAGAGAATGATCCAAAGATTAAGGTTTGAAAATCCATAGAACTGAGAGATGGCATTGGCTGCCTGGCCGCAGACAATGAGCATCACAGCAGTCCAGCCAATGAGCTGAATCACATTAAGACCGGAAGCAAAATAAGACCCCCTGATTCCGAAAGAGGGCCGAACGCTCACCATCGTTGGAATCCCCCATCGGCTTCCAATCAATCCGCCCAAGGCAAAGGGTGTATTCCCGATGAGGTGGCCGAGGAGAATGGCCCAAAGTCCCAAGCCCAATCCGAGAGGAACGATCAAGCTCCCCGCCCATATTTCCGCCAAGGAGATTGCTGCCCCCGCCCAGAGTATTAAAAAATCCCAGCCCCCTAAATGCCTCTCCTCTTTTGGAATCGGCTCAATGCCAGGCATAGCTCACCTCCATAGCTAATGGCATATAGCAGATAGCTTATCGTTAAAGTGAACTACCCCGCAGCAAGCTGCGGGGCATCAAATTCTCTAAAAAACTTTCCTCCCCCTTGATGGGGGAGGATTAAGGTGGGGGTGATGATAAGATCATTTCCCCCTCACCCTAACCCTCTNNGTATTCTGGCATATTTTTATAAAGTATTCCGAAAAGCATTAATCGATTTCGCAAGTCGTTCCCCTTCGTTATACAAAACTTTATGCTCATCCTCTGTAATATAACCTCTTTCTAGAGCAAGAAAGGAACCTCCAACCACCTCGAAAGTTGAACCCACACTGATCTCTAAATGGTAATCAAACGCCTTGTTGCTACTCTTCGCCGACCCTTCTGCAATATTGAGGCTAATAGAATTCACGGCTCGATTCATTTGTGATCTCAACCCATAATCCTCATGACGTGGGAACTTAGCTGTGACTGAATAAACCCGCGATGCGTATGCTCTGGCCATATGCCAGATATCTAAAGTTTCAAACCGAAACGCCATACCCGCTCGCTCCTTTCGGTTGCTCTATAGCAATTAGCTTATGGCCAATAGCTTATATTCTTTTCGATATCCGTTTTCCGCCATCTG
>DCVM01000052.1 GCA_002327985.1 Syntrophaceae bacterium UBA2188 | reverse complement strand
TCATTTGTCTTCTGTTAGTATATCGACTATCCATCATTTGACACAAATTTTTACTGGCAATGAAATTCAATTTAGAAAAATTCAAGCTGATATTTCCCATCAATATCGGCCTTCTTATCCTCATTCTCATTGTAGCCATCTTTTTGGCCAGGGAGATGCTCTCCCTCTCACTGAAGCCCGGCAAAAAGGCAATGGGTTCAGTGAAAGCAGGAGAGAAGGCCGGATCAAAAGTGAGTTTTCAGGACTATGCCCCCATCCTTAAGAACAATCCTTTCGGTTTTCCAGGAGGAGAGCTGAAACTTCTTTCTGCTTCCTCTGCGCCGCTGGTGGCCAGAACAGATGTATTTCTGATCGGCACGGTGGCAGGTTCTAAGAAGGTGGGCTATGCCATCTTTTCGGACAAAAAAGGAGAACAGGTGGTTTTCAATATCGGCGAGTCTGTCTTCGGCCTGGGAATGCTCGAAAAGGTTGAGAAGGACAGGGCGATCATCAACGACAGCGGCCAGAAGATAGAGATTCCCATGGTTGAATGGGAGGCCGGAAAAGATTTTAGAAAGGGCGGCAAGGAAACGGTCAGCTATTCGAACATTGCCCAGCAGACAGGCGGCGACTCTTATCTCCTGAATCAGAAGAAGGTATTGGAGGCCATTGAGCATCCCAACCAGCTCATGACCGACGCAAGGCTTCAGCCCCACCTGGTCGATGGAAAGCAGGAAGGGTTTATCCTCAAAGAGGTGAGGCCGGGCGGAATCTATGACAGCATTGGTTTGCGGAATGAGGATGTCCTTCTGAGGATCAATGAATTCACGATTGATAAACCCGAATCGGCCCTCCAGGCCTTTACGGCCATCAAGGGAATGGATCGGATTCAACTCGATATCATTCGGGACGGCAATAGAACGTCATTGAACTATCAGATGCGATAGGCTTAAAGATGGGTGAGAGTGAGATGAAAAAATATTGGTCCCCAAAATATTGGTCCCCCAAATACTGGTCATGGATGATTCTGATTGTTTGTCTGTTTTCCTCCGTCACCGTCGGCCTTTCCGAGACGAAAAAACCGGAGAAGGTGACATTCAATTTTGTGGATGTTGAGCTTGCCACGGTCACCAAGTTCATCAGCGAGATTACCGGAAAGAACTTTATCTTTGACGAGAGGATCAGAGGGAAGATTACCATCATCGCTCCCTCCAGGCTTTCAGTGGACGAGGCCTACAATCTTTTTACATCGGTGTTGGAGCTGAAGGGATTTACCATCCTGCCCTCAGGCGTGGACGCCTACAAGATCATCCCAGCGGCCGAGGCAAAACAGAGGGGGATGCAGATCTCTCTGGAAAGAAAGACGGTTGACGAGAGCTTTATCGCCAGGCTGATTTCTCTGAAAAATATTGCCTCGGAAGACGCGCTCAAATTCCTCCAGCCCCTGATCTCAAGAAATGGCCATATCTCGACCTTCGGCCCCGGTAACCTGATCCTTGTGGTTGACTCCGGGCTCAATATTGAGAAGATACTCTCCATTGTTGAGGCCATTGACCAACCCCCTGAAAAAGACAAGTCCGATCTCGTCTTTCTAAAACATTCGAGCGCGGATGCCGTGGCCAAGACCCTGAACGAGGGTTTTGCAAAGGCAAGGACGAGGGGACCGCCCGGTCAGACCACTCCAGAAGGGGGTAGGGCAGTGCCTGACACTCGGCTCAATGCAATCGTTCTCTTCGGAGATAAAGAGATCAGGGAATCGATGAGAGAGCTGGTTAAGATATTGGATGTCCCCTCTCCTGAGGCGCAGGGAAGGATCAATGTCTATTTCCTTGAGAATGCTGATGCGACGGAGCTGACCAAAGTGCTGGAAGGAATGCTCAAGGGAGCCCAACCCACCAAACAGGCCGCGACCGGCGCTCAGGCTGCGCCCGTCACTCCGTTTGAGGCAGTGGGAGGCATTGCCATCACGCCGGATAAGGCAACCAATTCGTTGGTCATCGTCGCTTCCCCATCGGATTATCAGAATCTCATCCAGATCATCAGACAACTCGACAAAAGAAGAAAACAGGTCTACGTGGAGGCCATGATTGCAGAGGTTTCCATCGACAAGCTTCTCGAAGTAGGCGCTAAATGGCGCGGGGCCCTTGTCGTGGATGGAAAGCCTATAGTGATTGGCGGTTTTGGAAATATCGACGCCACGACCATCCAGAGCATCATCAGCGGTCTGGCAGGCCTTTCCATGGGCGGTCTCGGAAGATATATGACCATCCCAGGGACTTTTTTCCCGACCATTACGGATGGAACTACGACCACCACCACAACGGATGTGCAAGTCCCCGGGTTTGCAGCTCTCCTCAGTATGAATGATTTCAAGGACGCGGTCAATATTCTCTCCACTCCACAGCTTCTCACCTCTGACAATAAAGAGGCGGAGATCATGGTGGGTGAAAACGTTCCCTTCATCACGGGAAAACAAACGAATCCCCAGTTGTCGACCTCGGTCTTTTCCACTGTGGAACGGCAGGATGTGGGCATCCGGCTCAAAATCACTCCCCAGATTACCGAGGGGGATTACATCAAGCTCGACATCTATCAGGAGATCTCTGCGGTCAAGCAGGAGTCGGCAGTGATCGTACTCAACCAAGGGGTCACTACCACCAAACGCTCCACCAAGACCTCGGTGGTGGTAAAAGACAGGGAGACCGTGGTCATTGGAGGCCTCATGCAGGATAAGGGGGAGGATCAACTGACCAAAATCCCGCTCTTGGGCGATATCCCCCTTGTCGGATGGTTGTTTCGATGGAAAAGTGTTTCGAAGAATAAGACGAACCTGTTGATTTTTATTACGCCGAGCGTGGTGAAAGAGGCGGAAAGCCTTGCTCAGATCACCAAAGACAGGCAACTCCAGATGGCCAAGGCATCGAAAAATTATAAAGAGGGGGAGCTTTTGGTTAAATTCAGGGAGGGTCTTTCAGAACCGAATGCCCTTGCCATTCTTTTTAAGAAAGGGGTCACGGTCATCCGTTACATGGAAGAGACCAAGGCCTATCAGATCCGAATCAGGGCCGAACAGTCTGTGGAGAAGGCAGTCCAAGAATTTTCAGCCATCCCTGAAGTGGAGGTTGCAGAACCCAACTACATTTTGGGATTCAAGAGTGAAGAGAAAAAAGATCGGTAAAAATGATGGAGATCAAAACGATAGAAGCCATCAAGGATGAAGATGTAGAGCTCTCTCTCATCAAAGAGGTTCCACTCTCTTTTGCCAAAGCCAACAGGGTGATGCCCCTTCGCAGGGAGGACGGGCGCCTCCTCGCTGCGATTGCTGACGAGAGGGGTATGCTTGCTCTCTGGGACCTCTCAAAAAGCCTTGGGCTGAAACCCTTGCCCATCAACGTTTCGGCGGGTGTGGTGATCGATGCGATCAACAGGTTCTATGGCCAGATGGGTTCTGCGGAAGAGGTGATGGACAACATCGCAGGCGAAGACCTCGCCTCGGTGGCCACGGTGTTTGAAAAGCCAAGAGACATCCTCGAACTGACAGAAGAGGCGCCCATCATCAGGCTTTTGAATGCCTTTCTCCAGCAGGCAGTCAAAGAGAGGGCGAGCGACATCCACATCGAACCCTATGAAAAGGAGCTCGAGGTAAGGTTGAGGGTGGACGGGATCCTCCACCGGGTTCTCAGCCCGCCCAAGATTATCCAGGATGCCCTGATCAGTCGGGTGAAGATCATGGCTAATCTTGACATTGCGGAGAAGAGGCTGCCACAGGATGGCCGCATCAGGCTTTTGGTCGGAGGAAGAGACGTTGATATCCGGGTATCGATCATCCCAACGTCATTCGGAGAAAGGGCTGTCCTGAGATTGCTCGATCGAAAACAGGGGGTGCTCGGACTATGGGAGGTAGGTCTTAGCCAGGAAGACGTGAAACGTCTCGAAGAACTTCTGCAGAGAACGAATGGCATCCTCCTGGTCACCGGTCCGACAGGAAGCGGGAAGAGCACGACCCTCTATGCAGCCCTTAACAGAATTCATACGGAGGAGAAGAATATCATCACGGTGGAAGATCCTGTGGAGTACCAGCTCAAAGGCATCGGGCAGATGCATGTGAATCCAAAGATAGGCCTGACCTTTGCTTCAGGGCTAAGGTCCATTTTGAGGCAAGACCCGGACGTGATCATGGTGGGAGAGATCAGGGATTTTGAGACCGCAGAGATTGCGATTCAGGCGTCGCTGACAGGCCACCTTGTCTTAAGCACGCTTCATACCAATGATGCGCCTTCTGCCCTGACCCGGCTCATCGATATGGGCGTGGAACCCTTTCTGGTCGCTTCCTCGCTCATCGGAGCCCTCGCCCAGAGGCTCGTCAGGGTGATCTGCCCGCATTGCAAGGAATCTTATAAGCCGACTCCAGAGGAGGCCCGATATCTCTCTTCTTCCGTTCTTTATCGGGGTAGAGGGTGTGAAAAGTGCGGCGACAAAGGTTATCTCGGAAGGACCGGAATTTTTGAACTCCTCCTCATCGATGACGACATCCGGCATATGATTACGGAAAAGATTGACTCGCAGAGCATCAAGAATTATGCCGTCTCAAAGGGGATGAAGGTTTTGAGGACCGATGGCTTTGAGAAGGCGGCCAAAGGAATCACCTCCGTCGAAGAGGTCTTGAGGGTGACCCAGAAAGACGTGATCGAGACCTGACAGGCGATCCGTCATCTTACATCAATGCCATGCCGATATTTCAATACAAGGGATACCGATCGGATGGGTCTTCGGTCGCCGGCGTCATCGAAGCCGATGGCATTCAGAATGCCCTTCTCAGCGTCAAAGAGATTGGCATCTATCCAAAGGAGATTTACGAAAACCTCCCCCAAGAGAAGAAATGGTTCTCCCGCAAACATGATCCGACGGTTCTGCCTTCCCTGACCAGACAGCTCTCCACCCTGTTTTCCTCAGGGGTGTCTCTCCTGGATGCATTGAAATCGCTCTCTGAAGAAAACAGGGGATTCTGGAAAAACCTTCTGGTGAATGTGAGAGAGAGGGTCTCAAGCGGAGCAAGCCTCTCGCGCGCCCTGGAAGGACATCCGAAGGTCTTCCCCGAGTTCTATATCAACATGGTGGAGGCCGGAGAGCAGAGCGGCTCGCTGGATCGGGTCCTGGCGAGGCTCGCCGATTTCCTTGAAAAACAGGCCGCCATCAGGGAGAAGGTGAGGACGGCGATGATCTACCCCACCCTGATGGTGTGCATCGGGTTCACGGTCCTCTCCTTTCTTTTTACTTTTGTGATACCCAAAATTGTGAAGATTTTCGAGAACACGAAGAGCGCCCTGCCTTTTCTTACTGTTGTCCTGATCGCGATCAGCCATGTCTTTATTCACTATTGGTGGGCGATCATCATTGTCCTGATCGGACTCCTGCTGGGGAGCAGGCGATTGCAGAAGCATCACCGGACCTTTGTGGATCGGATGATGCTGAAGATGCCCGGACATATCGTTCAAAATCTTTACTATGTTCGGTTCACCAGAACGCTCGGTTTTCTCCTCGAGGGCGGGCTTCCCATGCTGAAGGCTCTTGAGCTGGCTGCCAGATCGATCGGCAACCTTGTTCTCGAAAGGAAGCTTCTCGATGTCGTAAAAAGGGTCGGAGAGGGAGGGAGCCTTTCAGGATCTCTGGAGGAATTTCCTCCTGTTCTGGTTCAGCTCATTTCAACCGGCGAAAAGAGCGGAAGGTTGGGCGAGGTCTTGAACAAGGCAGCCGACGCCTATGAAGAGGAGTTCAACCGGAAGGTCCAGAAAGGACTTTCCCTGCTCGAACCCGTGATGATCTTATTGATGGGCCTAGTGGTGGGCTTTATCGTCCTCGCCGTCCTGTTGCCGATGTTCCAGTTGAATCAATTGATCAAGTGAGACGATTCAAGTGAGGGAGTTGGTCAGAAAACATTGGTTCCTTCCGAGGGCTATCTTAGTTCATGGAGCCTGGATGGCGCTTTAAGTGATAAAAGGAAATGGAGGAAGAACATGAAAGACGAAAAAGTGAAGAGGTTTCTGACTCGCAACGGGAAGTCTCGCAAGGGATTTACGTTGATTGAAATCTTGGTGGTTGTCTTTATCCTCAGCCTTCTGGTGGCTCTGGTAGCGCCAAGGATCATCGGACGAACCGAAGACGCGAAAATAGCCGATGCAAAAATTCAGATCAGAAACTTTGAGACAGCCCTCAAACTCTTTAGACTCGATAACGGTTTTTATCCGAGCACGGAGCAGGGGCTGGAGGCGCTTATTGAGAAGCCGTCAGGAGGCAGGGTTCCGAACCATTATAAAGAGGAGGGGTATCTGGAACAGAGAAAGATTCCCTTAGACCCGTGGGGAAGTCCTTATATTTATATATCGCCAGGGCTTCACGGGGACTTCGATATTCTCTCTTACGGTGCGGATGGCAGGGAAGGCGGGGAAGGCAATAATGCGGATATCACCAATTGGAATTTATAAGTTCCGGAAAAAAGGGTTTACCCTTCTGGAACTCATGGTTGCCCTCTTTCTCATCTCTTTAATTCTGGCCATTGTCTTTCCGTCCTTTTCTGGCCTGCAGGAGAGGAGACTGAAATCAGAGGCCCGAACGATTGCGTCGCTCCTGAGGTATCTCCATGACAACGCCATCTCTACCAAGGAGACCACCTTCCTTAAATTTGACCTGAAAGAACGGGTGATCTCGTGGGAAGAGCCCGAAGGGAGAAAGGCAGAAAGCTTCGAAAGCCTGGAGGGTTTGAATCTCCAGTCAAGAGGGGAAGTGAAAGAAGGGCAGATCATCTTGTTCTTCGGACCTCTGGGGATTCAAGAAAACATCACCGTTTACTTGAGAGAGGACGATCAACGGATGAGGGTGGCCTTCAATTCGGTGAGTGGAAGAACAAAGATCTTTGAGGAGAGTCGATGAGGGGGAAGCATTTTATGAAAACCCGGCATGCGGGTTTCACCCTCCTGGAGGTGATGATCGTCCTTGCGGTGATGGGAGGACTGCTCATGACGTTGATCCAAACCTTGAACTACCATCTCAGCATTGCGGAGCGGCATGAATTCATCACCATTGCCTCGATGCTCGCCAAAGTCAAGATGAATGAAATGGAAGACGAACCGGAAAGCACGGAAGGAGAATTTCCTGACCCCTACCGGGGTTATCATTATGTCACAGAGATCAGGGAATCTCTTGACCCGGACCTCTTGGAGATTGAGATCGTTGTCGGGAGGAATCAAGAAGAGGTGACCTTTTACGAATTGATTAAAAAACCAAAATGAAAATTTCAACAGTGATGATTAAGGCTGCTAACCACCCTTCCGGCAAATCGGGGTTTACCCTGATCGAGATTCTGATGGCCTTTGCCATCCTCTCCATCATTCTAAGCGCCCTATACAGCACCTTTTTTCTTTCTCATAAAGCGATGGAGGGGCTCGATGAATCCCTGGTAAAGCTGCAAGAATGCCGGGCGATGATGGATAGGTTGAGGAGGGAGGGGGATGCGATTTTCTACAGCCTGGGAAATAAGAACTGTCTCTTCAAGGTGGAGGACCGGGACCTCTACGGCAAGCAGGCATCCCGATGGGTCTTCACCGCCTTTTCACCGCTGATTCCAGGTCTTTCCACCATCTCCTATGAAGTGGATGAAATAGCCGGAAAACCAACGATCCTGAAAAAGATCCGTTCCGTCTATCGGGCGGAAGGCAATCAGGAAGGGGCGGAGATGATCGAAGAAGTGGAGGCTTTTACCGTGGAGGCCAGGGATAAAGATCGATGGGTCAGGCAGTGGGATGCCTCGGAGATTAAAAAAATTCCTGAGGAGATCCGGGTGACCATCACCGTGCGCATCAAGGATCGGCCGGTCACCTTCTATGAGACCATCAAGCCAAAGATCGGAAAAACGCTGTGATCAAAAAATTTAAAAATTCAAGATCTATCCTCTCTAATTCGAGGGGGATGGCTCTCGTCCTGACCCTGACGGTGATTGTCTTGATCACGGCGATGGTGATCGAGTTTTCCTATGGCGTTTATGTCAACACCAATGCCCTCTATAACTGGCAAACGGCTCAGAGGCTCTCGTTCGTGGCAAAGTCAGCGATCCAGCTGACCTCCACGACCCTCTCCGAGAATCACAAGCTCTATCCGTATTCCTATCCGGGAATTTTTATGATGTCTCATCCGAATCTTTTCGAGGAGTTTGAAGGAGTCGTTTCATCCAAGATCGAGGATGAGGATTCCAAGTTTCATCTCAACTCCCTGGTCTACCCAAACGGCCGTTTGAATGAAAAGGCCTATCTCTCATTGATCAGACTGCTCCATTTCTTAGAGGTTAATACGGATTTAGCGGATCGGATCGTTGACTGGATCGATCCCGATAAGGAATCGAGGATAGAGGATTCAGAGTACGGCGCAAAAAATGGCTTTCTCGATAGCGTGGATGAGCTTCTCATCATTCCAGGGATCGACCAGACCACTTTTGACAAACTACAGCCCTATATCACCATTTACGGAAGCGGATTGATCAACATTAATGGAGCGGAGATTCCTGTGCTCGTCTCCCTGGGCGAAGCGATCAGCGGAGAGATAGCGGAAAGAATTATCCACTACAGAGAGATTACGCCTTTTGAGAATCCAGGAGATATTTTAAAGGTAGCTGGCTTTGAGACGATTGGACAGGCCCTGATGGGCCAGATTACGGTCAAAGGCACCGCCTTTCGTGTCACCACCACAGCCACCGAGGGGGATATCAGAAGGAGGATCGAGAGTCTGCTGGAAATGACCGGCAGCCGCCCGACCATCAAATATTGGAAAGAAACTTGAAAAGAAAAAAATAAAAGGACAGGAGTGAAGTATGAGAAGGATTGCCTTCTTTGACCTGAAAGGAGAAGAACTCCTCATCCATCTCTTTGAAAAGAGCGGCCGCGCCTATTCCTTGCAAGAGACGATCTCCGCCTCTATCCAAGAGGACGCCTCTTTTGGCGTGGACAGGACATTTGAAGAGATCGAAGAGTCAACGCTTAGCCTCCCGTTAAGTCTTCTCAGTTTTCGAATCATAGAATTTCCATTTTCTGATATGCAAAGAATCAGAGAGGTCCTTGGGTTTGAACTGGAGGGCCTTGTCCTGGGCGGCGTGGAGGAGGTGGTCTTCGATCTCTTGGTCTTGGGAGAGAGCGATGGGAAGCACAAGGTCTTGGTTGTTTTTATTCGGAAAGAGACTTTGAGAAACCAATTGGATCGGTTCAAGGCATTGGGTGTGGATCCGAAAGCGGTGACCTCCATCGAGTTAGCGTCGGCGAAAGAATCGTTTGCCTCGATGGAAAGCATGACAGAGCTGCTTCTGAATCCGAAACCGATTTCGGATGAAGATCGTATGAATGGGATTCAGGGAGAAATGAAGGCCCCTACCGTCAACCTGAGAAGGGGTGAGTTTTCATACACCCTGGATGCCGAAAAGACCCGGCGATCCCTCAGATGGACGGCGATTCTTGCAGCCATTTTCATCCTTCTCTTTCTATCGAATATCGGATTCAGGATCTTCTCCACCCAGAAAGAGATTACATCGATCAAGGACGAGATCAACAGAACCTATTCCACTCTCTTCCCGGGCGAGAAGAGGATGGCCAACCCCCTTTATCAGATGAAGTCCCATCTGAAAGAATGGAAGGAGAAGGAAAGGGTATTGGTGGGGAGTTCTCCCCTCCAGTTTTTATTAGAACTGAGCAGCGCGAGCGTATCGGGCGCCTTCTTTACCGAGCTTAATCTCGATCGAGATCGAATCACGCTGAAGGGGGAATGCCCCTCCCTCAGTCAGGTTCAACAGATGAAAGGTCAATTGGAGAGATTTTTGACGGATGTCAATATCGCTGAAACGAAACCCCTTTCTACAGATCGAACAGGGTTTACCATCACGGCAAAGGAGAGAAAGCCTTGAAGCTAAAATTGGATAAAAGGGTATGGATCGGAGCGGGCGTAGCGGCCTTTGTCATTCTCCTCATCGTCCTTGTGAATCTCGCTTCGTCATTAAGAAGGGATCTCGGAAATGTGAAGGCCCAACAAAAGGAACTCCTCCAACTGCGAGATGAATTCCTCTCGCTCAAAAACAGAGTAGAGGCGGTGGAGCGTAAAAAGTCCTTAACCAAAGTGGAAGGGGTGGTCCAGGCTGTGGATCAGGTCTTTCAACCCTTGGGTTTGAAACAGAAGGTGAAATCCGTAAAGCCCACAAGCAGAAAAGAGATGAAAGATCTCGTGGAAGAGGAGGCAGAGGTCCAGATTGAAAAGGTCAACATGAATGAGATGGTGAACATCCTTTACAAGATGGAGAATGCGCCGATGATCCTTACCCTCAAACGAACCACGGTCAAAACCACTTTTGAAAATCCTTCGCACCTCAACCTCATCCTCACCCTGGCCCTCATCAGAGAGAAATGAAAAAAATTCTTTTTGCAATCATCCTTGCCTTCCTGATCTTTTACAGCCTGTGGTTTATCGGAGTCTCCGAGGGGTTTCTCAAGGACCTGATTCAACATTCACTCCAAGACACCTCCCTGTCCGTAGATATCCATGACTTCAGAAAGGGTCTCTTCTTCAACGTGACCTCTCAGAGCGTGACGCTCAAGTATGCCGATAAAACCCTCCTTTCCATGGAGAAGATGGGAGGAAGGATTCATCCGCTCCAACTGTTTTTGATGAGAGTTGCCCTTTCCTTTGATGGGGAGATTGGAAAGGGGAGGATTCAGGGGAAGCTGGATCTATTGAGTGGGGGACACCAGGCTCATCTTCGTATGGATCAAGCCAACATCGAAGGGATCGATTTTTTTGACATGATTGGCCTGAGGGGAAACGGTCTTCTGTCCGGTGAGTTGAAGTTAAACAATGAGAGGGGCGATCTTAAATTTTCTATTAAAGAGGCCAGATTTGAAAGGGGATCGTTTGCAGGAGGAGTGGCCCCTCTCGATTTATTTGATAGGGCGAGAGGCGCCATGTCCATCAAGGGTAAAACCCTCCGAGTCTCTTCTTTTTCGATGGAAGGGAAGGGGATTTATGCGAGGGTGAAAGGAGAAGTGATCGGAAACAAGGTGGATCTCATCTTAGAGGTGATGAGGGATTCCTCCTTTAGAGAGACTTTTCCTCTTCTTTCAGCGATTGAAAGTTATCAAGTCTCGCCGGGTTATTATGTGATCCCAATTAAAACGGTTCTCTCCTTTTGAAAAGGTCCATCATTTTGTTCTTGATTTTTTCTTTTCCTTTTATCATAATGGACAGCAAGTCACTCATCAACGGTGGATCCATCCGCAATCAATGGTCCTTCACCTAAAGAATCTTATTTTATTTTAAAGGGGATTCCAATGATCGTCACCTGCGCTTCCTGTCTGACCAAGTTCAATCTGGACGATTCTTTGATTCAGGCGACGGGCGTCAAAGTCCGCTGTTCTCGGTGCAGGCATGTCTTCTATGTCGTTCCACCGCCCGAGACCAAAGAGGAAATTATCGAAAAATTGGAAACCTTTGCCAAATTTCATGAAGATTTGATGGATAGAGGCGAGAAAAAAGAGGAAGCTCCTCCAGAGGCAAAAGTCGAAAAGAAGGAACTTGCGTCCGTAGCAGAGGAAGAGGCCTTTCTTTTTTCTGAGAAGGCTCCTGTAATGGAAACGGAGAAACCCACGCCGCCGGAAAAAGTGGAAAGAAGGATTCCCACCGAGAAAATGGAGGAAGAGATTCCTCTGGAAAAGGCAGAGAGAATACCCCCTGTCGAACCTGAATTGGAAGAAAGGGAGGAAACCAAACCTTCCAAGACGAGGAGTTTGGTAAGAGCTGAAAAAAGAGGCCCCGCTCGATTTATTACCCTCATCATCATTTTAGTCCTTCTGGTCTTTGGCGTCTTCTATGTCTGGTCGGAATTGAGTTCGGGTGGCAGACTTTTCCCCTATTTAGAAGGTCCGGTTAAAAAGATAACCGAGTTCTGGGATCAGATTTGGGGAACAGAGAAAGAGGATTTGATCATTGGAGATCTCAGCGGCTATGAGGAGAAGATCGACGAGACCCCGCTCTTTATCATCGAGGGAAAGGTGAAAAATCAATCCAAATTTACCAAGAAACATATTAAAATAAAAGTGGTCATTTTTGATCAGGACAGATTCAAAGTGGCTGAGAAAGAAGCGATCTGTGGCCGCAGCCTCAGTCGCGAGGAGTTGAAGAAGCAACCTGTTGATTTTTTTAAGGGGGAGATGGTGGTTAAACCTCAGACCCAGGAAAAAATGGTCACCCCTTCCGGAAAGTCAACCCCTTTTATGGTCATCTTTAAGGACCCTCCCACCCAGGCCAAAGAGTTTAAAGTCGAAATCGTCGAAGCCCCCAATCTTTAAAAAGGATGGTTCCCTCCACCTTTTTTTCTAAATCAAAAGAGTTGTTTTAAAAGCTGAGACCACCAATTCGTTTTCTTCCAATTGGTGGTTTTCATTTTATAGATCGGACATCCAAGATAGGCTGAAACTGAAAGGCAGAAGATTTTTAAATGGGCCGAACTCGGGGCATACCCAGGACGGTCCCTGGGACCGCAAACTCTTAAGGGGTTTCCCGAAGTCAAGCCCAGATAAAAAGGACAAGGCATAAAACTTAGCCTCTTAAGATTTTCACGAGTTTATCAAGAATCGTTTCGTCATCATCGACGATCGATATTCTCTTATTATTTTTGTGAAACTTGTCTGTCTCTGTTGGGGATTCTTTTTTTGAAGGTTCCTTTTTCCCCCATCAACTCTTTCGCTACAACAATATTTCGAATGCCTGACAGTCGAACCAATTTTGCTAATTCCGACAGGCTTCTCCCTTTACGTTTGTTCCAAAACGTTAAGATCATGGGAAGATTCACTCCTGTAATGACCTCGACTTTATCCTTGTTTAGAAACGAAAAGGCGATATTGGCCGGGGACCCTCCGAAAAGGTCAGTTAAGATCAAGACGCCATCTCCTTGATCGATTTGCTTCATGGCCTCTGAAATGACTTTTCTCACTTCAAAGGCATTCATTTTAAAATCGATAGAAATGGCCATGATCCCTTCGATTTTTCCAACGATATACTCTGCTGTTTCAATCAATTCTTTTCCAATAAAGGAATGCGCAATGATGACCGCCCCTACCATTTTAGAAATTTCTCCTTTAACGATTCAACCCCTTGACGAGTAAAACGCTGATGAATGGATCCCTTGGCCAAAGCATCCCCTCGGCCCTATGGCAAGCCAGCCAGCCGAGAAGATCTTCCGCATCAAATTGGGTGATCGCCTTCTTAATTATGCCGCGCTGACACTCGTATTCACTTCTTGCCCCTCCTTATCATGGGAGGGGTCTATTCGTATTTCATTGGTCATCAGGTCTTTGTACACCATGTCGAATTTCTGCCGTTTGACATCGTAGATCAAGCCCAAATGCATTCTTTCCTCTTTCTCCCCTCTTTTTTTCTTTGTCTCCATGGGAAAAACTCCTTTAGGTCTTTTTAAACTCTATGGATGACTTTCCATTTGTCATCCTTTTCTTTCATGATGATATTCTGTTTTTCCAATTCAGACAGAACTTCCGTAACTTCAGAGCGGGTGATTCCTTTATCAAATCGGTCATCCTCTCCGAGCTCATACCAGATATCCATTGTGGGGATAGGTTGATAGTGTGCGATGATTTCTAAAACGCCCCTGAAAAGTTCATCTTCTTTGTGAACCTGTTTATTCGTCATGGTAACGACTTCTCCTTTTGATCATAGATGTTTCGCAATCCTTAACTCCCTCAAGCCTTAGGATTGAACAGAGACTCGATCAGGCGCCTTTCCTCCATCGATGATCCACACAGGATTCACCGACCCGGTCATGGTCCCCAGTGCGTAATTCGATGGATGATCTTTTCGCCAGAGATTTGCAAATTCCCCTTGAAGGATAAGGATATCATGCCTTTGCACTTCGACTTCTTTCGAAACAGTCTCCCAGTGAGAAATATGCATGATCTGAATATCATAAGGGATATCATTTATCGTAAAGTAGGTCCTAGCCCTTTGGAGCGCTTCCTGCTCATCTCTCATCAACAGGGTAAGAATATTGTACCCCAAATTTTTTAGGGACATCCCAGTAAGACGGGAGATGAAGAGAGCTTTTATTTGCAGCTTGTTACAATGAATGGTTTTAAGGGCATCCAAAGTCAGCTCCACAGCCTCCGTTAAAGCATCCGCAATGATTAATACATTAGAAACCATTCTTGTCCCTGAAATGAATCAAATCAGCGCAAACATTAATCAGTTAGAAAAAAGGCTTTCGGATACCTCTTTGGAGATGCGAATAGGGTGCCAAATATTATATTTAAGAATCAAAGTAATTGTATGATTTCATTGTGAATTTTCTCATTGACATTTTGGCAGAAAACTGTCTTTGTCGCTGGTTTGGTCAGGTTTTCGATGTCAAAAGGGTTAGACGAAGAATAGTTTAATCAAATCCTTCGATTATGAGGTGATCACAAATTGAACAAGGCTGGTGGTTTCCAAGCAATATTTAAGAGACTTTTTAAGGTGGTAGCCTGTATTTCTCTATTCGATGGCGGAGTGTATTTCGACTGATTCCCAACCGTTTTGCTGCCTGAACTTGATTCCCTTTGGTTTCTGAGAGGGCCTTCTGGATAAGAAATTTCTCGACTTTCTCCAGGAGATTTGAGTGGAGGCCGGTTCCCCAGAACCGAAGAATGTCAGAAAAGAGGGGATCGAGCATCTTGTCCAAATTTTTCTCCAGCTCTTCCTCGCTGGCAAAAGAAGTGGCCCCGTCTTCTGTATCGAAGAGAATATCTTCCGAAGTTAATACGTCTCCTTTTGCAAGGATAAGACCTCGCTTTATCGTATTCGACAGCTCTCTCACATTGCCAGGCCAACTGTAAGAAAGCAGTTTATTGAAGATAGATGGATCGATGTATCTGACCTGAGTCCCCAACTGGCGATTGTAAAGATGGAAGAAGTATTCGGTCAGCTCTTGAATATCCTCCTTACGCTCCCTCAAGGGCGGCAAGACGATGGCCATGATCTTCAGTCTGTAGTAAAGATCTTCGCGAAAATTTCCTTCTTTGATCAATTCTTCCAGTTTTCGGTTGGTGGAGGCCAATACACGGACATCCACTTTTATGGTCTCATTGCCTCCGATGCGCTCAAATTCCCCCTCCTGCAAAATTCGGAGGATCTTTGCCTGGGTGGAAAGGGTCATATCCCCTACCTCATCGAGGAGGAGTGTTCCCTTATTGCATTGTTCAAACTTCCCAATCCGTTTTTTGCTGGCTCCGGTAAAGGCCCCCTTTTCATGCCCGAAAAGCTCGCTTTCCAGGAGGGTCTCCGGGATAGCCGCGCAGTTAATCGGAAGAAAGGGGGCGTCCTGTCTGCGGCTGTGCTGATAGATGGCCCTCGCCACCAATTCCTTACCCGTTCCACTCTCGCCTCGAATCAATACGGTGACATCACTCTCTGCCACCTGACCGATTAACTTATAAACCTCCTGCATGGCTTTGCTCTTACCTATAATCTGGTCCGAATCTTCCATGTACTCGGAAAGAGCAGGAATGGCCACGGCCCTTTTCATCAACTTATTGGCCTCCAATCCTTTGGCTACCAGTTCGGAGATCTCTTCGAGTTCAAAGGGTTTCAGGACGTAATCAAAGGCTCCCAGCCTCATGGCCTCAATGGCCGTATCCGTTGTCCCAAAGGCAGTCATGATGATGACCGGCATCTTGGGATGAATTTGTTTGATCTCTCGGAGGATCTCCAGACCGGTTCGATCAGGCAATTTATTGTCAAGGAGGATCAGATCGGCCTCTTGTTCATTAATCAACTCTAAGGCCTGTTTCCCATTGTGACAAACGATGACCTGATACCCTTTTTGGGATAAAGGTTTTGTTAAGAAATGGCATAAACTTAGGTCATCATCGACGACGACAATTCTTTCCATGGGTTTTCCTTCCGAATGGGGAATGACACGATAAACGAAGAACCTTTCTCCATCTCACTCTCCACCTCGATCTGGCCATTATGTTTCTGAACGATGGAATAGACAATCGAAAGTCCCAACCCTGTCCCTGCATCTTTGGTGGTGAAAAAAGGGTCAAAAAGATAGGGTCTGTCCTTTTCAGGAATTCCACTCCCTGTGTCTTGTATCACCAGTTGGAGAAACTCCTCATGAGTATCCGGAATACCCTTCATGGTGGAACGAATGGTGAGCTTTCCTCCCCCGGGCATGGCCTCTATCGCATTAAGGAGTAGATTGAGAAAGACCTGGCTTAACTGTTTGGGGTCCCCTTCCATAGGCGGGGAATCCTGGAACAAGGAAATATCCAATTGGATACCCACATGTTTTATCTTCGCTGTCAACAGGTTGAGCGCATCCAAAACCAATTCATGGATATTGACCGGTTGAAAGATAGGCTCCTCCGGCCTGGCAAAATTCAGAAAACGGGTGACGTTTTCGTTGATCCGATCGATCTCTTTCTTGATAATTCTAAAATCTTCCCTCCGCTCCTCATCCAGCTCGATCTCTTTCTCAAGGGATTGGATAAAAATCTTGATGGACGTCAAAGGGGTTCGGATCTCATGGGCAATGCCTGCGGAAAGTTGTCCAAGAGAGGCCATCTTTTCGGAACGGATCAACTGCTCCTGCCTTTGTTTGAGGATATGATAGGCCTGGTCCAATTCCTTATCCGAGGTCCGCACTTTTCCCTCCAGTTCTCCATAGGCGCTTTTCAACCTTTCGGCCATCGTATTGAAGCCCTGAATTAACTTTCCAATCTCATCCTTTCTGCGGGTTTCCAAGGTTTTTTCAAAATGTCCACCTGCAAAGGAGGTGACGGCTTTGCCCAGAAGTTCAACCGGTTTTGTGATCGTCCCAATGACCCAGTAAGAGAGCAACAGGATTAGGAGGGTGGAGATGAGAAAAATGAGGGACGCCCTTTTGACCAAAAGGTTGGTCTGATAAAAGGCCTCTTGGGTATCCTGCTCAACAATGAGATAACCTCCGAGATTCGGAATCCATTTCCAGGATCCCAAGACTTCATTCCCCCTGTAATCCTTATAGACTCCGGTGTGAACGTCCTTGTCCGGAAGACCTTTAAAATAGGGGACGCCGGGGATCCCCTTTTCATCCAGTTCCTTAAGCATTTTGTGAATGATGAATTTCCCCTGGGCATCGACCAGGAAAAGTTCTCCTGTCTCTCCCAATTTGGCCTGGTAAATTAACTCGGAAATATAATTCATATCCACCCATTCTTTAAGGACACCGATGGGTTGGCCGGCCTTATCTTGAATGATAAAGGAAAGTGTAATCGTCGGTTTCATGGAAGGTTTGTGAAAGGTGGGGCTCGAAACAAATAGCCCTTTCTCGATTGCCCCTTGAAACCAATCTTCGTTTTCGTAAGAGCGAAGAGGAGAAGCCTCTGACACTCTTCGTCCATTTAAATCGAACACCCAGAGCTCCCGATAGGATGGGACGAAACGCCTCACTAAATTCAGATACTGTTCGGTCCTTGCCGGATTCAATGATTTAACCTCCTGACTTTCGGAAAGGGTCTTTCCGTCACCGATTCTCTCCTTTAACCATTGCTCGATAGCAATCTCCTTGACTCCAACCAGATTGTGTAAATGGGAAATTGTACTCTGTTTCATCATCCCTTTATTCATCGAGACGGAAAGAAAAGTTAAGAGGCCGAACGGGACGAAGAAGAAGACGAAAAAAAGGAGAACAAACTTAGTCCGAAGGCCATGAATTGTCATGAAAAAAACCCTATTGGTAATGCTTCAGAGGAGTGGCCAGAATAAACCCCATATATCCCCACCCTAAAGGATGGGGTTTTTCTTTATCTTGAGACTTGGGGCAATTTTTTCGCAGGTTCTAAAAGCCGAGGAGTTGCTCTGCCTCTGTTTTGTCGAGGTCCATCACATACTGGATTCCGCTGATCTCAGCAGCCTCATGGGTCAGGGCGGCGAGATCATTCCTGGAGAGATGCTCCAAAGAGAATTTTCTGCTTCCAGCCATCAATTGGCGAAGTCCCTGGGCTAACCGTTCGTAATAAGTGTAGAGACCGAGAGCGCCGGCCGGAATGCTCTCAAAGTTCGTGTCTCCTAATTCTTTGCGCAGGGCGCTTGCCGTCACAAAGATCTCATCCTTTGAATTGCCGAATCGCTCGATGTAAACAGGGATTTGGTGATTATCAATGGCCCGGCCGATGGTCTTCCCTACCATCGCAGCGGCAATGGGCCCGCGGGCCATTCCCACAAGCTTCACAAAAGGAGCGCCCATGGTTAGGGCCTTGAAAATTCCATCTTCAAACGTAAATCCTCCCCCCACGGCCAAGGGAGGGACATATTTTTTCTTCTGAGCTAAATGAATGGCATACTGATAAAGAAGGGAGTGGAGTTCCACTGGAGGAATTCCCCATTCATTCATCATTCGCCAGGGACTCATCCCTGTTCCACCTCCTGCGGCATCCACAGTGAGAAGATCCAGTTTATATTTGGAGGCGAAAGAGATTGCCCTCGCAAGGTCCACCGGCCGATAGGCGCCTGTTTTGAGAAAGATATATTTGGCGCCTGCCTTTCTCAGCGCCTCAACCCTTTTTGCGAAAGATTCTTCAGTCACCATCCCGACCCTGGAATGTCGTTCAAATTCCTTAAAAGCGCCACGCTCAAAGGCTTTCATCACATTGGGGTCGGTCGGATCGGGAAGGACAATATAACCTCTTTCGCAAAGCATCTGGGCCTTTTTAAGATCTCTGATCTTCACTTCTCCCCCGATGTCCTTTGCCCCTTGCCCCCATTTGAGCTCAACGCATTCGATCCCCAGTTTTTCAATGGCATATTCATGGACGCCAAGACGGGTATCTTCGATGTTGGCCTGCACAATAATCGCCCCATAATGGTCCTGCTGGTGGTCTTGATAAAGTTTGACACGGCGTTTGAGGTCGACTGTATCGATGACACGACCCTTCTCAATCACCGACCCAGGATCCATCCCGACGACATTTTCACCGATAGTGAGTCCGGTCCCTGAAAGGGCGGATCCAATCGCTAACCCCTCCCAATTATTTTTAGCGATGTCCGTCGATCCGATTCCGGAGATGATCCAGGGATAACGGAATTTGATTCCACGATCATGGCCGATGACGACTTCAAGATTCACGGACGGAAAGATCGCTTTATCACTATCCGGCTCGATCCCATGAGCTCCCGCAGCCGTCCCCATGATGTTGAAATGGGAATAATCCACCGGGTAAATTTTTTCGCCTGCGGTGGTGATGACGCCAAAGGGTTGCGGGTAAATCACCTCATGGCCTCGGTAGGCGGATTTGCCGATCTCGCACATGCCGATGCAGCCGTCCACACAGGTGACGCACATGCCTGAGGCAGACACTACGGAGTTCTCCGTTCTATTTTTTGTAAGCGTTGCTGCTGAGGCGTTGATTCGAGATAATGACATGGGTCATACTCCTTTCCTTTTTTCAATCCTTTTTGATCTCACAGGCCACGCAGGGGTCCATATAACACATCATATCTTCAAACCCCTCTTTCTCAAGGCAGGGTGGCCTGAGATTGGCACAGCCTCCACAGATCGCCCTCTCGGGCTCCGTGTAGGTGCATCGAAGCTCGCAGGCGGGGCAGATATAGAGGCAAGCCCCGCATCGCCTGCAGTCCTCGGATTGGATGTCAAAGGGGGTTCCAATGCTCCTCTTTTCCCCTCGGCTCCGAAAGCCGATGGCCTTGGCCATCATCTGTTCTTCGCACATTCGGACACACAGGCCGCAAAGGATACAGTTTTCGTATTCCTGTTTGAATCGTTGCTGCTGGATTCCATGAGCCGAGGCAAGATCCTGGATCGTCTTTGACTGGGGGCACGAGGCCAGGAGGAGTTCGAGGATGATTCTCCTCGCCTGAATGACCCGTGAGGAGGCTGTCCGGACCTGAAGCCCTTCCTCTGCAGGATAGGTGCATGAGGAAACCAACCTCGCCCTGGGTCCTTCTCCGATTTCCACCAGACAGAGGCGACAAGCCCCATAAGGGGAAAGGCCCTCTTTATGGCAGAGGGTGGGAATTGGAAATCCCATGAATTGGGCGGCTTCAAGGAGGGTTGTCCCTTGTTCAACCGAAACAGGCAATCCATTGATATGAAGGGTGATCATCTCCTCCTTCCTCCTTATCCATCAACCAGTCCATTCCATCCTTTATCTGGTTTCCACGGCATTAAATTTACAGACACTTTGACAAACTCCGCATTTGATACATTCCTTTGGATCAATCACATGTCGTTCCTTTTTCTCTCCGCGAATCGCCCCTGCAGAACAAGATTTTAAACAGAGCCCGCATCCGGTACAGTTTTCGTTGATGAGATAAGTGATCAGGCCTTTGCAGACTCCTGCGGGGCAACGTTTCTTCTCAATGTGCTCAAGGTATTCTTCGCGGAAGTATCGTAGGGTGGAGAGCACCGGATTCGGTGACGTCTGTCCCAGGCCGCATAGCGAGGCATCTTTGACGACAGGACCTAATTCTTGAAGAAGGCCGAGGTGTTCCAGCGTCCCCCTGCCGGCGGAGATGTCATCCAAGATCTCATACATTCTCTGAGTCCCTTTCCGGCAGATGAAACATTTACCGCAGGATTCCTCTTTCAGGAATCTTGTAAAGTACTTGGCCAGGTCGACCATGCAGGTATGCTCATCCATCACGATCATTCCACCCGAACCCATGATGGAACCTGCCCTGGTCAAGCTCTCGTAATCAACAGGGAGATGAAACATCTCAGCGGGGATGCATCCCCCCGATGGTCCTCCGGTCTGGACGGCCTTGATCCTCGTCTGATGGATCGGTCCACCTCCAATTTTATTTACGATCTCCTCAATGGAAATGCCCATGGGCACTTCAACCAATCCTGTATTCTTGATTCTCCCCACCAGGCTGAAGATCTTGGTGCCGGTGCTCTGCTCCGTCCCGACTTTTGCAAACTCCTGAGCGCCCAGCCCCATGATGATCGGAATATTGGCCCAGGTCTCCACGTTATTGATCAAGGTGGGTTGACCATTAATTCCTTTCTCAACGGGAAAGGGAGGACGTTGCCTTGGTTCCCCCATCCTTCCCTCAATCGATTTGATGAGGGCGGTCTCTTCACCGCAGACAAATGCACCGGCTCCCCGCACCATCTTGATATCGAGGGAGAATCCGGTTCCTAAAATATTCTCTCCCAAGAGCCCTAATTGATTGGCTTGCCGGAGGGCAATCAACAAATGTTTGATGGCAAGAGGGTATTCGTTGCGGACATAGATGATTCCCTTTGTCGCTCCCGTCCCATAGGCGCCAATAATCATTCCCTCGATGATGCTGTGAGGATTTCCTTCGAGAAGACTGCGATCCATGTAGGCGCCGGGATCCCCTTCATCTGCATTGCAGACGATGAACTTTCCATTCCCATTCGTCTGATTGGCCAATCTCTCCCACTTCAGACCTGTTGGGAAACCCGCCCCTCCTCGACCCCGTAATCCAGATGCCTTGATCTCTTCGATCACCTGACTGGGATGGCCGGAGGAAAGCATTTTGGCCATCGCGACATAGCCGTTGTTCTCAATATAATGATAAATACGGATGGGATCGACCTTCTCATTACGAGAAAGAAGCGTTCGAACCTGTTTCTTGAAGAAGGAAATATCCGACTGCTTCTCGATTGGATTTCCAGTGATTGGATCTATAAAAAGTAAGTCTTTAAGCACCTCTCCTTTTGCCACGCTATCGACAATGTCAACCATCTTCTTGGAGTCAACTTTTGGGTAATACACCCCCCAGGGCTCAATGAGGACTGACGGTTCCATCTCGCAGAATCCATGACAGCCCGTGATTCGAAGCCGGATCTTTTCTGTCAGTTTTTTGTTCAGAAGCTCTTTTTTCGTTATACGGATCAGGTCATTTGCCCCGCTGGCCTGACCGCACGTTCCTGCGGGGATAATGAGGGTGGGAATATCCGGATCCTTCCCCACCACCAACCGATCATGAAGCGAAAGGAATTCATCGAGCGATTTGACTTTCTCCATAAACGTTCCTTGTGACTCTGGTTTTCCTCCCGATGGACTTTTTTATCAAACATTCACCCCTGTCAGATCCAACATGTGCCCCTTGCATCCCCGACGAGAGCAGATTTGGACCATGCCTCCTGCGCGCACAAGCAGGGGCACCATTGGAGCCCCGCAGTCCATGCAAAAGGAAGAGCTCCTCAACTCTGCATGACAATAGGGACAGAAAAAGTTGACCACCTCGTCCAGAGGAACCTGATATTCATAATCGACAGAGAAGCTGCCATAGAGGCATGACAATCGGAGCCATCCATGTTTTAAATTAAAAGAGACGGTCACCCTGATCGATGGATAACCATCGATATATCGACTCTTATCCATGAGGCTATGATTACAGCGCGAGCAGCTCACCTCGATTGGAAAAATGCGTTCATCGGATCGGATATCGATGCGATCGAGCCCTGCCCTCGCCTTATGGATGATTTCCTCCACCTTTTTCACGGTCACATTCGAAAAATAATGTCCGTCCGCCACCACGATCGGCCCGAGGGCACAGGCACCGAGGCAGTTGACGGTTTCCAGTGAAATCTCATGGTCCAGAGTGGTTTCTCCTGGCTTGATGGCGAGTTGGCGCTGAAATTCAGAGGCAATGATTTCGCCTCCACGGACATGGCAGGCCGTTCCCAGGCACACAGAGATGAGATGTTTCCCTCTGGGTCTCAAACTGAAAGCCCTATAGAAGGTCGCAACGCCATAGAGGTCAACCAAAGAGGTCCCCGTCTTTTGCGAAACGATCCTCAGGGCTTCTTCAGGCAGATAACTGTACTTGGCCTGGATTTCTTCGAGAAGCGAGATCAGCCCTGCCTGGTTTCCGTTATGGTGATCATCGATGATTTTTTCTATCTGCTTGGGATTCATGAAACACCTTCCTAAAAAAATATCTCCCTATCGATATTCCTCACAATGCCAAACTCCTCCCTCGGGTTTGGGATAGACACAGGTCGTCCTTTCCTCACAGTTACTGCACAGACCATGATAGGAATGAAGGGGATCCTCTCGGAGGGAGGGATTTTTGGATGCGTTTGCAAGGGAGATATTCTTTTGATTCTGAACCCGAATAGAAACATAAGTGACTTCTTCAAACTCCTCACATTCGCAAACAGGACGTTTGGGATCCCTGATAAACATGCAATTCAGTTCTGATTTGCAGTATGAACAAAGCCCCAGGTACTGCTTTTTATCAATAGCAAGGTTCTCTCCCATCTTTGTCTTTAGAGAATAGGATGTCTTTTTCATATCGGACCTCCTTGTTTTATTTGACATTGAACCAAATAACCATAAAGCAATCTTCCTGCCATGTGGTGAAGGAACGCCCTAAATATTTTTTATGGAGGGTATCGAGTGAAAAATGTTCAAAATAATCGGTTGACTATGGAGGATAAAGAAATGAAAGAGGATCAAGGTAGGGGTGAGAAAAAGAAGACAGGAGTCTTTAATTTTTCGGGGAAATCTGAATCGCTGGGGTAAATCTCTCCAGTTGTCTTAATCAGGATGGGGTTACTTTCAATTTCTTGTTCAGCTTTTCTCGTAGGGTTTTTCGATCGATTCCAAGGATCTCAGCGGCCCTTGTCTTATTGCCTTCCACGCTTGCGAGAACGTTTCGAATATATTCTGCCTCCACCTCGGCAAGCGTGCGATGTAACCCCGTTTTTTGTAGCGCTGAAAAACGCATCAGGGAAGGGAGGTCCGGGACTTCGATGAGGTCCCCTTCTGTCATGACGACCAGACGCTGAACCACGTTTTCCAATTCCCTGACGTTTCCCGGCCAGTGGTAATTTTTTAAAACAGAGAGTGCATTCTCCGAAAAACGAAGTTTCGGTTTGCCCAATTCTTCTGCAAACTGGGTTGCGAAATATTGCGTTAATAAAAAAATGTCTTTGCCTCTCTCCCGAAGGGGAGGGATTTCGATCGTAATCACATTCAAACGGAAAAAGAGGTCTTCACGGAAAAGTCCCTTCTTCACTAAATGGACCAGATCTTTATTCGTCGAGGCCAGGATCCGGATGTCTACCTTTCGTGGCCGCGTGGATCCGACCATATAGACCTCCTTATCCTGTAGTACACGGAGAAGTTTCACCTGCATGGAAAGGCTGGTCTCACTGATTTCATCGAGAAAGATCGTCCCCCCATCTGCCGTTTGAAAAAAACCTGCCCGGGTTTCCGTCGCTCCGGTAAAAGCTCCTTTGATGTGTCCGAAGAGTTCACTTTCGAGTAATTCTCCCGGGATAGCCCCGCAGTTGACCGGGACAAAGGGGGCGGAGTTCCGCGGGCTATTGTAGTGGATGGCTCTTGCAACCAGTTCTTTGCCAGTCCCACTCTCCCCGGTGATCAGTGTGGTCGCGGAGGTTGACGCTGCTTTAGCAATGGCGCTAAAAACATTCTGCATCGCTTCTGACTCGCCAATGAGCCCATAGGGAGATGTTTGGGATCGATGCCAGGCGGGGCGGGTCATTCTGCGACCATGCACTTTCTCAAACACTTTCTCCACGGCGGAGAAGAGTTCGGTGTCCGTAAAGGGCTTGCTCAGATATTCCTCCGCTCCAAACTTTACGGCCTTGACAGCGGTTTCAATCGTAGGATAGCCCGTGATCATCATGACCTCGATGTCTCTGAAGTTTTCTCGGACATGTCTGATCAGGTCCATGCCGCTGGCCCCGGGCATCTTGAGATCGGTGACCACCAAGTCGATAGCGGTCGTTTTGAGGATCTCGATGGCTTCCATGACGTGGGGAGCAGTCAACACCTGATACCCCCGGGATTCGAGATTTCTCTGCAGAAGTTCCAGGGTATCCGGAGCATCGTCCACCACTAAGATGGAGTCTTTTTTAACTGGGGAGACCATCTTGATTAACCTCTGTTCTCATTCGGTCCTGTCCATGGTAATTGAATTTCAAACCTTGTTCCCTGGCTGATCTTGCTCTCGACTTTGATAGACCCTCCATGGGAGGTAATGATTCCATGGACGACGGGCAGACCCAATCCGGTTCCCTTTCCTACCTCTTTGGTCGTAAAAAAGGGAGTAAATATCTTTTCAAGGACTTCCTCACTCATCCCTACACCTGTATCCTCGATGATGAGCAAGACGTGGTTCTCTTCTTCAAGCGTCTGTATCTTGAGCCTTCCCCCATGGGGCATGGCTTGCAAGGCATTCACAATGAGGTTGATGACGACTTGATTTAATTGCGAAGGATCGGCATCGACCTCCGGAAGATCCGGAGAGAGCAAACAGCTCAGTTCAATGTTTTCCTTAGCGCATCGAGATTTGAAAAAGTTGAGTCCTTCTTCCACCAAACGATTCAGATTGACCTTCATCTTTTGAGGCGGCATCTGTCGAGCAAAGATCAGAAGTTTTTTGACAATGTCTCTGGCATGGAGGGAGGCATTCAATATCTTTTCCATATCTAACTCTGCACGGTGAGGAAGCCCCGAACATTTTTTGACAAGTTGAGAAAAACCCAGGATGCTCCCCAACGGTTCATTCAATTCGTGGGCGACGCCTGCGGCAAGCTGTCCGATGGTGGCCAGTCGGTCAGCATGTCTCACTTGCTCCTCAAGATTCATCTTATCTCGTTCAGCCTGTCTCCCCGTGATGATATTTGCAATCTCTTTGGCTACGGTATCAAGCAGGGCCCGTTCCTCCTGGAGAAAAGGGCCCTCATCCAGTTCTGATCTCTTCTCACTATAGACGACTTCCACCTTGCCTCGGTGTTTTCCATTCACGATGATGTCCGCTTGCTGCCGATCTCTTCCCTCTTGAAAATGAGGAGTTGAAAAAGAATCCCCGTTCAAGAGGATCCTGGCATGGGCAATTTCAGGGTATAACCAGGCTGGGGGCAGAACCTTTACAATCCCCTGCAAAACCTCCTTCATCGATAAATCGGGCTGAGCAGCGAGACGGGCGATATGATAAAGACAAGAAAGTTCTTTGATCCGCTCCCGTAAATCCACTTGAGTATCATGATGAGTTGCCACAATTTCCAAATATCGAGAGAAGTCTTCGTAAAGGGATATTTCCTTCTTGTTGAAATAACTCTTAAGCTTACTTTTCAATACCAAAAGCCCGATATTTTTTCGGCCAACGGAGAGAGGGAGAAGAAGAAGGGATAGGGTGTCGCCACTTAAGGTGAAAGATCGAACATGCGATTTTTTATCAAAGGTTAAACGAAGGAAGAAAGGTTTTTTTGTATTCCCTGTCCAGAAACTTCCGTTTTTTGTCACGAGAGGTTGAGAAGGGGTTAATCGGCCATGAATAACCGTATGACATAAATAAATCCATGTTTGATCGTCATTCGCCTGTGGAACAATCTCTCCATGTTCGTTTTGTGGATAGGGTCTGGTCTCAAAAAGAAAAGGTTTCCCGGAAAGGCGGGTCATGCAACTCCGGAAATATTTACCATGGCCTTTTAACCAAAACTCAACCGCGTTGCACCCGGAGAAACCCAGGAGCATTTTTGAGATTTCACGCTGGAAATCAGTCCTTAAGTCGCCCCGATTGGAATATTCTAATATTTTGTGTGAGAGGGCTTTAAAATTTTTTACCGATTTAGATCCGGGTGCCTTGCTCTGGATTATTTTCGGATGCTTCATCTATGTTGGCCTTGTAGAGATATCCTTGAATATAAATTTCAATCAGCGTTAGGAAAAGAGTGACGATTAAAGGGCCTGCAATCAGGCCGATGAATCCAAAAGTGTGGATTCCTCCTAATACCGCAAAGAAGAGAAGCAGGGGATGAATATTGGTTCTAGAGCTAATAAAGTGGGGTCGGAGAAGATTGTCCACCATGCTGATCACGCAGACTCCCAGACCGATCAGGATGAGTCCTTTCAAAATAGCTCCTCCTATCAACAGAATGATGCCCGTCGGTGCCCAGATGAGAGCGGTTCCCCCGATGGGTATGAAGGAAAGCAGAGCCATTGCGGTTCCCCAGAATACCGGGGATGGAAGCCCGAGGACCCAAAACGATAACCCTCCCAAAAGACCCTGAATCATAGCAATCAGAATTCCTCCATAAATGGTTGCATAGATCATGTCCTTGAAACGTTGGAGAAGAAGGTCTCTCTCCTTGGAACGGAGTGGAACCGTTTCTTTCAATCCTACAAAAAAACGACTCCCATCTTTAAAAAGATAGTAGAGGGAGAGAAGGGTAAAAAAGAATCCGGCGATAAATGTGGAGAATCCCTTTACGAGGATGGTGGACTGGTTGAACAGGAAGGTACTGATCTGCTTAAGATTCTTTAATATTAGAGGGAGAGGGTCCAATGGAAAATCGATATGTTCGGTCAACTTTGCCACGACCCATTTGAAAATAGGGATCTCCTTGGTTTTCTCTAAATATGCCTGAAGCTGACCGGTTTTGATCATTTCTTCCATTTGATGATAGGTATCGACCATCTCGCTGGCTAACGAGGCCAGCAGAAGGCCAAAGGGCAACACGATGACGATGAGGACCAGCAAGGTCATGATGAGGGCGGAGAGAATCTCCCTTTTTTTTAGAAGGCGCCGTAATTTCTGGAAGAGGGGATAAAAGATCATGGCCAGGAAAATGGCCCACACAATCGAAGAGAGAAATGGAGCAAGGATTTGGTAGAGCAAATAAATAGAAAGGAAAGTGAGAAAGAGGATGAAGATGATAAAGATATGTTCCTTTTTCAATTTTTATTACCTATCAGCCTGGATTACAGTGATTAAAAAAAAGATTACACCGATTAAAATCATTAAGGAATGGACAAAAATCTGTGCAATCATTTTGACAATCAGTGTAATCAGAGAACTCTAATAATTTTTTCAGAGATCTCTATCCCTTTGAGCGGACGAGAAGAATCGGCGTTTCAGCCCGTGTTAAGACTTTGTGAGCAATGCTTCCCAAGACCCAACGGGTAATCCCGGAACGACCGTGTGTGCACATGATGATCAAATCTGCACCACTTTCTTTTGCAAAATCAATGATCTCCACCGCCACTTGCTGACCGGTCCTCACCATGGCCGCTGCCTTATGGCCCCTCTGTTTTAATTCCTCTGTGAGATTTGCAAGGTACTTCTCAGCCGCCTCCTTCTGCTTTTCATCCACGATGAGAGGCGTCACCAATTCGGGTGAGCCATAGATGGGCATAAATGGGACCACTTGGAATAAAATGATTTCGGCATCAAAGGTCTTGGCCAACTTCTCGGCTTGATCCAATGCCAATTTGGCTAATTCCGAACCATCCAATGGGACTAAAATCTTCTTATACATACCCCACCTCCCCTAAAAAAATTAGTCATGGAATGATGAAAAAATGGAAGAATGGGAGAAACGGATTGTCACTTTTTTTCCCATCATTCCAGTATTCCAACATTCCATAATCCCAACAATCTAATTTATATCAATTTTATCTCAACAAGGCAACACCAAAGAGGTGATTATGGAGTTGGGGGAGTAGAAAATGAATATCATTTTTTTCAATAGTTAACCTCCTTAATATAAAAAATTCCAATTTGACACACATAAGTTTTCGGGGTAACTGTTAAAAATAGCTTTTTTCAAGTAATTGCCCATGGCCATTAGGCCACTCCTGGCTATGGGCAGGCGTTTCGGTTATCGGTAACGTTTACCAAAAATAGGTTTTCGGTGACGAAGCTGGTATCGAAGCAGGTCGAGAAGACCCGACCACGGGAAGCTCGAAACTTGAGGCTCGAGTATCCAGCATCCACATACGAGTCTCGATACGAGCCTCGACAACCATAAACTGTAATTTTTCGTCACCGTTGAACGAAACTATTATTTTCTAACGACAGGAGGCTTCAGCGTGGGAAAACCTCAAACGCCCTTTTCTCTTAGATGAGAGGCTGTATCTGGCCTAAAGAGGCCTAGGTTAGGTCTCCGGTTCTGCAGAAAGAGAGAGAGAAAAAGGGTGTTTCCAACTCATTTTTATCCTTTTATGTCCTGAGTTCTTTTGCTCATCCTTTTCTCCCTCCTAAATAATACTCATTTATGAAACGTAGAGCAAATAAAAGCCGTTGGTTTGAGGGCTAAGGCTAAGAGGCCAGTTTAGTTAACGGGTCAGGTCATTGGGCTTAAAGATTTCACTTTACCCATTAACCTTGCCCAAACCGGCGTCCTAACCATAGCCTTCGCCGAAATAATCTTATTGGTTCGAGGATGACGATCCTGTCATGAGAGATTTTATATAATTCAAAACCATTTTTTTAGAAAGGAGAGTTATCGATGACCAGTTTTAAAAACTTTTTTGCGACCCGTTGGGGGATCATTGCAGTAGGAGCTATTATCGGGATATTTGCCCCGTTTTTGCAGAAGTGGGGAAATCCGGCAAACATGGGTATCTGTGTGGCTTGTTTCGATAGGGACATTGCAGGAGCGCTCGGACTTCATCGAGCGGCTGTTGTTCAGTATATGCGGCCTGAAATCATCGGCTTTGTTTTGGGCTCACTCATCACCGCCTATGCATTTAAGGAATTTCGGGCGCGGGCTGGCTCTGGCCCCATTGTTCGGTTTGTCCTTGGCGCTTTTGCCATGATCGGAGCCCTGGTCTTTTTGGGCTGCCCATGGCGGGCCGTGCTCCGTTTGGCTGGCGGAGATTGGAATGCCATCTTTGGTCTGCTTGGACTGATCGGAGGAGTGTGGGTAGGTGCACTCTTCCTGAAAGGCGGTTACAACTTGGGACGTTCCCAAAAAACTCATACCTCGGTTGGATGGTTATTGCCATTGATCATGCTCGGGTTTCTTGTTCTGATGTTGATCTTTCCAAAGATCCAGGGACAGGAGAAAAGCGGAGTGCTATTTTACAGTGTCAAAGGTCCAGGATCCATGCATGCACCGTTTTTTGTATCGTTAGTGATTGGCCTCTTGATTGGATTCCTGGCACAGAGAAGCCGTTTTTGCACTATGGGGGCCATTCGGGATTTTGTCCTGTTTAAACAGACCCATCTTCTTTCGGGGTTTATTACCCTTGTTGTGGTTGCTTTTATTGTCAATCTGATTTTAGGACAGTTTAACCCCGGTTTTGCAAAACAACCCGTGGCTCACACCATGAGCCTGTGGAACTTTGGCGGTATGGTCTTGGCAGGATTAGCCTTTGCCCTGGCCGGTGGGTGTCCAGGAAGACAGCTTTTCCTTGCAGGAGAAGGTGATGGGGATGCAGCTGTGTTTGTCATGGGTATGATCGTCGGAGCCGGTTTTGCCCATAACTTTGGCCTGGCGAGTTCTCCAGATGGAGTGGGACCTTATGGCATCGCCTCTGTGATCATTGGGCTTCTCACCTGTTTGTTTATCGGCTTCACCATGAGAAAAGAAGTAGCTTAGAAAAGTTTAGGGTCCAAGGGTAACGGTAACGATGCTCGTATCGTCAAATGGAAGTAAATATTTGTCGTTGTCGAAACTCGTATTATTCAGGAGCAATGAACGTTGAACGATGAAAATTGGATAGATCTTTTTGTTCATTGTTCAATGTCCATCGTTCATGGTATGTCATGGGCTTCGATCCCAGCATCGTCACCGATAAACAGGTTTCTATAAACGAAACCTATAATACAAGGAGGGATAAAAATGAGCAAAATTGTTGATGCACGCGGGCTTTCATGCCCTCAACCTGTTCTGTTGGCTTTGAGTGAAATTAAAAAGTTCAACAAGGGAGAAATTGTGATCCTCGTGGATACGGACACCTCCAAAGAAAATGTGTCCCGGGCTGCGGCCACTCAGGGATGGAATGTGGAAGTTGAGAGGGTTGAAGAAGAGTACCGTCTTGTTTTAAGAAAGGATTAGAGATGATCTACTTTGATAATCCAGCGACTTCGTGGCCGAAGCCTCCTCAAGTGAAAGAGGCAATGAATAAGTTTATGGAGGAGGTCGGCGCCAACCCGGGCCGATCCGGACACTCCCTCTCTGTTGAAGCCGCTCGGATTATCTATGAAGCTCGGGAGGCCCTTTCTGTCTTATTCCATGTCAAAGACTCATCCAGAGTGGTCTTTACGCTTAATGCTACGGAATCCATCAATTTGGCCTTAAAAGGTCTCCTGAAATACAAAGATCATGTTCTTACAAGTGGCATGGAACATAATTCTGTGATGAGGCCTCTAAGAGATTTAGAGACAAAAGGGATTGAAGTAACTGTCGTTCCATGTTTTGAAGACGGGACTTTAGACCCGAGAGAAATGGAAAAGAGGATTCAGTCGAATACGAAAATGATTGTTCTTAATCACGCATCGAATGTCACAGGAACACTTCTTCCCATTAGAGAAGTGGGGAAAATAGCGAGAGAATATGATCTCCTCTTTTTAGTCGATGCCGCCCAGACAGCTGGAGCTTATTCGATTGATGTTGAAAGGGATAAGATTGATCTTTTAGCTTTCACTGGGCATAAAAGCCTCTATGGACCCCAGGGAACAGGGGGGCTGGTTATTGGTGAGCGCATCAATGAAAGAGAAATGACCCCCCTGAAACAGGGCGGGACAGGAAGTCGTTCTGAATTTGAGGAACAACCGGACTTCCTACCCGATCGTTTTGAGAGCGGGACACCCAATGGCGTTGGGATTGCCGGGCTTCTTGCTGGCGTTCAATTTGTTCTGGGAAAAGGAGTGGAAATAGTTCGTCAAAACGAGATGGCCCTGACACAAAAACTGATCGAGGGGTTAAAAGAAATTCATCAGTTGAAACTTTATGGTCCAGAAAACTTGAATGATAGAGTGGCTACTCTTTCTTTTAATTTTTCTCACCTTTCTCCCTCCGAAGGGGCTTTCCGTTTAGAAAAAGAGTTTGGCATCCTCTGCCGTCCAGGACTTCATTGCGCGCCTGCAGCCCACCATACCATCGGGACTTTTCCTGAGGGAACGATCCGGTTTGGTCTGGGCGCTTTCAACACTGAAGAGGAGATTGAGGCCGCCCTCCAAGCGGTCTCCCTGATTGCCCAAGAAAGATAATAGCTCCCTTTCTTAAAAGAAGAGGGAATATATGGTAGAATGATTTATCTCGTTTGTATTAGAATGAATCGGAGGAAGTGAAGATGTCAGTGATTGATTGTCGAGGCCTTGCCTGTCCACAGCCTGTCATTACTACGAAAAGGGCATTAGATCAATTGGAAGAAGGGGAGATGATTGTTATTGTGGATAATTCCGTCTCCTGTAATAATGTGGAACGATTTGCCCGGAGCCAAGGGTGTTCCGTGGAAATTAAGGAGGAGGGGCAAGATTTCCATTTACATATCCAAAAGACAAAGTCCTCCCGCCCTTTAGAGCCCTCTCAAGAGGAGAAAAAGGTCCACAAGATTGTGGTCTATATTAATTCTCATCTCATGGGGATTGGAGAGGAGACGCTGGGAGAAATCCTGATGAGATCTTTTTTAAGAACTCTATTGGATATTGAAATAAAACCTTCTCGATTAATTTTGGTCAATTCCGGGGTTCGCTTGTCGTCAGAAGGCTCTGAGGTTCTAGAAACCCTCAGAACATTATCTGAAAAAGGAATTGAAATCCTCTCCTGCGGGACCTGCCTTGACTTTTATGGGTTAAAGGAGAAGCTGAAGGTCGGGAAAATTTCGAATATGTATGATATCGCCCAATCCTTATTGGAAGCGGATTGTTTGGTCAGGCCATGAAGTGCGTCTTTGTATTTGAATCCGTCCATCGCGTCATGAAAGCTGAGAAACTTCTCAAGGGGAAGGGAATCAAGATTGATCTCATCCCCGTGCCACGGGAAATCAGTTCGGATTGTGGCGTCGCCATTGAATTATCTGGAGATTCAGAAGCAGAAGCTTTACTCATTCTCAGAGAGAACAGAATATCGGTTGTGGATTGTTATACGAGGGATTTAAAGGAGAAGTTTGAGAAAAAGAAGGAAATCCCTCGTGATGGGGACGTCACCCACGAACATTGAACATTGTTCTTTGGTCAAGGCAAAGGTTAGGAAACCAGTTTGGGCAAAAGTGAAGGGGTAAGGTGAAATCTTGAAGACCAATGACTTTACCCTCTAATAAAACCGGCCTCTTAGCCTTAGCCCTTAAACCAACAACTTTCATTTTCTAAGCAACCTAAATCCAAGGGATAGAGATAAACATGGAAAAAGTGCGTCTGACCGAAAAAGTAAAAAAAGCGGGTTGAGCTGCCAAAATTGGTCCGGAGGATCTGGATCAAATTCTAAGGGAGTTGCCCATTCCAAAGGATCCGAAGGTTCTGGTCGGTATGGACACCTCGGATGATGCCGGGGTCTATCAATTAAATGATGAGATCGCCCTGGTTCAGACGGTTGACTTCTTCACACCGATTGTGGACGATCCCTTTGCCTTTGGCCAAATAGCAGTGGTCAATGCCTTGAGCGATGTCTATGCCATGGGTGGAACGCCTCTTACTGGCATGAATTTAGTGGCCTTCCCCATCAAAACCCTGTCCCCTTCCATTTTGAAAGAGATCCTTCTCGGAGGCCTTTCAAAAATGAAAGAAGCGGGAGTGGCTTTGGTGGGAGGGCATTCGATCGAAGATCCAGAGATCAAATACGGCTTGGCGGTAACAGGATTAATCCATCCGAAAAAGATTCTGACCAATGCCAATGCAAAAGTTGGGGATAAATTGGTTTTGACAAAAGCTCTTGGCACAGGGATCATTGCCACAGCGCTCAAGGGTCAAATGGCTTCAGAGGAGGCTGTCCGGAAGATCATTGAGAGCATGGTGACTCTGAATCGAGCGGCATCGGAATGGATGATAAAGTTTGGAGCCCATGCCTGCACCGATATCACAGGTTTCAGTTTCCTCGGGCATGCATTAGAGATGGCGGCTGCAAGTCAGGTGGGACTGGTGATTCAATCAGAGGCTATTCCCGTCTTCCCCGAGGTATTGGAATATGCAAAGATAGGATTGGTTCCCGGAGGGGCGCACTCGAATCGCCAATTTTTCTCCTGCAAGGTGGAAGCTCATTCCAATGTGCCTGAGCTTTTGTTGGATATTCTTTACGATCCCCAAACCTCCGGCGGGCTCTTGATCTCTTTATCTCCCAACGAGGCAGAAAAACTGGTGGCGGTTCTCAAAGAAGAAGGGCACGTTTATTCCTCCATCGTAGGGGAAGTGGTGGAGGAGCATCCTAAAAAGATTCAACTCCTGTAACTTTTTTTAACAATAAA
>DCVM01000049.1 GCA_002327985.1 Syntrophaceae bacterium UBA2188 | reverse complement strand
GAACACCCACCCCGAGGGTAATATCAATATCCCTTGTCAGTCTTGGTTCTCCATAGAGAAGCACAGCCTGATCACCGATCACCATGTAGGGAATCGAGTACTTCTTCAATTGAAGCGATACCTTTTTAAGCAATCGTTGAAACACTATTAATAACCTTGGCTATTCTTAAATCCACCTCTATTCCATCAAGTGGGTTTTTTAATGGGATCACTCCAAGAGTCACCGCTTCATCATAGAGTGCCTCCACTATCTGAAAATTCCTCACCATTTCCGCTTTTTCTTTTTTCAGAAATTCAATCTCAAACTTTTGAAATTCATGATCTCTTATCATCTCTATAACCTCATCTGATGTAATGCCACTATATCAAATATTTTAAAAAATTTCTACAGGTTCTCCTTATCTCCTTTTTGCTCAACAATCCCTTACCGGCTGTCTGCCGTTCCGTATGATTTAACCGCAGTGTCCGGGGTGAAGCTCTTACCGGAGCTTCCGGAAAGGATTTTTCACCCATATTGTTTTCCTTCCAGGATCACGGGCCGGCCAAATCCCTGCCCCGCCACCAATCACTCCTAACAAATTCAATAGCTTACATTCCAGAAAAACCGCCACCAGACCGTCACTAAGAAAGCCTATTCATCATTTCATTACAACCATTTTTTTCGTCTTAAAAGTCCGAAGGTCTCCCCTACCCTTTTCAGTGTAAAGTCAACGCATGGATTCAGAGTAAAGTCTTTTCCAATCTCCGCGGCTTCGATTTGCAAGTCACTTGCCACCGAGACATAAACCCTTCCTTAGGTTTGCTATTCACTTTTTCTTTGTGAAGGGACCGGTTGAAAGCAACCGGATAGGAATTTTTGTAGAAATAAGGAGCTGCAACGAATCCAAAGATTGCGATAACTTTACATTTTTGGTATAGGAAATGGTATGAAATTCAAACCTTTTTGGGCAGAAGAGTGCCTTTATCGGTTCAAGACTTATGAAAATATGGAAGCAGCATAAAAAAATAAGTTGGCATTAGTCAGCGATAAATGACGATGAGATCCAAGATACGTACTTGTACACAAAAAGATATCGGGGTTTTAGTTGAGACTATTCGAAGCTCATTCAAGGATGTAGCAAAGCGCTTTGGCTTGACTCAAGAGAACTCTCCTCACCATCCATCCAACTGCACACAGGATTGGATTCAAAAGGACATGGAACGTGGTGTCACCTATTTTATTATTGAAAATGAAAACCTTGTTGCGGGGTGTGTTGCTCTCGAACAGGCAAACTCAGAGGTATGCTATATTGAACGCCTCGCCGTGCTTCCTAACCAAAGGCATCGCAGTTTTGGGAAAGCCTTGGTTACTCATGTGTTGTCAAAAGCCAAACTTCTTGGAGTCCATCGCGTAAATATAGGAATCATTGCAGAGCATACTGAACTGAAGAACTGGTACAAGGGAATCGGATTTGTTGAGGGAGAGAGCAAGGATTTTTCCCATTTGCCTTTCCGTGTTACCTTCATGTCATACGAGGTATGATAAAAACTACCAACCATAGAATCCAGGGGACAGCTTTCAGCCACCGCTGAGCCTTGTAGTTAGCGTCTCTTTCATCCCGCAATCTTCGATTCCTGATCATGGTTGACCGTAATGACCTGTAGGAGGTGAATTTTTCAAATTAAGGTGTTGACCGGCGGTTTTTTTGAAAACCGAGTATACCTTCATGAAGTCGTTGGCAAGTTATTTTATCTCTTCATCGCAGATTTCAACCAATAATAAATTTTGTCTATAGACATCCCAAATCAAGGATCTAAATTTCTTGGCACCGATAACGTATCGGGGCACAATTTTTGTGCATGATACAGAATTTCCGGCACAAAGGCCTAAAACAGCTCTTTGAATCAGGCATCACCTCAGAGAGTTTTGTATTGAACCCCTGAATTTAAGTGTCACAGAGGCCGCCGATGCGTTAAGGGTGACACGAAAAATTCTTTCCACTCTTTTGATGAACGCCCACCCGGGATGGGATCAGTCCTGAAATGGCTCTTAGATTGTCAAAGGTTTTTGGTCGGACACCAGAGGATTGGCTTCGCCTTCAACTACAATTTGATTTATGGAAAACACAACAATCAGTTGATATTAGAAAGTTAAAGCGTGTAGAGGCAAAGGTTTGAGTCTTAAATGGAGACAGGTACCTTTTCATTCTCTTTGATTGCCGTTGAAGTGAGCAATGAGCTAACTTTTTTTTACCTACTCAACTTTTCTATCGGTGATTCTCAACCCTCAAATATTAACCACGTTGAGCATAAGGTGTTAGCAGCCACCCACTTCCCCACCTCTTCCTTCCTTGAAATCACCAGGCAGACACTCTAACAAAGAGTGCTTGATTTGAATCATCAATGTTTTTTGACATTCGACCCCCTTTTTTTTATATTTGACAACGAAAGGGAATGCTACGAGTCCCCAAGGCGGTAAGGGTTATGGCTAGTCTCTGGGAGTATAAAAAAAATTAGAGAGAAATATCCATGGTAAAGATGATGAGAAAAGCAGATCATTTCTTAGAACGTTTCTTCAGCCCCAAGTCAGTCGCCATCGTTGGGGCCACCAATAATATCTTTAAGATGAATTTCTGCATAATGCGAAACCTGGTCAACCTCGACTTTCACGGACAAGTCTATCCAGTTAATCCCGGTGAAGACGAAATATTAGGAATCAGGGCCTTTGCCAGTCTCCGAGATATCCCTGACACTGTCGATTTAGTCGTCTCTGCAGTCCCGGCATCAAAAACCATGGATATTGTAAGGGACTGCGATGGAGTTGGGGTAAAGCATCTGGTTATTGTCACGGGGGGTTTTTCAGAGGGAGGTAAAGAGGGCCAAAAGCTCCATGATGAGATAGCTGCGTTTATAAAAGATAAGGGGATTCGGGTCCTGGGGCCAAATACCCTCAGCCCGGTCAACACCAAGAACCACCTGGCAATCAGTTTTAATCCCATCAAAAAAATGAGAGGCGGAGGCCTTTCCTTTGCCTTTCAGTCCGGTTTTTACGAGCCGAAAATAAACTGGATACTATCCCACATGGGGATCAATAAGATGCTCGACCTGGGCAACAAGATGGATATCAATGAAGTAGATACGCTAAGGTACTTTTATGATGATCCGGATACAAAGGTCATTGCCATGCACATCGAAAGCCTGAAGGGAAATGGTCGTGATTTCTTTAATCTCCTCAAATCCGTCTCCAAGGAAAAGCCGACCATTATCCTAAAAGCCGGGAAAACTCCTGCGGGCTCAAGAGCGGCGGCGTCTCACACCGGTTCTCTTGCCCGTGAAAATGATGCGATCTTCGACAGTATGATCAAGCAAGCCTCGGCCATTCGTGCCCAGAACCTGGATGATTTTTTTGACTTGGCCAAGGCATTTGAGTTCCTTCCGTTACCCCGGGGAAATCGTTTGGCCATTATCACCCTTTCCGGGGGAGAAGGAGTCATGGCCACGGATGCCTGTGAGCTGAACGGTCTCAGGTTGGCTTCTCTAAGCGAGGACACCCATCAAAAGATCAAAAAGATCTTTCCTCCATGGGAAATCCCTTTGAATCCTTTTGATGCCGGTGTCTGCATGGAGTTTCATCTTTCTGAACTTATTTTGTTTTTTCAGACCCTGACTGCCATACCTCAGGATGAAAACGTGGATAGCACAATCATGCAGATGCCTCCAAACCTATTTGATGCGTTATTGACAACCCCGAATGGGCCTCAAAACATGAAGGAATCCTTAAAAGAACAGTTCGTTCAATGGCTGATCAGTGTCAAGGGATATGGGAAACCCTTTGCCTTGTGGTGTACTACAATGGACTCTCAGGAAATGGAATTGGTTGAGAGGCTTGAGGCAAGTTCTGTTCCAGTATTTCATTCGTCCGAAAGGGCAATAAAGGCCTTTTCTGCCATGTGTCGATATGCAGAAAGAACAAGCCAGAGCCGAGGTGAAAGCAGTTGACTTACAAAAAGTCCTTCTGCATTTAATCATGCTCATTTATAACCGTAATCGTTGATCCTCAGGGTTGTCTCAGGCCATGTATTTTTAGGTGGGAGCGCCAATATTTGATGTCATCCCGTTAAAAAATTTGAAAAAGGATAATCCGCTATTACGGGTCAGTTAAAGGTACTTCCCTAAAATGGTTAGACCTCAAAAAGTTCTTGCAGATTGGTCTCCATCCTAAACATTCCATTCTGTCGATAAAGTATTTTACTGCTCTCGTTTCCTCGCCTCCCATGACTGTCTTATCTGGGCTCAACGCCTTCACGGTCAGCATGACCTGTTACCATTGCACCTCGCTTCCTCTCCTGCCTACGCATCAAACATCCTGTTACCAGAATACCTGCAAGGCTGGATTCCAGGCCCGTGGCTAACGGCACCCTGGATAGGCTTTCCACCTACAAGACTATGAAACCTTGCCAGCCGCCTCTTAGGGAGGACACCTCAGCGAAACTTATTCTTAGGCAATACTGATTTGCAGGCGTTTCCCTAAGGCTTCGGCAACGCGCTCTAAGGTGGATAGCTTGATATCCTCGGCATGGTTCTCAATTCTTGAAATGGCAGTCTTCTTGGTCTTAAGACGACGCGCTAACTCCTCCTGGGTTATTCCTGACTCTTCACGGGCATGACGGAGCACGACCCCAATTTTGAACTGCTCGTATCCTTCCTCAAATCCTTTGGCAAATCCTTTGTCTCTCTTTTTCCTCTCTTTGATATATTTTTTTAGGTCACTCATCTAAACCCTCCTTCTTAAATAATCTCTTCGATAAACTTTTACTCTCTCTGTCTCATGGACAGGAGTCCTTTGACTCTTTTTTACAAATCCATGAGTTAGCACTACTGTGTTATCTATAAAGAAACAAAATATTCGGTAAGCATTAGAGCCAAATTGGATTCAACACTCCCAAATCTCCTCAGCTCCAACAAGCTTCTTAAAATAGAAAGACGGGACAATCTCTAAATCTTCCAATAGCCTGAGAACCCAAATGATCTTTTGCGCTACTTTTCCAGGCAAAGAATCGAGAAACTCTCTGACAGGACATTTGCCATCAGCAGTCTTATAGAAGAGAACGGTTCGATTCACAAAATCATGTTAACGTGAACTACCCCGCAGCAAGCTGCGGGGCATCAAATTCTCTAAAAAACTTTCCTCCCCCTTGATGGGGGAGGATTAAGGTGGGGGTGATGATAAGATCATTTCCCCCTCACCCTAACCCTCTCCCCCCAGGGGAGAGGGAGGCCATTCATCCCCCCAGCAGAGCTGAGGGGTATTCTGGCATATTTTTATAAATGTTAACTTCTGTAAAGAGCCATTTGACCTGGTTTAAAGAGACAATTCAGTAATTGAGTCAGTAGAGGCTATAGAGGTTGACTGAAGAAGGGACTTAGGAGTGGCTGAAGATTTTAATTTCAAAATGAAGCCAGAAGTGACTGCCTTGCTTTGAGGTTTATGCAATGCGCTTTGCGCTATGCGTGCCTTTGAAAAGGGCCAACTTTTTTAGGGATGACGCTGTGATTGCAAAGTCAAGGATAAAGATTTGAAGCCATCTCCTTTCTGTTTATGTTAAGGTGCATGGCTAATACGGATACGACCGGGTTGGACAGTAACAAAAGAGCCAACCAATTTTTCTCCTTGTTGCTTCACCAGACTGAGAACATCCCTTGATATCTGCTTGCGGGCAACAGTCGGAAATCTTAGGAAAATCACACCCAACGTCTCTTGACCGTAGGAATAGACTAACCGACCAAAATCCTTATCTTCAGTTAATACAATTCTCCCTTCATGGAGGGCAATTCTTATGACCTTCGAGTCCTCGGCTCTTGGAGAACTCTCTGAAATACAAAGGACATCAAATCCGACTCTCCTGAGGGCGCGGGCCACAGCGAAGTCGCAGCTTTCATCGGCGAGGAAGCGTATCGTCATTTTCTGGCTCCTCGTCTGGTGGAGTTCAAGATGACCGTGTCCTCATGAGCCAATGTATCAGCGGCATATCGGATCGCAGCCTGAATATCTTCTTTTGTGAGCCTGGGATAGGCTTCCAAAAGTTCTCTTTCTTTTGCTCCTTCACTTAACTTTCTGAGAATCAGTTCAACTGGAATTCGGGTCCCCCGGATGACAGGTTTACCCATCATTACCTTTGGATTAATCTCAATTCGGTCGGTAATCGTCATAACAAACCTCCGCTTTACCTTAAAATAACGGCAAAAAGGTCCATCTCATAGAAGCATGATACAAAAGAAAGAGTTAATTGGCAAGCTTTAGGAAGTCGGGCTGAGTTGCCATCCAGTCAGTCGTTACGGATTTTCTTGGAGCATTCAGCTTTGAGTTGATTCCGAAATATGCATTCCAAATAATCCATTAGATTTGCCCTTTTTTAGGGCTGACACCTCCGCTTAAATTTGATGACATATGAAGATATTGCCCCCAATCTCACCCAATCCCAAACTTATTATCCATTATCGTGCAGAAGTTTCCTACCCTTGAGGACAATATTTAACCAATCAAGAAACTCGTCGGCTTTTTCAAAATGTGGGGGTCTCACACTACGGTGGTAATTTGGGATGGCCCTTCACTCCAAAAGGACCAGGCCAGTCCAGATGACATTCTTTGAAGAGGAGAGATGGATAGGGAGACCGGCATGTTGGGCGGTCTTGATTACGTCGATCCCAACTGCCTCCATCGGAGGCCTTGCCCGAAAGGGATTTCTACAGGCATCGGATGATTTGTCATCCACACACTGTTCACAAAGGACACAACTCCCACCAACCAATCCGGTAGCAAAACGCATCCCTTTTTTGAAGGCTGCCGATTCAACAGCTTCAACAACTTCGAGAAGCTTAAGTTTAAAGGAGCGGTGAAATTTCCTATTTTCTTTCAGGATAGCTTGATTGATCCTCCCTTTCCCCTTGTCCATCGAATCAATGTCCTTGGCTTCGACCTGAACCAGGACACACCACTTATAGCCTGAAAGAATTCTTGAAAAGGTATCAACAGACATAACATAAGGGGGGCACGTGAGGTATTGCCCATATCCAGCACACTTCGGCACCTCGCATTTCAGCCGGACTCTCCCATCGATCACTACCTGTTTAGAAGGAATAATTCTGGCAGCTGTTGCTCCTGCCCTGAAAGCAACCTCCATGAATTCGGAATAAAGTTTTGGTAAGACTTTTTTCATGAAAACTTTCCCTTCTTGGTTTTTCCAAACACTATTTCATCACACCATTAGTAGCCCTCAGAATATCAAATATCCAATTCCTCTCCATGGTCCAACAGCCTCACATTCGATAGGTGATCATTGAACTTTAACAGAAGGAGAATGTAAGCCCCCTTACCTTATCCTTCAGACGCCGATGTGCCTTTACCTCTAATGAAATTGCATCTTCTAAGGTTGGCCTTATTTCTCCTTAAAAGAGAGTTAAACTTTACTACAAAAAGATGCTCTGCACTCCATACTTGTGGTCACTGGATTGGACCAACTTTTTTGGGGATGACCCCACTTTATTTATACATTTATCCCATGTCAAGGGCTGGCCCCAGTCACACCTGCTGTCTCATTCAATCTCTTTTCGAATCATCCGGAAGGTTTCTTGGTAGATCCGTTCTCGTGGACCAATGGCAACCAGCTCAATCCGTTCAGGTTCTTTGATCCTGTAGATGATTCTAAAAGAACTTACTCGAAAACTTCTCAGCCCCGATAGTTTTTCCATCAATGCCTTACCCGAATGGGGGTCAGATAAAACTATTTTCAAGGAAGATTTAATCTTTTTCTTCAGAGAGGGATGCATTGTCCTGATCAGCTCTTTGACGTCTTTTGGGACAACAAGTTTATACACGTGTCTACCTTATCACATTAGTCGAACAATTCCTCAAGGTTATAGAGCTTCGCTCTTTTCATTTTTAAGGCCCTAAGGCCCTTCTTTATTTCCTTCATCAAGGCTGAATCCGATCGAACAGCGACCGTTTCCTTCAGACTCTCGAACTCATCCGGACTAACCAACACAGCGGCTGGGCGACCATTTTTAGTAATCACAACCTCTTCATCGGTCGCGTTGACCGTATCGATCAATCCGCTCAGTTTCATCTTTGCCTCGGAGACAGATAAGGCTTTCATAATTTTGACCTCCATTTGGGTTAACCAGAATTTAGACTATTTTAACAAACGAGCCTGAGGATGTCAAACGATTTGATGCTCAAAACTTATTTCATTATGGCTTGTAAAATAGGTCTGAAAAGTAACTTAAGAATGAAGTGTGAAGAGGCGAGTTATTTGACTAAAGAACAGAAGCACTTAAAAATTGTGCTTCCCGGAGAGGTTCACCCTGTTAGAAATTTCTACCGTTGCGACTCGAAACCGAGTGGGGGAACGGGGCATTAGACGCCGCTGAATTATTATAGAATCATAGAATGTTACCTTGCTGCAGAGCAGTGGGGCAACATTTCTAATGGGACAAATAACATTTCAATTTTCGCTTGTAAGCGAACCTGATAAATCTTATTTATGGATTCTGGTTAGAACTCCAATGTTGAAAGAGAATATCAAGGATAATCTCATAGCAAAAGCAGCAGCATTTGGTTTTGATACAAGCAAATTGATATTTGTCAATCACGAATAATCACCCAACTATTCATTCCAGCCGACGCTTTTGGCGCGGCTGATTTCAATCGTTGAATCTGTAGAAAAAGTCCTAAAAACGTGATACCATCGCTATNNTGTAGGCGATACCGAGAGCGGCCCTAAAAGCGATATTTTGGGACAGATCAGTTTGAAGATTAAGGCAGACCGCTACGTTGATGTTCCGGCATGAGGTGGGGCGAAAGCGTCGGGCCTGAGACAAGTCTAAATGGACTACCCTACCTCGTTTTATGCTTTTTCAGTAACCGATAAGACCTCCCTTCAAAGGTAATAAACCTTCCGTTGAAACTCAGACGATCAAGAATCGCGGATGCGGCTGTGGCGCTGAAGATGGAGCCCCACTCCTTTGGCGCGAGGTTCGTTGTCACGATTGTGGGCAGGATCTCGTTTCTTTTAGATATGATCTGAAAGAGGATATCGGTATCCTCCTTCTTGTGATAGGTGTAACCGAGCTCATCAATGCAGAGCACCCTGACCTTTGCATAGTAATCAATTCTGGAAGTTGGGTTGTAAGCCTTATGAACCCTTGAAACAAGATCAAAGGCGGTGATACAGGCAGTGGGGCAGCCCCGGAGTATTGCCTCATAACAGATGGATGCGGCAATGTGGGATTTTCCAAGCCCTGTGTCTCCAATGAGGACAAGGTTGAAGGCCTGTTCGACCCAGGGCGAGTTGACGAAGGTCATGATGTCGTCCTTGCTGATTTTTGGATTGAAGTGCCAGTCGAACTGGTCCAGGGTCTTGACATGTCTGATGCCCGACATGCTCAGAAGTCTTTTGATCTTATGCTGCCTTCTGTATTCGATCTCCGTCTTAAGGAAGTCGGCGATGGTGCCCCGGCGGTCAGCAGGTATCTCATCGGCAGGGGTTTTGCAGCCCAATTCGTTAAGCAGGGATTCAAGTCGTAGACTCGACTCTCCGAGATTATTCATCGTATTCCTCCAATCCTCTGGGATGATAAGAGATATTGAGAAGCTCGCCCCTCTGGGGCTGGACCGTCTCGATCTCGGTAAACTCCATATGCAGATAAGACAGAAACGTCCTGAGTCTGGGAGATTTTTTGTTGAGGCACTCCGAGGCGACACTGATGAGCATCCCTCGGCTGTGGCTTTTCATCAGCTTGAAGATCTCATAAGCCGTCTTTTGGGGATTCTCGCCACAGGCCTGATTCTTATCCAGGAAGTCCGATAGGGCAGGATGAAGGTGTTTGATCACCTCGTAGATGCGCTGCATCTTTGCCTCGGCGGAGAGCTTGCCGTAACTTCGGTGAAGGGGGTTGACGATCCGGCGGCCTCTGTCGAAAGACCTCGGATGGGAGGCCACCCGCTTGGGGCCGTCGTAGATTAGGACCGTCTCCGGGGTGGCATGAATGGAGAGCGATTTGCCCACGAGGTAATCCGGCACGGAATAGGCATTCGTATCAAAGATCATCATGGCGGTTTTGGTGGTTTTTTCCGGCGGATGGATCGAGACGTTGTTCCAGGGTATCTCCGGTAGGGGCCTGAGTTTCTCCTCCTGAAGAAGCTCTGCCGGTTTTTGCTCGGTGGTCCTGTGAAGGGTATGGTTTTTATTGTCCACCCATTCATGAAGCCCATGATTGAGAGCTTTTAACGAAGGGTAGCTCTGCATGGTATTGAAGAATGTTTCCCGAAGGGTGCGGATCGCCCGTTCCACGCGACCTTTCTCGTTTCCCGCGCCAGGATTGCACAACCGGATCTGCAGGTTGTAGTGGCGTGAGAATTCCAAGAAGCGTGGGTTATACTGGATCTCCGGCCTGCGCTTTAAAACCACGGAGGCCAAGTTGTCATAGCGGATGCCATAGGGAAGCCCTCGAAGAAGGGAGAAAGCCATCAGATGTCCTTCGATAAAGAACTCGAAGGAGCTGCGGGCAAAGATGTGGGCAAACAGATAGCGTGAGTAGCTCAGGATAAAGACGAAGCAGTAGAGTTTCCCGAGCTGGGGGTGCTTGATAAAACACCAGTCCACCTGTGCCTCCTCCGCTGGAGCAAAAGTGAGATGATGATAGATCTTGGGTACCTTTTTACGGAGCTGTCTCGTGTACTTGACCACGGATGGATAGCTAATCTTGATTCCCCTGGCCCTTAACCAATCGTGGACCTGCTGGGCCTTTAAAGTCGGATGCTCTTTGAACCACTCCACGATCAGAGAGCGGTAGGGGTCCAGCAGGAAAACCCTCTTTTTTCTCTCCCGACAGGATCCTCGATAGATGTGCGAGGCACGCTTTCGCGAGATCCCTGTCCGGTCTTGGATCTGGTAAAAGCTCAGTTTTAGGACGTCCCGAAGATAAAGAATCGTCTGCTTTAGGGTCTCTTCCATGGTCTCTCCTTTCGGTCAGATTCTTGAGTTCCCAGTAAGGCCTCCGGTAGCTGATCAGACCTTCGGAGATCAGTTCCTCCCGGGCGTGATGGAGGTGGGGATCGCTTAAACGGAGGATCTCCGTGATCGATCGATCCGAATAAAAGCTTCGCCCCTGCCGGTCTTCGACCACCACCAGAAACAGATAGAGGATCATCGATTCATGGCTCAGCCGATGAAGATATCTGCCGTGAAGGATCTGGGGGTCGACGATCGAGTAGCTTCTTGCCCATCGCATAGGGCTATCGTAGAACAGCCGGATTCATGGAACAATCGAATCTTGTATCTCGCAGCCCTTTTTCTCTCCGGCGACGTAGAACCCGCATCCACACCGCCTTACCAGCCGGATCTCGTCTTGTATCTCATTTTTGAGCATTTTCTCCGGTATCACGAGAACCATTGTCCTGACTGGCTCCGCAGGGGGTATCTTGTCTTGTATCTCACG
>DCVM01000098.1 GCA_002327985.1 Syntrophaceae bacterium UBA2188 | reverse complement strand
CGATGTCCTGAACGTTATCAGATAGAAACTAAGGTAGAGTTCCCTTAAGCCATCCTTCATCAAAGAAAGCTTTCAGATTTATCCAAGTTACTGCTTAAGGTGGGAGAGATCCTAATTCATACTGTTATCTCATTGAGATAATAAAAAAGAAAGGAGGGTAATTATGGCCGAGAAGAAAGGTTTTCCAATGCCGTTGGAGGTAGAGTATCCTAAGGAGTTGGAGGGATGGGAGGAGATGTACCCACCCATGTATATGTTTAGCAAAGATAGGAAAGATTGGGAAGAGAAGCACTTCTGGTTTCATGACAAAATCCATGCCCCGGAAGCGATGTATCCGCTCGATCTCATATTTCATGAGGCTTGGCAAATTTCCCTTTCTCAATATACGACAAGGGTCTTTTGTATCCCGCCCGCTCAGGGGATTGCTCAAAGGATGGTTGGCTGCTATATGTACATCACTCCTGTGGCGCCGCCTCCGCCAGAGATCATTGGGGAGAAAGCCGGTCTCTTCCAGAAACGTGTGTTCTATGTGTTTGACCATTATGATGAACTCTGGGGGGTGTGGTTAAAGAAGTTCAAGGCCCTGGGTGAGGAAATGAATAGTATTAAGGTGCCTGAAGAATTCCCTAAGTTCGAATCGGATGATACCGTATTTCCTGAACCAAAGGGCTATTATACTTCATATGAGGTCATCGAAGCCTGGGATAAGCTGGTCGATTTGATGATCAAGGGATGGCAATTCCATTTTCAATACCTCAACCTGGCTTATCTTGCCTATTTGCTTTTTGCAGACATTTGTCGAAAGCTCTTCCCCGGAGTCAGTGAGAGCACCATCGGGAAGCTCGTGGCTGGCGCCTACGTCCAGATGTTTAAACCAGAAGAGGAGCTATGTAGACTAGCTCGCCTGGCGGCTGCGGTTCCAGCTGTTTCAAAGATCTTGAAAAGCGATATTCCTGTTGACAAGAAGATTGAGTCATTGAGAAAGACCGCTGAAGGAAATGACTGGTTGGTGGAATATGAAAAATCAAAAGACCCATGGTTCTTTGTCTCCTGCGGAAGTGGGTGGTTTCACTACGAGGGAAGCTGGACAACGAAGCTGGAAATTCCTTTCGGATATCTGAAGGGAGATATTGAAAGAATCGAGAAAGGAGAAAAGATTGAGAGAGATGTTCCAAGCATTGACAAGGCGAGGGCAGAACTGGCTGAAGAATACCAAAAACTGATCAAGACCGATGAGGATAGGAAATCTTTTAATGATACCTATAAAGCTGTCCGAACCATTTATAAATATGCAGAGGATCATCTCTTCTGGGTGGAACACTGGTTCCATACCATATGGTTTGACAAGGTTAGAGAGTTTGGGCGGCTCCTTGTGAAGTGTGGATTGCTGAAGGCACCCGATGATATTTACCTTTTTAATCGATTTGAAGTTCCCCTTCTTATGGAGGATATGGCAACGACATGGGCACTGGGTGAAGGTGTTCCTTCAAGGTTTCAATACTGGCAGGCCAAAGCAGAAAAGAGAAAGAAGATATTGGATGCGGCCAAGAAGTGGAATCCAATCCCAGCCCTTGGGACACCGCCTGAAGAGGTTGCAGAACCTTTTACCGTGATGCTCTGGGGAATTACAACGGATAAAGTTCAGGATTGGCTAAAAGGAATGGCCGTTGTTCCCGGAGAGGTGACCGAACTGAAAGGATTTGCTTCATCAGCAGGGGTTGTCGAAGGAAAGGTAAGGGTTGTCAAACGTCTTGAAGAAATTACCAAGATCGAACAGGGTGAAATCCTGGTTTGCCCAACCACAAACCCGGCGTGGGCTCCGATCTTTACCAAAATAAAGGCGTCCATTACAGACATTGGTGGTTTAACCAGCCATGCTGCGATTGTATGCAGAGAATATGGAGTCCCATCGGTTACCGGAACAGGGATCGCAACGAATGTCCTCAAAACGGGCGATACCGTAAAGGTGGATGGGAATACAGGGATTGTAAAGATATTAAAGAGAGCATAACGAGAATATTGCAAGGGTATCAGGCTATCAGAAAATCAGGGTGCGGGATACCAGGGTATCAGGGGGCCAGGAAAACGATGAGACCAAAATCCCCGAACCTGATGCCCTGATATCCTGTAAGGGGTGTGCGATGCCTTACACATTATGGTTTGATAAAGCTGGGAAGGGGGCCATCGGACTTGTTGGAGGTAAAAATGCCAGCCTCGGTGAGTTGATCAGGGCGGATATCCCTGTGCCACCCGGTTTTTCTGTTACGACAGAAGTCTACAGTGAATTTCTCAGTGGAGGGGGACTGAAGGAAAAGATCGAGAACCTCCTTTCTAAAGTTGACATTCAGGATGTTGCTTCTTTTGAGAATGCAAGCAAAGTGATCAGGCAGCTCATGGCCGAAGCCCCATTTTCAAAGAGAATTGAGGAGGAAATAAGTTCTAACTATCAAGCCCTGGCTCAGGTATTCGATGTCTCCAATCTCCCTGTGGCTGTGCGTTCAAGCGCTACAGCAGAAGATCTGCCAGGGGCAAGCTTTGCCGGACAACAGGATACCTTTCTCTGGGTTCAAGGAAGCGATGAGGTACTCGAAAAGATTAAATTATGTATGTCGAGCCTTTTTACGCCCCGTGCGATTTCTTATCGAATAAAAATGGGATTCCCTCATGATAAAGTATTAATCAGCGTGGGTGTCCAGAAGATCGTCGATGCCAGAGCCGCTGGGGTGATGTTTACCCTGAATCCCACCAATGGGGATCCATCGAAAGTAGTCATTGAGGGAAACTGGGGACTTGGAGAAACCGTCGTTTCAGGGATTTGTAACCCGGATAAATATGTTGTGGACAAGGTGACCAAGGAAATAGAAAGAAAGGTCTCTCTGAAAGAATGTGAATGCATCTATGATCCTGTGAGAGGGGGGGTTGCTCATGTGGATACTCCTCCCGAACGGCGGGAGCTCCCATGTATTGAAGATCAAGAAATCCTTGAATTAGCAAGGTATGCCAAGAGAGTAGAAGAGTATTATGGTTGTCCTCAGGACATCGAGTGGGCTATCGATAAGCAAAAGCCCTTTCCTCTAAATATTTTTATGGTACAAAGCCGACCCGAAACGATATGGAGCCAGCAGAAAAAGGAGCCTGTCCTTGGAAAGAAAAGCGCCTACGAACTGTTGTTGGAGAAGGCTTTAACTCGCATCAAAATTAGTTCTTGAGCAAACTGGTTAAAGAAGTTTAACTCGCCCTAATTTATCTCGAATAAGAATTGCAAAAAGTCAATTCACTATTTTTAAAATGGCGAGGAGTAAAATCTTCTCGTCATAGGAAGGAGGTAAACTTTTATGGGAAATGAAAAACCACCGGAAAAGATCGGCATGGGTCCCCTCGGAAGAGGTGGAGGATTAATTCAGTTTATCGTTTTTGCTGTGGTAGGGATTGTCATATTCGTATACTGCATCTCTCCAGCATCGATTGTTCTGAAAATCATCCCTGCCACACTTATTATGCTCATTGTCCTCGGTCATTTGGTCCTTTTGGGTGATAATTGGCCATGGGCGCCTCCGGCCGGCAATTGGACGCCTGCCAAATCCCGATTCACTGCGGGACTTGGAATGACCATCCTCTGGGCCATTTTCACTTTTGTCATATTGCTTTTTATGAAATTCATCTATCCGAAATGGCCTATAGGCCCACTTTATCTTTGGTTTGGAGTCATTGGTTTCTGGGCTACCCTCCTTTACGGAGTAGTTTGGGGAGGATGGCCTTTTAAAGGGAAAATTCATCCTTGGGGAACGATGATCATCAGTTTCATTATTGTCATGGTCGTTTCCATCCTGATCTGGAATTTGTTGACCAATCTTGAGGGAACACCTCTTGCCGATACTCCGATTAATCATAAAGGGCCCCTCAATGTGAACTGGCTGACAGGGTACCTCGTCTGGTCCATTGCCTGGTTCTTTGTCTTCAGCCCTGTCTTTACCACACAAGGATGGCCTTTTGGAAAATGGGGTCACCCTGGTGCTGCCGTTGGTCAGACGATCCTTGCCCACCTTTTAGGATATATTTTTTGGAAAGGGAGCTTGGGTCTTGGCCTCAGCCCAACCTTCTCTTTTGCTGCAGTGGGGTCATCTCTCATCTTATGGTCATTGGTTCATTCCTGGCATCTCCAGTTCTGGGGAGTTACGAAATACACCCTTGCTCAAAGAGCCATTTTGGCATTTATTGTTCAGTGCATCATCATCGTGATCTGGATCATCATCGTCAGGCTGATTCTCGGCCCTGTTGGGGAGGCTGTTGTTGCTGCAAAACTTCCGGCTGATGTAAACATCCTCATCATTTATCTCAACCTCTGTATCGTTGGGCCGGCCTTGATTGCGCATAATGCCTTTTGGTTGAGATGGCCATTGACACTGCCCAATCCACCTGGAACTCCGCCCCCTGATCAAGCTGCATAAAAAAATAAGCCCTGGGAGGATTCTCCCAGGGCTCAACCTTCTTCTCAGCCGTATTCCGATTAAGAGTGATGAACCTGTATCATATTATTTAAAACTTCTACTGCTCTTAAAGCGAAAGCAGGGTCACTGATATGGAGGTCGATTTCTTCAACGGGAATTTTAGAGGTCAGTATCTTTCTCAACTCCTCCACGAAGATCTGGTCGGTCTCTGGGTCAAAAAGTTCCATTCCAAATTTATCGGCCTCAGACCAGCCTTTCTTAGGAATGAGCACATGAGCGGGTCCTTGCGATTTGTTCAATTTCTCTCCAATGATTTGAGCAAATTGCTTCATCTCTTGAGGCCCCATCCTGACACAAAATCGGATATCATGGGAGTGAGCTTTTCTTCCTTTTAATTGATCCGGCATGGGGTAGAACGGACTGAAAACAGCGTTGTCCAGCCCTCCTGGTACAACAACGAGAGGAACTCCGAACCGGCCTGCTGTCTCCAATCGCGTCGGCCCAATTCCCTTGCAATATCCCCCGAACATTTCGTCCGCGATCTCATGGGTTGTGAAATCAAGCACCCCTGCAACGAGGCCCTGGGCCACAAATTCTTCCATCGCCATGCCACCGCAGCCATTGGCGTGAAACGCAATCATTTCATATCCTCTTTCTTGAAGCAGAGGTTCTGCATTCATCGCACAAACGGAGTTGATCCCATAGGCGGTCACAGCGACCATTGGTTTTCCTTTTTTAATCTCGTTTCCTTTTTCCATCATTCCGCATATGGCATAGGCGGCTTGCCCAAGCATCAGGCGCATAAATCCATTGAAGCCCAAAATATCGGCAACCGAATGAAACATGACGATATCTTTTGTCCCAATATATTCCTTCACGTCCCTGGAGGCGACGGTAGAGAGCACCACCTTGGGCAGGCCAAAAGGAAGCGAGCGCATCACATGGGTGACGATCGCCGTCCCTGTTCCACCACCCATCCCAAATACCCCATGGAGTTTCCCTTCTTCAAACAGACGCCTTGCTAAAATCGTTCCGCCTTTTTGGATCGCTTCAAAAGCGATCGAGCGGTCTTTCCCCTTAATGAAATCGAGAGTATATCCCGCTGCCTTTAGCACCTCCTCCCTTGGGATATCAGGATGGGTTAAGGGTTTTCCCAAAGTGCCGATGTCCATCAGGACGGGATGGACACCCTGTGTTTGGGCACAATCCCTGACATAAGCTGCCTCCCTTCCCTTGGTATCCAATGTGGCAATGATGAGCAGATATTTCTTCATACTTTATCCTTCCTCCGGCATCTTTTTATCAATCCCTCAATCCTTGGAGGAAACTCTTTACATTTCTTCCAAGAACGGTGTGGTTATAGCCTCCCTCAAGCACGCCAAATCTTCTTCCCTGGCATCTTTCAAGAGAGGCTTCTTTGGCCCATTTTCCGATGGTAAAATAATCCTCGGTTTTGAGCAGCCCTCCCCAATCCTCTTCGTGACGATCAAATCCGGCAGAGATGGCGATGAGGTCAAAAGGTTTTTCTGTTTGAAGACATCGTTTCACCTCTTCTAAGAATCCCTCACGGTGGGGTCCTTCAGGATGAAAATAGCTTACTGATGGTAACCCGCCGAAGGTATTGGAGGTACCATCCCCGTAATGAAGGTCAAAATCGAGAATCAGTGCGCTTTTGATCTTCTCCTCACTGATCAATTTTTTGACAGCAATGGCTATATTATTAAAGTAACAGAACCCCCAACAGGAATGGGGGCTGGCATGGTGTCCTGGAGGTCGGATCAAACCGAAAGCAGGTTGACCTTCAAAGGCCATTTCGGCTGCCAGAATGGCCCCGCCCGCTGCGAGGCTTCCCACTTCATAGACCTGAGGCTCCCTTTTGACGAATTGGATATGGGTCTTTCCATGAACCCTCTCCAGATCCCTCTCTGAAGCGGACCCCGGCTCGATGAATTCATACTCTTTCTCCAATGCTTTTACCATGGGTTCCATTCTTCCTGAAGCCGCTGCCGGATCAGAGGTGTAGACTTCATAAAATCGTGGATGAAAGATGATTTTCATAGCTTTGGTTTTCTCCGTAATGAAGTGTTGGAATTTTAAACTATTGTATCACAGTGCTCAAAATGTGTATACTCTTTGGAAATAAAAAGACCAGAAGCCAAATGGAAAATTCATTTTTTTGAAGGGGGGATTGGTTTCAGGAAAGAATTTTATGAGTGGGATAGCGTTAGGTCTCGTACTCACAGCCGCCTTTTTACATGCTACTTGGAACTATTTAACCAAGAGAAGTCAGGTGAAGCTCGTCTTCGTCTGGTGGTTTTTGCTCATCAGCGGAATTTTATACTTTCCAATGTTTCTCTATTTTTGGAATCAGATCATCATCACAAAGGTTGGATGGACCTGTATCACAGCAACCAGTATATTACACGCCTTCTATTTTGGATTCCTGGGTATGGCTTATGAAGTAGGGGATTTGTCAGTGGTCTATCCCCTTGCTCGGGGAATGGGGCCTTTTTTGGTCCCCTTTTTCGCAATAGGATTGATTAAAGAGCAGCTTTCCTTGCCCGGCATCATCGGGATCGGGTTAATTATTTTGGGTGTTTATGTACTTCACCTTACCTCCTTTTCTCGGAAGATGGTTCTGTTACCCTTTCTGATGCTCAAAAGTCGTTCTTCCTTGTGGGCCCTTGGCACAGGGGGGACCATTGTCTTTTATTCTCTTGTTGATAAGATAGGCGTGAGCAATGTCTATCCACCCGTCTATGTCTACTTAATGTTTGTAGGGGCTTTCATCCTTCTATCCCCATATGTTTTGATGAAAAAGCGAGGCTTATTATTTGAAGAATGGCGAAAGAATCGCCCTGCTATCTTGGCAGTCGGTTTCTTGGCATTATTTACTTATTTATTAGTCCTTTTTGCTATGCAAATGAGCCAAATCAGCTACATCGTAGCCCTTCGTGAGTCAGGCATCCTCTTCTCAGCCCTTTACGGAACGCTCTGGTTGCGGGAAAGTCATGGTCTCCATAAAATCATAGGGGCGGTACTGATCTTTTTCGGTGTCTTTTCTATTGGTTTAAGCCAGTAGAGGATAGGCCTTTCGGAAGACATCAGGGTGCTGAAGAAAATAATGGCAAAATGCTGTGATTACCATGGCGTGGTCAATTTTACCTTTTAGAATGAGTCCAGGAATTCTCTTCAACGGGACGAGCGTCACTTCGATGTCTTCGGTCTGATCGGGTTCAGGGTCCGCCATTTTCTTGATGCCTTGAGCCAGAAAAGTATAACAGCGATTGTTGAAAAGCGCTGGGTTTGGATTGACGGCTCCGATTTTCAACCATTTTTTTGCCTGACAACCTGTTTCTTCTAATAATTCGCGAATTGCTGCTCTTTTAGGAGTATCTCCAGGGTCCACCAGCCCTCCGGGTATTTCGAGGGTGACTCCCCTGGAACCATGGCGGTATTGCCTAATCATGACAACCTTATCATCATCGGTAAGGGGAATGATATTAATCCAGTCCCTCGATTCGAGGATATAGAAGTCATGTTTCCTCCCTGTCCGGGGAGAAATCGTTGTATCGGTACGTATTGAGAATACACGGAAAGATTGAGAAGGTTTTGATCGAATTCGTTTCCAGGGTTTGATCATTGGGTATCTCCTTATCCGTGAAGGGAATGCTAAGAAACTCTATTCTATTGAGGACGATAAAATTTGTCAAACAGGATTGATTTTTTTTGATCTCTTGGGCTATAAAGATTTGATATTCTATGGCATCACAAATCTTCCACAAACTCCTTATCTATCATTCCGATTCTAAACGCTATGAAAAAATTATTTCGGAAAGATTGCCACAATTAAAAATACATTCGGCCGCTCACCCCAAGGAAGCAATTGGTTTTGTAGAAGAGGCCGAGATCATTCTCGCGTGGCAAATTCCAGATGAGGTCCTGAAACGAGCCAGGCAATTGAAATGGTTTTCTTCGATTGGGGCAGGGAACGAAGACCTTGTCAAAAACCCTTATCTCCCTGGAACCGTGATTCTTACCAAGGCAACCGTTTATGGTGAGATGATGGCTGAATATGTCTTTGCCTATCTCCTTTATGTTAATCGATATGTAGCCAAGCATTTGAAAGATCAAAGAAAAAAGGTTTGGGATCGGGTGAGACCGCAACGACTGAGAGGGAAGGGCTTGGGGATTTTGGGCTTGGGCTCCGTGGGAAAGGAAATTGCAAAAAGAGGGAAACAGTTCGGGATGAATGTCCTCGGTATAAAAAGAATTCCCGGGCCCATGGTGGACGTCGATCAGGTTTATGGACCAGATGATCTCAAAAGAATGATTCCACTGGCAGATTACCTCATCAACGTTCTTCCGCTTACCCCAGCCACTTATCACATTCTGGGAGAAGGGGAGCTCAACGTGATGAAGGAAGGAGCTTTTTTCTTCAGCATCGGGAGAGGAAAAACGGTCGATGAAAAGGCGCTGATAAAGGTTCTCCGAACTAAAAAAATCCATGCGATCCTCGATGTTTTTGAGAAGGAGCCGCTTTCACCCAAGAGCACGCTCTGGGGCATGAAGAATGTGATCATCACCCCCCATGTCTCAGGTATCAATTTGCCCGGGGAGATCAGTGATGAATTTGTTAGAAATTATGAACGCTGGGTAAAAGGGGATCCTTTCGTCAATCTGGTTAATAGGAATAAGGGATACTAATAGTATTGATAAATCCGAAATTCGAAAATCGAAGCCCGAAACACCCACCTTTTTTACTATTTTTATGTAAAACTATCCCATGGTGTCAATGACCTTTTTCACTACCTCTCCTTCCAGAGATACTTCTCTGTAAATGGACTCTACCGCCAATGTATCAAGACGATTGAAATCTCTTTCCACAGGGGTGATCAGCAAGCCCCCCATATCGATCACCCCCGGGCTCACCACCATCCTTTCATCCCCTTCTTTAAAAAAGGCGTTGGGGCGGTGTTTTCGGCGCAGAAAGAACACGAGACGCCATTTATTTTCTTGATAGAGGCCGATGACATTCACCATGGGTTCCTCATCGATATGAAGGACCATTTTTAATCCGTTCAGAAACCCTTTGAAAGCACTTCCTACGATGCTCGGATCATCTCCTTCCAAGAGGATGACTTCACGTCCCAGTTTTTTTGCGTGGTAGAGGCCACCACCATCAACCTGTGTCATCAGAGTCAGTCGTTTCTCCTCCTGGATTTCTTTCTCAATCGGCATCTGGCCCGATGGTGCTGTTTGAAAATGAAGGTGATCCGGTGCGGAAGCACCGCATCGGGGTCCATTATATAGGACCATCCAGCTAGGACCAAGCTCCTCCATAAGCGCAAGAAAAGTATCAATACTTTCATCGATTTCCTGATGGCGATGATCTAAATGGGAAATAGTGAAGTGAGCGGAGAAAACGGGCATGGGATTGCAAAGGATGAGATAATCATTTCGGTAGAGGATCCCTTGCTGACTTTGCGGAAGGTGATCCAAGCAGAGAAAACATTGCCGCTCGGTCATGTTTTTTTTGTCTACCTCGGCCATACTGCTTTTGATCCTTCTCGGATTGTACTGAAGGCGAACATTAAACCCCCTGCATGATAAAGCCCTCTCCCTTGTATGCTTCAGTGATTCGTAGCCTTCTCGAAGTTCGTGCCAATCTTTTTTTTGATTTGAAAGGAGCTCGATATAAAGCTCCGGGAGGCTTCTTCTCTCATCGTAGATGGCATAACTCTTCTCATTTAGAAATGTGTTCTTCCCCAATTTCTTGTAACCGATGAGATGGCTCACCGTAGTTTTTCCCATGGTGAAAGGTTCTTCCCGGACAAATAGAAAACCCACCTTCCTGTATAAGTTGAGGGCCTTCTTGTTTTTCAACATCACGCCGATCCAGAGCTCAGGGGCCCCCTTTTTTATTGCAAATGCTTCCACCGACTCCATAAGCATCGTGCCTATCCCTTGCCCCTGGAATTCAGGAAGAAAATAGAAGGAAGGGATGTAGAGGCGATTCTCACCTTGGTTGAAAAAAAGTCGTGCGTAACCAGCAATGTGACCATCCATCTCTCCAATGAAACCATACATGAACGGGTCGTCTAACATATGGTGAAGGGCGACTTCCGTATAATGAATGTCAAAATACGACTTGAGGTCGCTTTCGGGAATAAAGCTCGAATACGCAGAGATCCAGGACTGCCAGGTTATGTTGCGGATTGACGTAAGATCACTTTTTTGCCAGGCTCGAATGATGATTCCCATACCTGTTGGTCATTCTTGTTTTATGAAACAGATCAGGGTAATCCTTTTTGCAAATCTGTGTAATCAAGAAAGCATAGCTTTCTTTCGATTCATCTTCTGTCGGGCAAGTATCTCAATGGTCCGGATCTTATCCTTGAACGCATCGTTCCGATTGACCTCTTCGATACTGAGAGCGGCATCGGTATTGCCCGGCCAGCGTCTGCAGAGGTAGAGGCTTTCATAGATCCTCCCGATCCGGTATTCTCTGCAGATTCGCAGTTCGGCTGCGTAATCCTCACCGTAGCTTACATTGACGAATCCGATTTTCTGCATGAGGCTGGTATTGAATGCCCGCGGGGCACCCAGACCATTGATGTGAAGTGCATTGTTGTGACCGTTCTCGTCCGTCCATTCGCGGTGGTCAATAAGACCGGGTGGAATTTCTTTCAACTTAGAATTGACAAGGGTATAAGAACCGATGACCATGGCATAATGGCCCTGATGGAAGAGGTCGACCATCTTTTGCAGAGTGCGGTGGCTACTGTAAAGATCGTCTGAATCGAGTTGAACAGCATAGCGGCCACAGGCTTCATCGTGAAGCGCCTCGTTCCAGCAACCCCCGATCCCAAGATCAGTCCTGTTTGGTAAAATGTGCTTCAGATTAGGGTGCTTTCTGGCGAGATCGGAGAGAACGGACGTTGTTCCATCTGTCGAGTGATTATCCACGACCATGACATTAAATTGGAAATCCGTTTTTTGCGACAGGGCGCTTTTTACAGCTTTGACAATTGTTTCTTTCCGGTTTCGCACGGGAATGACCACAGAGGCCTCTACCGGAAAATATTTCTTCGTTGGCTCAATCTCTCTGAGAAAGTGGGGTGGCAGATAAGCCCCGATCCTTTTTAAGTAATCCGTGAAGACAATCTCCATCTCCTTTTGGACGGCTTCGTTGACTGGGTCGACATAAACAAATATCTTTTCCTGCAAGGGCAATTCATGAATTGCCCCTACATCCCCAATCACGGTATAGAGTGGTTTGCGCAGATGATAAACAGAATGGTCAATGGAGACTTTAAGCCGAACATCGTAAAGACCGGCAAATTTAACATCAGGTAACAGGCCGTATTTCTTTATGGCTCTCCGAATGGCAGGAACGGAGAAGAGGATCATGTCGCCGAAATCAAAATCATCGCGGACGCTCCCCGGCAGATAATTATTAAGTGGATGAAGGGCCCTCCCATATTTGTTTTCGTCATAAAAGTCCGAATAAATAAGGCCCGCTTTTGTGGCCTCCGCCTTTTTCAAAATTCCCTCCAGGGCTTTAGGCTCCATCGAAATTTGCTGATGTCCTGGTAGGAAGAGGAAATACTCTGTTCGGATTCCAGTCAGAATCGAGGCAAGTGTTTTGTGTGACCGGAGGGATTCCGCGACCAGAACATGGCACCTGGGAATTTTCAGATGCACGGGTTCCTGACTGACAATTAAGATACGATCAACCAGATCTGACATGGAAAAGGAAAGAAGAGTTTTCTCAAAAGAAGTTCCTGGCCCGTAAGAGATGACTACAGTGAGAGGCTTCATTCTGATTGATAGATTTTGTAACGCTACCTATGAGCGGCCTGCTGAAAAGCGCACCCGCTCGATGGTTTTATTAGGCGTTGAAACTCTTCTAATGGGACTCTTTTTTCCGACACTAAGCACCTGCCTTGGTTGCGGCAGAGCCCTGTCTGGCGACAAAGCCTTGCGTCTGCAGACCTGTGGCAGAGGGTGTTCCGGCGATTTGAGCCAGATAGGTCTCTCCGAGCTTATCGATGTGATCCCTCACATTGTCAAAGTAGTTATAATGCACCTGCTCCTCATCGATGATGGCTTCAAAGGTTTTCACGCTGGTGCTGTCTCCGTTTTCTCTGCACACTAATAGGAATTGATTATAAGCTTCGATGGTATCGTCCTCGAGTTTTGCATCAAATGAAAAAACAGCCTGGACTTTCTGGCCTTTTTCAGCTTTTCCGGCAGGCTCCGTGGTCGGTTCTCCACCCAATTCTTTAATTCGTTCTGCAAACATTTCTGCATGTCGCATTTCATCGATCGCTATCAGTTTCACCTTCGCCGCCATATCCCCGTAATCCATATCGTCTAAATTGTAGTGCTGGTTCATGTACTGAATAATGGCATGCAGTTCCATGCCACGCCCCTTATTCAAGACTTCAATGACCTTTTGTTTCTTTTGTTCTTTAGAATCCTTAGCCATCCTGCACCCCCTTGTTTATTTTAAGTTTTCCCAACCTCCTATTTTATGTCCCAATCTTAATTCTATATTTTATATTATATAATATGATTTACCCTTTTTGGAAGTGAGAATTTAAAAAAAGGTCCCTCATTTAACAGACTCCCTCTCCTTTCAACCTTTGTAAGAAGGTCTTGAAAAAAGGTCCGAGAACCAGGATAATGGGGTCTGTGAAAAACCAACCGAAGATCACAGTGGGGATCATGGATCGGGAGGCGGAAATCTCCGGCTGTTTGAATGGTCATTTTTATGGGGAGGGTTATGGTCCTGTCTCAAACCGGTTTTCAGCAAAGGCCATGAAAGGGGAAATCATTCTCTTCGATGAGGCTCGTCATGAAATCTGCCATTCCCCGTTCATCAGGCTCACCGGTCAAGAAGATTCGATCCTTGGACTGCATCAACAACCCATGCGCTCAGGACAAGCTTTTACTCTCTTTCATGTCACTATCGGGAGCCAGTTCCACTGGGAGAAAAGGGAGGATCAAACCTTTCAGGGAGACCTGATGCTCTGCCCGCGTGAGGATGGAACGATCGCCGCCATCAATGAAATCCCCTTGGAGGATTATCTGAAGAGTGTGATCTCCTCGGAAATGAGTCCTAAATCTCCGATGGATTTTTTAAAGGCTCATGCCATCCTATCACGAAGCTGGCTTCTGGCAGCGATTGATCGCAAGAAAAAAATGGAAGGAGAATCTACACCACCACCCAAGATAACGAATAACGAAATAATACGCTGGTATGATCGGGAGGACCACGACCTCTTCGATATCTGCGCAGATGATCATTGCCAGCGCTACCAGGGCATAACAAAGATCGTATCCAGACAGGCTGAAGAAGCTGTTGAGGAAACCTTTGGAATGGCGATTACCTTTCAAGATAAAATCTGTGATGCCAGATATTCCAAGGCCTGCGGAGGGATCACAGAGGAGTTCGACACGGCCTGGGACGATAAACGAATTCCGTATCTCGAAAGTATTTCGGATGCATCCCTCTCTCATCCATTGATCAGGTCGGAGAAAGAAGCTTCTCGTTGGATCCTTTCTAACCCCGAAGCCTATTGCAACACAAAAAATGAACAACTTCTCGAAAAGATCCTTACCCACTCTGACCTCAAGACAAAAAATTTCTTCCGCTGGACGATAGAATATTCACGTGAAGAATTGGAGGAAATTCTGCGAAAAAAAACGGGGTCTGACTTTGGCACTCTGCAAAAAATTGTGCCTCTTCGTCGGGGTCCTTCTGGCCGGATCTCCCGGCTGAAAATCGTCGGCTCGAAGAAAAGCATCGTGGTGGGAAAAGAGCTCGAAATACGGCGTTGGCTCTCCAGGAGTCACCTATACAGCAGTGCATTCGTGGTGATGATTGAAGGGGATCGATTTATTTTTAATGGGGCGGGCTGGGGACATGGCATAGGACTCTGCCAGATCGGCGCTGCAGTCATGGCCACAAAGGGATTTTCAACGGAGAAAATCCTAAAACATTATTTTCGTGGAGTTGAAATAAAGAAGATTTATTGATGAAAGGAGTTGAATTGTTGGAAAATTGGAATATTGGGAAAAAATTAAAAAAGAGCCTTTAATCATTATTCCATCATTCCACTATTCCATTATTCCAGTTGAAAGGTCCATGCCCAAAAAAAAACCGCCGTCACGAAATCCGTGGGCCTGGGTCCCCTCTTTATATATTGCTGAGGGGATTCCTTACACCATGGCCATGATGGTTTCGGTGGTCCTCTATAAGCGCCTCGGCATCTCAAACACAGACATCGCCCTTTATACAAGCTGGCTTTATCTCCCCTGGGTCATCAAACCGCTCTGGAGTCCTTTCATCGACCTATTCAGGACGAAACGCTCCTGGATCCTTGGGATGCAGCTCCTCGTCGGAGCATCCCTGGCCTGCATTGCATTCAGCATCCCATCGAGCAGGTTTTTCCAATGTACCCTTGCCTTCTTTTGGTTAATGGCCTTTGGCTCGGCCACCCACGACACCGCTGCTGACGGGTTCTACATGCTGGGACTCACTGAACCTCTCCAGGCCGCTTTTCTCGGAGTGCGGACGACCTTCTACCGTATCGCCACAATCGTTATGCAGGGCGGTCTCGTTATTTTTGCCGGTTTTCTCGAAGAAGGAGGTTATGATATTCCAACAGCCTGGTCCCTCACCCTCACAGTGGTGGCCGGTGTCATGGCAGTTCTCTTCCTTTATCATTTTTTTATTCTTCCCTTTCCGGCTGCGGACCATCCGGCTAAGCGCAACCCTTCTATATCCTTGACCTGGGAGTTTCTCCATATCTTCGGCCTCTTCTTCAGGAAAAAAGGGATTGTTGGCATTCTTGCTTTCTTTCTCTTTTATCGATTCGCGGAGACACAGCTGGTTAAGATTATCGCACCCTTTCTCCTTGATCCACGCTCAAAGGGAGGGCTGGGACTCACCACCTCAGAGTTGGGAATCATTTATGGAACAGTGGGGGTCATAGCCCTTTTGTTTGGAGGGCTTCTTGGCGGGTATGCCATTTACAGAAAAGGTCTCAAGTTCTGGGTCTGGATCATGGTTTGTGCGGTTCATCTTCCGGATCTGGTCTATGTTTATGTCTCCCAGACGATGCCTGAAAATTTCTATCTGATCAACCTCTGCATTGCCGTGGAACAGTTCGGCTATGGGTTTGGTTTTACCGCTTACACGATGTTCATGATCATGGTGTCGGAGGGAGAGCATAAAACAGTCCATTACGCCATTTCCACGGGGATCATGGCATTGGGGATGATGGTGCCGGCCATGGCAAGCGGCTGGCTCCAGGAACAACTGGGGTATCAGAATTATTTCCTATGGGTCATGGCGGCAACGATTCCTGGATTCATTGTGACAGGCTTGGTGAAGATTCAGCCGGAGTTTGGAAAGAAAAAGGAATAAAGATTTTGGAAACATTGAAGGATAGAATCATGGGAAGGAGTGCTTTGCGAGAGACTCACGTCTGAGCGAGGAATGATATTGAAAAGGCGGCGATTTAAGACAGCATTCATCTTAGCAGCTGGATTGGGAACTCGGCTTCGACCTCTGACAGATCGATGTCCGAAGCCACTCCTAGAGATCGGAGGACGTCCCATCATCACCTATGCCATGGATCATCTCCTGAAAGTCGGTGTGGATCGCTTCATCGTCAATACCCACCATTTGCCTGAAGCCTTCTCGAAAAAGTTTCCAGACAGGCAATGGCGAGGCGTAGCCATCCTATTTCGTCATGAGCCAGTCCTCCTGGAGACAGCAGGGGGACTAAAAAATATTGAAGATCTCCTGCAAGAAGACGAGGCCATCCTCTGCTATAACAGCGATGTCATCACTGATCTCCCCTTACAGAGACTCTTGGAGAGCCATGATGAGAAGCGGCCGGAGGTAACGCTTGCCTTACGGAGTAAAGGCCCTCTCCTGAATGTCAACATCAATGAGGTCGGTGAGATTTGCGATCTTCGGCATACTCTTAGAAACCCAGGAGTTCAGAACTGCCTATTCGCTGGCATCTATACCTTGGAGACATCGTTCCTTCGCCACGTTGAAGGGGATCAGATCGAATCCATTATTCCTGTCTTGATCAGAAGAATTGTTGAGAAACCAGGTTCGATACGGGGGACAATCATTGACGAAGGCGAGTGGCATGACATTGGGTCTATCGAAGCCTATGAAAGGCTAAGGGCAAGCAGATCTTTGGAATATTGGAATGTTGGAAAAAATTAGGAAAGAGAGACGGATCATTATTCGATCCTTCCAACATTTCATGATTTCCATCGGACATGTGAAACGGTGAAATCACAGAATGAAATGATTGAGTTTAGTCGAGAAGCATTCGGGCTCCCGGAGTCCATCTCTATTGGACTTTTTCCCCTCGAGGGAAGAGGTTCGGACCGGACTTTCTTCAGGCTGAAATGGAACAACAAGAATTCAGCCATCCTGATCCATTACAACCCAAAGCGCTTAGAGAATACCTATTATGCTGACATTGCCACATTTCTCCATGACATTGATGTTTCAGCACCTCGAATGATTCGTCATGATCCAATGGATTGCATCATCGTCATGGAAGACCTCGGAGACAGGGACCTCTGGTCCTTCAGGGAAACTTCTTGGGAAAATCGTCGTGTCCTTTACCTCAAAACACTTCAGATCATCCACCGACTTCACGGCTTCCCTGAAAAGGACTTTCCTTCGAGACGCGTGAGGCTGATGGAAGATTTTAGTCTCGGTCTCTACCACTGGGAGCAGGATTATTTCAGAGATCATTTCGTCAGGGATGTCTGTGGGATCGAGCTTGAGTCTTCTTTCAAACGGGAACTCGAAGAAGAGCTGTCAAATCTGACAAAGAAACTTTTGCAAACAAGACGTTGTCTGGTGCACCGAGATTTACAATCTCAGAATGTGATGATCCGCAATGGAGAACCCTTTCTCATTGACTTCCAGGGGATGCGCTTTGGGAGTCCCTTTTATGACCTTGGTTCTCTCCTCTGCGATCCTTATCTTCATTTATCAGAGAGTGAGGTTGATGAACTCCTATCCTTTTATTATGGGTTATCCAAACGGGATCTTGATTGGCAGGCGTTCCAGGGCATTTTCTGGGAGGCCTCAGTGCAGCGCCTCATGCAAGCCCTCGGGGCTTATGGCTTTTTGGGCCAGAAGAAAAGATTAAACGTTTATCTCAAACATATTCCTGCCGGGCTCCGTCATCTTCAGCGTGCAACCACACAGGTATCAAACCTCCCCAGGCTCCGGGAACTTTCTCAGAGGTGCCAGAAGGCATAAAAAGGGGACAGGCGGCTTTTAGAAAAAGCTACTTAATCTAATCAATATCCTCATGGTAGCTTTGGAGGGAGCGGACACTGCCCTTCCCCTTTCGGTAGGCGGCAATCCCTTTGGCCGCAGCGATGGCTGCGGCAAGGGTGGTAATGTAGGGAATCCTATATTTGATGGCTGCCTTCCGAATGTAGGAATCATCATAGGTACTCAGTTTGCCACTCGGTGTATTGATCACCAGTTGGATTTCCTTGTTCTTGATCCCGTCAACAATATTGGGACGTCCCTCATGCATTTTAAGAATTTTTTCGGATGCCATGCCGTGTTCCGCAAGAAATTGGTGGGTTCCATTGGTCGCCTTTATTTTAAAACCCAGCCTATCAAATTCCTTGGCCACTTCAAGGACAGCCGGTCTTTCCCTGGTTGAAACAGTAATGAGAACGGTTCCCTCAGAAGGGAGCAGTTGCTGCGCCGCTTCCTCGGCCTTGAAAAAGGCAAGTCCAAAGGATTGAGCCATTCCTAATACTTCTCCGGTAGAACGCATCTCAGGCCCCAGAAGAGGATCCACCTCAGGGAACATATTGAAGGGGAAGACCGCTTCCTTGACCCCATAGTGTCGGAAGGATTTGGGTTTGAGGTTGAGGGAACTTAACTTTTTACCCAGCATGATCTGGGTGGCCAGGCGTGCCATGGGAATATTACAGACTTTTGAAACCAGAGGTACGGTGCGGGAGGCACGGGGGTTCGCTTCTAAGACATAGACTCGATCTTTGGCAATGGCATACTGGATATTCATCAAACCGACGACATTCAGCTCGATGGCGATCCTTTTGGTATAATCATAAATGGTGTCCAGATGCTTGGCGGGAATGCTGATCGGCGGGATGACACAGGCCGAATCGCCGGAGTGGATGCCTGCTAATTCAATATGTTCCATCACCGCCGGCACAAAGGCATCTGTCCCATCAGAGATCGCATCCGCTTCTGTCTCAATCGCATTTTCAAGGAATTTATCGATCAGAATAGGTCGCTCCGGTGTCGCCCCCACCGCAGCTGCCACATACTGCTCAAGCATTTCCTCATCGTGGACGACATCCATGCCGCGTCCTCCCAAAACATAGGAGGGTCTGACCATGAGAGGATAACCAATCCTCTCGGCTACCCGGAGAGCTTCCTCCAGATTACTGGCCATTCCGGATTCAGGCATTGGGATGCCCAGTTTGGCCATCATCTTACGGAAGCGATCCCGGTCCTCAGCCAGGTCAATGGTGTCGGGTGAGGTCCCAATAATCTTCACCCCGGCCTGGGCCAGCTCACTTGCAATATTGAGCGGGGTCTGTCCTCCAAATTGAACAATGACCCCATCGGGTTTTTCTTTCTCATAGATGCTTAGAACGTCCTCCACAGTGAGGGGCTCAAAATAGAGCTTATCCGATGTGTCATAATCCGTTGAGACCGTCTCAGGATTGCAGTTGACCATAATAGACTCATATCCCTCATCGCGGAGGGCGAAGGCTGCATGGACACAACAGTAATCAAATTCAATGCCCTGCCCGATACGGTTCGGACCTCCTCCCAAGACCATGATTTTTGACTTTCCGCTGACCTTCACCTGGTCCGGAGCATTGTAGGTTGAAAAGTAGTAAGCGGCGTTCTTGACACCACTTACGGGCACAGGTTCCCAGCCCTCGACCACACCCAGGGAAACACGCTTTTCCCTGATTTCTTTCTCAGAGAGACCAAGGATTTGAGAAAGGTAGCGGTCAGAAAAACCATCTTTCTTAGCCCTTACCAATAAGTCGTCCGGTAGAGTTCGTCCCTTATACTCCAGGATGTTCTCCTCTAATTCCACCAACTCTTTCATCTGCTCGATGAACCAGGGTTTGAGAAAAGTTTTTTTATAAAGGTCTTCCACGCTTGCCCCTTTGCGGAGGGCTTCATACATGATAAATTGGCGTTCACTGGAGGGTTCGGTAAGAAGGTCCATGAGTTCACCGAGAGTCTTCTGATGAAAATCCTTGGCAAAGCCAAGGCCGTAACGCCCAATTTCAAGAGATCGGATGGATTTTTGGAAAGCCTCTTTATAGGTTTTGCCAATGCTCATGACCTCACCCACGGCACGCATCTGAGTGCCGAGTTTATCCTGGGCATTCTTAAATTTTTCAAATGCCCATCGAGAAAACTTGACCACCACGTATTCTCCGGAGGGGGTGTACTTCTCCAGGGTTCCCTCACGCCAGTAAGGGATCTCATCCAAAGTCATGCCAGCAGCCAATTTTGATGAAATCAGGGCAATCGGGAAACCGGTTGCCTTAGAAGCCAGGGCAGAAGAGCGTGATGTCCTGGGATTGATCTCAATCACCACCACACGACCGGTCTGGGGATCGTGGGCAAATTGGATGTTGGTCCCACCGATCACCTGAATGGCCTCAACGATATCATAGGAATACTTCTGGAGGCGCTTCTGTAATTCAGGAGAAATGGTGAGCATGGGAGCCGTACAATAAGAGTCTCCTGTATGGACACCCATGGCATCGACATTCTCAATAAAACAAACGGTAATCATCTGGTTCTTGGAGTCACGAACCACCTCAAGCTCTAATTCCTCCCATCCCAGGACCGATTCTTCAACCAGTATCTGGCCGACCAGGCTTGCCGAGATCCCCCGGCTGGCCACCGTACGCAATTCCTCCACGTTATAGACTAAACCGCCCCCCGTTCCTCCCAACGTATAGGCTGGACGGATCACCACTGGATAACCCAATTCGGCGGCGATCTCTTCTGCTTCTTCTATGCTCAAAGCAATTTTGCTTCTTGGCATTTCAATACCCAGCCGTCTCATGGTTTCCTTAAAAGCCAAACGATCCTCACCACGTTCAATGGCATCAATATCCACCCCAATAATCTTCACGCCATATTGGTCAAGAATGCCCGCACGAGCCAATTCTGATGAGAGATTCAATCCTGTCTGACCGCCGAGATTAGGAAGAATGGCATCCGGTCTTTCCTTTTCAATAATTTCCTTCATCCTTTGGAGGTTGAGCGGTTCGATATACGTGACATCCGCCATTCCTGGATCGGTCATGATCGTTGCTGGATTGGAGTTAACCAGGATAATCTGATATCCCAGCTCACGAAGGGCTTTACAGGCCTGGGTGCCTGAATAATCAAATTCACAAGCCTGGCCTATGACGATTGGCCCTGAACCAATAATCATTACTTTCTTTAGGTCGTTACGCCTTGGCATTGAAGGTCTCCTTTTGATCACCGTCATGGCGGGTATTTTGTTTCATTTCATACAGACCGATGGAAGTATAGTTTGGCCAAAAAGGGGTGTCAAGGCCAAAAGAAGATTTCAAAAAAGAAGAGTGCCGACAAAGAGGAGTGAATGAAAAGGGAGATAAAAAAAGACCCCAATAGAAAAAACTGGGGTCTTTCTTTTCTTTTAGCTTAATGAAATTCACTTTAGCTTACTACGACAACATTGGTTGCCTGTGGGCCCTTTGGACCATCGGAAACTTCGAATTCTACCTCATCGCCTTCATAAAGGGATTTGAAACCATCTCTCTTGATGGCAGAAAAGTGAACGAAGACATCATTTCCATCGTCTCTGGAAATAAACCCATAGCCTTTCTTCTCATTAAACCATTTCACACGACCTTTGGCCACTACAACTCACCTCCTTTCTTCTTTTAAACTTAAGTAAGTTGTAATAGCCCTTGGTCCTTAAAAAAAGGCCGTAAAAGTCTAAGAAGCACTTTTACGACCTTTTGTGATCCAAACAAATACTTCTTACAACCTACAGGCCAATCATGTCATTTTATTTTTCAAATGTCAAGAGGTTTTTTTGAGGTTTTTTGAAAGCTCTAAAAAGGCCTTTAGAGGGAATAGAGGGATATCATCCCAACCCTAAGCGCCCCTCTTTGAAGCATGTATGCGTCAGTGTTTCTTCTACTCTTTCTATTTCAAAAGTGACGGCATGGAGTGGATGAACTTCCCGACCTGTCCATATAAACTGGCCTGGGTTAATAGAGAGTGTTTCCCCAATCCGGTCACAAAAAGTACCGGAGAGTTGTGGCGACTCATGGATATGACCATGAAGAGTTAAAAGAGGCTGATTCTTTTCAATGAAGGTTTTCATGGACCGACTTCCTGCCGATTTTCCTCCGTGGATGAAGTCCAACTGAGTTCCAAAAGGAGGAGAATGCATGACATAGACGGTTCTTCTCAGATGGATGGGTTTGGGAAGTCGATTTAAATCTTCTTCAATCGTTTCTCGTTTTGTGAGATAGAGATAAGGATCAATAGGTGTCAGTTGGCCCGTTTGATCAGAAGATCGAATATAAGATGGATTTTTTTGGGGTGGCCAAGGGGCTTCCAGATTATCCATCTTCTCATAGTCTTTTGGACGAAACGGGGTCGGAGGGACAAAGGGATATCCGATGAGTTCATATCCATTTTTAAGTTGATATCTTCTCCGATTGAGATCAATCATCCTTTCTGTGGATTCCTTAAAAAGATAAGGATAACCCAGATCCCAGTTTCCAGGAATGATAAAAATTTGTTGAATCGGAGTGGTCTCAAATATTCTTTTAAAGAAAGTCGAGAGAAACTGGTCGATGAAGACTTTCTGATTTGGAACCATATCTTCGTATCGTTTTGTTGGAGGGAAGGAGGGGAGGAGGTCACCCCCCATCACCATGATGTCTGATGAGGAGGAGGTGGCGAGAGATAGGAGTTCCTGATAAAGATGAATTTCACCGTGGAGATCGGAGGCATAGAGAAATTTCATCTTATTCGTCAAAGTCCTCTGAGAGGATCCATTTATTTTTTGCCTTCACCAATTTAAAGGTCACCTTGCAATAGGAACACAGGACCAGATCCCCTTGTTTTTCGTCTCCTTCGAGAGGAATATCCGCATCACAGATTGGGCACTCTAATTCAATAGCCATGAATTGCCTCCTTCGGTTCTTATAGAGATTCAATATTAAAAATTTCAAAAAAAATCAAGTCCCATCATTTCCTCCCCATATTTTTTTAGGGATGAATTTTTTTCTTGCATCACATTCTGAAATTAGATAAAGAATATGTAATCGAATGCCCATTGGGTGCCTGGCCACTGGGAACCAAGAAGAGGAGGGTGGGCCTGGATCGATGGCCATTGGGAGTACTGATAAGTTAAAACTTAAGAGCGACGAGTGTTGAGTTATGAGTTAAAAAGACTTAAATTCATAATTCACAACTCCCCATTATAAATTGAGGTTCGGGAATGTTCGGTTTAGGGTTTCAGGAACTTCTATTAATCCTCGTCATCCTTTTTTTGCTCTTTGGGGTGAGAAAACTGCCAGAGATCGGAAAGGGGCTTGGAGAGACGATGAGGGAGATCAGAAAAATTCGGGACGAGAAGAAGGGGGGCAAGGAAAAAGAAAAAGGAGATCAGAAAGGGGACCTCATTTCAGATATCAAGAAAGGCGTTGAAGAAATCCCAGGGCTGAAGGAGGCCAGGGAGATTAAAAAGGCTGCTAACAAAGTCAAAAGCATTACAAATATTACAAAACTTTTTAAATAACTTTCAATTCTATTTAATCCATGGAGATGGTGGCTCGGGTCTTGCCGATCACCCCTTGATTGACCACTGACCCCGGCCACTTCCCCTTCAGCACCTCTGAGACATTTCGTGCCGTTCTTCGCTTCAATTCACTGATCGACTCTTCGGAATAGAAACCCACATGGGGGGAAAGAAGAACGTTTTCCATTTTGAGCATGGGATTTTTAGGATCAGGGGGTTCTGTCTCCAGTACATCCAAGCCCGCACCAGAGATAAGACCATTCAACAATGCCTGAATTAAAGACTTTTCATCAACGATTGGCCCCCTTGAAGTATTGATGAGAAGAGGGCTTCGCTCCATTTTTTGAAACTCCTTTTCTCCAATGAGATGACGGGTGGAATCGTTCAAAGGGCAGTGAATCGAGATAAAGTCCGATTTTCTCAAAACCGTTTCGAGATCCGTTAATTTAATTCCTCCTTCAACCCTCTGAATGTAAGGATCGAAAGTCATGACCTCTACGCCAAAGGCGGAAATTCTCTTTGCGACTTCTAAGCCAATTTTTCCGCATCCGATCAGTCCTAATGTCTTTCCTTGAATTCGGTGGATGGGCACCCCTTTCCTGAAATCCCACTGGTTCGACTTTACTTGATGATCAAAGAACGCCGTCTTTCGAGCCAAGGTCAATATCATCGCCACGGTATGGCTTGCTACTTCATCGATGCAATAATCCGGCACATTGGCAACGATAATACCTAAATCCGTGGCTGCCCGGAGGTCGATGGAATCGACTCCAACGCCATATCGGGCAACGATCTTGCATTTGGGTAAATTTTCAAAAACCCTGCGAGTCAACAAGGCATATTGGTTGATGAGCCCATCCGCCTCCCTGCACACATGGATCAGGTCCTCCTCCTCTCTCACCTGAGCAAGGAGCAGCTCCGCACCCATTCGATCAAACTCCTCTTTCTCTTCCTGGATGGAACCATGGTCACAATCTGTAATGACGACTCGATGTTCAGACGATGCCATTTCAACCTCTTTTTATTTATGGAATTAAAATCACCTTGGCAGCCTTAAGATTTTCTAAGAGATGAAATGCCTCCTCCCATTTTTCGAGAGGGAGCTTATGAGTAATCAATTTCTCAGCAGGCAAAAGCCCCTTTGCGATCAGGCCGATGGCTTTCTCCCAGGCTGTCCAGCTGCTAGAAAAGCAGAAATCGTAGCGGATGGCTTTAAAGATTCCACGGTCATAGGGGATTGATACTTCATCCCTCCCAGAAATCCCTATGGCACAGACTCTCCCCAATCTCCGAACCATCTCAAAGGTCTGGTAAATAGCTTGGGTTCCCCCTGAGGTCTCAATGAGGATATCGACACCAAGGCCATGGGTCATCTCCAGAATCTTTTTCACAGGATTTTCTTGATCGACATTGATCGTAAAGTCCGCTCCCAGTTCTTTAGCCTTTTCAAATCGGACTCCTTCATCCGAACTCTTTCCGGTTATTCCCACAAGCTTTACTCCGGCTGACTTAGCAATGGCAAGGGAGATGAGACCAATCGGACCCGGCCCGGCGACCAATACAGATTCACCTGCCTGAAGCTGAGATCGTTCAAGGATGGATGTGATACAGACCGCAATGGGTTCAATCACTGCCCCGGCCTCAAAAGAAATAGTATCCGGGAGACGATGGAGGAGGTGAGCAGGGCCCGCTACATATTTTGCGTAAGCGCCATTGACCCCAATGCCATAAGGTCTCTTTTGTTCACAGGCTTGGGGAAATCCACTCTGGCAGGTATAACAGATTCCACAGGAACCTGTGCGCGTTTCGGTGACAATCCGGTCGCCCACGTTCCAACCTTTCACATCTTTTCCAATATCGGCAATGATTCCAGAGAATTCATGTCCCAGGATCACCGGTGGCCAGTAGGGGTGACTGTCATGATAGATGTGAAGGTCACTTCCACAGACCGAAACGGCTTTCACCTCGATCAATACTTCATCATCCTTGATTTTTGGCTCAGGGACTTCTCTCATTTCAACCAGCCCTTTCCCTTTCCCAAACTTGATTACAGCTTTCATTTTTCATCCTTTGAAAGATCGAATTGTCAAGGCTAAAGCCTTGAGTTACAGATCCTATCATGATGTAACTCAACCCTTCAGGGTTGATGCGATTTGCGGAAGAATTTCACCGCCTCTTTGGAGGATCGTCACCTTTGCATTGCGCCCCAATAAGGAAAAAGCAATTTCTAAAGCCTCCTGGGGGGACTTGGCATGAAAGAATCCGAGTCTTTCTTTTTCCTCCTTCGATATTCCTTGGGAGACAAAAATTCCCTTCGCCCTTTCTTTGATCACCCGACCAACGTGTACGAGATGGGCAGCAGCGGTCAGTTTTTGTATCTTTCCCTGGTGAATCCATTGATCAACCGTTTCGAATGTCTGGTATCCAAACTCCAGAACCTCTGGATGACTCGGAGAGACTCCCTCTGGACAGGGCGAGACCAGGATGACCACACCTCCCTGCCTGACGGCTAATTCCGAAGCATAGATTCCCTTTGAAGCTAGCCATAGTTCTGAGTCATAGGGATGTGAATCTGCAACCACGATATCCGCATCCTGAGGAAGTTCAGCTTGATAAACCTGAAAGGATTGGGCTGCCCCCTTTCGGTAGGCAAGGATTGGATCTCCGGCGACGGCATCAAACAATTTGCCAGTGCCATCCTGAATGGTGTTGATAATCCATTTCAATCCAGCTTTCTCAGCAATCCGTTCAACCTCCTCCTTGATTGGGTTCTCTATTTTTCCTAAAATCTCCCGGCCTTTAAATTGTGCGCTAAGCCAATGAGTCTTTCCTGTCGTTTCTTCTCCGCAGATTCCGGGCTGAATGATATTCCCCCCGCCACTGAATCCGGTGACCCGATGGGGAACGATCTGGCCAATGCCAACAATGAAATCGGTCTCCTTGACCATTCGGTTCACATAGACCGGCGTTCCCTTCTGGGTTTGGCCTAAGGAGACAAGCTGTGACGAGTCCCACCACGAGTGATTGAGTATCGGAACCTGTTTTGGAATTTCTCTCCCAAACTTTTTTTCTATCTCCTCTTGCGACATCGCTCGATGGGTACCCAAGGCGATGAGGATCTTGATACCCCCCGATCTGATCCCAGTGTTCTTTAATTCTTCGATTAATCGTGGGAGGATGATATGAACGGGTGTAGTCCGCGTGTAATCATCCACGACTATGAGGACATTCTTACAACCTTTTAAGTTTTGGGATAGAGGGTTAGTCCCGATAGGTTGTGAGAAGGCCCTTTCGATGATCTCCTCCTCACTTTTTTCAATGGGGAGAGTGGAGGGAGAGAAAATCCCGAGGAGGTTCTCCTCTGGTATTTCTAAGGGGCTCATGTCAGGGTAGGGGAATGAGATATGCATAAAAACTCAATTAACAATTATCAATTACCAATTTGCAAAATGTAACTTACAATTTACAACTTATAACTTTTATATTCCTCTCGCTTCTCGGATTGCCTTTAGAAAGGTTTTTGTGTTTTCGGTGATGATGTGAAAATTTTTTTCCTGAATGGCTTTTTTATCCACCAATTCTCCCCCCACTCCGAGAGCCGAGGCCCCAGCCTTGATAAAAGCTCCCGCATTTTGGAGGTTTACTCCACCAGTGGGAACGAGGAGAATTTGAGGAAGAGGTCCCCTGATTGCTTTGATATATTCTGGTCCTCCCAATTGAGCTGCCGGAAAGACCTTTACCATATCTGCGCCTGCATTCCAGGCAGTAAGAATTTCAGTAGGGGTCATCGCCCCCGGTATGACCACAGCACTATAGCGATGGGCAAGCTGGATGAGATCGAGGTTAAGAGCGGGACTGACGATGAATTGGGCTCCAGCAAGCAATGCCGCTCTGCCTGTTTCAGAATCTAAGACCGTTCCAGCCCCTATGATGATCTCGTCTTTATATTTGAGAGTTAGTTCTTTAATCACGTCAATGGCCCCTTGGACACTCATCGTAATTTCGATAAAACTTACACCCCCTTCCTTGATGGCATCGGCCACCTCCATCGCTTCTTGGGCTTTAGAGACTCGGATCACCGGGATTAACCCTTCATTGATCATTCTATTGAGCAATTCTCTTTTTTCCATTTTTTTCCTCTCCGAGATCTATAATTCAAAATTCACCACTCACCAGTCAACACTCTTTCTCCTCCTACCTCGAAATCCTCAACCCCGCACCTTTTAACAATGCTTCTACTTCTTCTTGGGTGATCCAGTTAAAATCGCCCGGCAACGTATGTTTCAATGCTGCAAAAGCGTTTCCGTACTGAACCCCCTTTTCCACATCCTTCAACTTAAGCCAACCGTAGAGGAATCCCGCAGTGAACGCATCGCCAGCACCCACCCTGTCCACTATCTCGACCTCATATTTCTTATCCCTGAAAATCTTTCCATCCTGATAGGCAATGGCTGACCAGTTATTCCTCCAAACAGAGAGGTCTTCTCTGAGCGTGATGGCAACCAGTTTGAATTGGAAGCTCTGAGCTAATTTTTCCGCTACCGCTTCATAATTTTTTTCCTTGATGCCGAAGACCACATTCGTATCTTCCTCAGTGGTGATAAGAATATCAACATTGGCCATCATGGGTTCTTGGGTTTTTTTAGCGTCAGCGGGTGACCAAAGTTTCTTCCTATAATTGAGATCATAAGAAACGGTTAGACCTCCCTTCTTGGCAGCCTTCATGGCTTCAACCGTGGTCTCTGAAGCCGAGGCACTCAGGGCGGGGGTAATACCACTCACATGGAAATGTTTCGATCCCGAGAAGACTTTCGGCCAATCGATCTCATCGGGCTGAATCATGCTGATGGCAGAATAGGCTCGATCGTAAAGGACACTTGAAGCGCGGGGAGAGGAACCAAATTCGACAAAGTAGAGCCCGGCCCTTCCCTTGTCCGACCAGACGACATGAGAACAATCAACTCCAGCCTCTCGAACGCGGTTTCGGATTAGAGAACCCAGGCCATTCTTTGGAAGTTTTGAGACCCACGTGCTCTTCATTCCGAGGCGAGACACCCCAACCGCCACATTCAATTCAGCTCCCCCCACATAGAGGTCGAGACCTCGAGCCTGCTCCAGTCTTTGAAAATTGGGGGGAGAGAGCCTGATCATCGCCTCCCCAAAGGTCACCACATCATACATAACCATTCCCCTTTCGACCTGATTTAAAGCAGTCTAATCAAATCTATTTGATCTCGTATCCTTTTTCTTTTAACATGACTGCCAAAAGGCCTGACTGTTCTTTTGTAAAAGCATAGGTCTTGCAAAAGCTCCTTAACCTCTCTTCTGAAAGGACCTTTTTTGTTTCATCCCTTTCCAACTCTCCAAAAATATTTTCAAAAGACTTCAGATGGAGAAACTCTGGAATATCCCTCATCGTCAGTTCGTCCCCCCTGCCAGCTAATCCCCAGAGATAAAGAAGTTCGGAGGTTGGAGAGGCTACCACAGGATGGCAGCCACCGGGAATGGCAAAGATGCTTCTGTCACCAATCAGAAAAGCCTTCATCAGATTTTTCCCATCCATCAACAATTGAACGCCATAGGGTCCGAACTGATCTTCCATCCTTTTCCTTAAATGAAATCGATGGTAATAAACCTCCTCGTGATCTGACTCATCTGATTGGCCGTCGTGTTGATGAAGAGGGGTCCCTGACCAGAATCCTGGAGGGTTGTAGGTTTCTCCTACAATCAGATTTGTACTGGCATCCTTTGGACTGATTAAAGGAGTGACGTCCCTTCGCCAAACCCAATCCCCCCTCGACAAGGCCTTCACCTCTTCGGTCGGCAGAAAAAACGGAGGTTTTTCCTTAAGGGCAGGGGCTTCGAAAAAAGCAATTTCACCATTTCCCCGGAGACTAAATGTTGCATGGCAAGGAATATAAAGGGCAGAAGCATTGGATTCACCAGGTGTTGAGGAAAAAACTCCACCGGATCTCTTCCCCTGAAACTTTTTTCCATTGACTTCAACTTCAAACTCCCCGTCCTGGGGAACAAGGACGACCTCTTTCTCCTGTGTCTTTCGGTTGATATTATTCGTTTCTAATCGATAGATTCCAAATCCAAGAATTTCAAGAGGCACTGCTTCCATACGAGGGTCCAAGATCAACCCGCTCGACTGATTGTCATATTGAATGTTTGGATTGATCTCATTGCTTTCAATTCTCTCAGCATATTTTTTCATCGTCTCTTTCATGGAAGGGCCTCATTCTTTTTTAAGAAGAATTCGTTTTCCTTCTTCTGCAGAGGTATACGCTGCGTAAATGGCTTCAATGACACCTCTTGCCAAATCGATTCCGGAGATCGGTTCTCGGTCAAACAAGACGGCCTCTACGAAATCTTCCAATTCTTGAGGATAGCCTCTTACCCAATCCTCATCCGGACTTGGAAAATTCCATCCTGCTTTCGTCTCCAGTTTCTCCGCAATATACTCATCTCCGAAGATATGAGGTTCTGGAGCATAGACTTCCAAGGCATTGTGGGGATTAATATTAACATGGACCACCGCATTCGAAAGATACACATTCATCGTATTTCTCACCCCGCCTAAGACCGCATCAGAGGAGAAAACCGTTGCCTTTGAATTGTCTTCAAAGTTAATGACCATCACCCCCCAATCCTCGACATCATCCCATTCAGAAACAACATATTTCTTTTTCTCTTTTAAAAAAGATGCAATTTTTGTATGCTGTCCAACCTCTGCCATGACGGATTTAGCCCGTATCGGCTTTCCATATTTCAGAATTCCCTCGTAGTGCTTTAAATGGAGAACGCCACCCACAGGATGGGCACCCAGCCTCATCAATGCTCCCCCACCTGAAGTTTTCCATTTTCTTGAGTACTTCGCATGGGAGCCGGAGTGGCTTTCCTCTGCTCGAATATCTAAGATGGTTCCTCCACTGACCTGAATCAAACTTTTCAGTTTCGTGAATGGAGGGGCATAGATCCAGTTTTCGGCGTACATAAATTTAACTTTATTCTTTTTCACTGCTTTGAGGACTCGATCGCACCCTCTCAATGCTTCTTCCAGCATCAGCTTTTTGCTGATGGTAAATCCAACCTGTTCTTCTTTTCTTTCCTTCCCAAAATATCCTGTCAGGGGCTTTTCGCAAATGATATGTTTTTTAGCCTCTGCTGCTTTGATGGAAAACTCCTCGTGCATGTCCGTGGGGACACACAGATCCACCACATCGATATCTTTTCGTTTTAGGAGCAATCTATAATCATCGTAAAAATCTGGGATCTCAAACTTTTTTGCGAAGGAGGCTGCATGTTCTTTATTCTTGGAAACGACCGCAACGACATCGACCTTCGCCCCCCTCAATTTTGAAAGGTTGCGGAGATGAAGGTCTGCTGCAAACTGGGAGCCTACCATCCCGATTCTCACTTTATCCATGTGTGCTTCACTCCTTTCTATTTCAGAACGGTCACTTCAAACTGATGATGCTTATTCTGCTATCTCTAAGATAGCCGGTCGGATGAATGAAATACCAGCAACGCTCAAAGAAAGGGTAGGGTAGAGAATCGGACAGGTGATCATCTCCGGTCCCTTTGAAGTTGCGAGAATCGTATCTTCCGATTTGGTCCCAGTGATCGATGGATTCCAAGTAAAGGCCTGGTTCTCCTGGATGATATCAGGCGATTTAAAATGAACTCTGTAATCCCTACCCGTATAGCCGATTGAGCCGCCCTGGTGGTGGAGCTTCCATTCCTCTGGGTATCCTTTTTCTTGATAGGCATCAATCCCTTTTTGAAGGACTTCCTTCGCCAGAATCCCTGGACGGGTGTGAGCCATCATGGTGCAATCAATAAAGACATTGGCTTCATATTTTTTTCTCAGTTCTTCAGGCAATTTCCCAAAGTGGACAAATCGGGTGAGAGAGACAATGAGCCCCCATTTCCTGGCGTTGACAGAAACCATTAAGTATTCTTCAATCCTTTTCTCAGTGGGGATAGGATGGCGAAAGTTAGAAATCCGATCATCTGCTGCAGACATTAATGTAATAGGATCGATTCTATCTTTCCACAATTCCTTGCAAAGTCTACCCACCACTGCTGACTCCTTTTCCCCCTTCTTCGTCTTCATCATCGTCTTTTCCAAGGCATTGGAAACTCTTTTTCCCAGCCATCGATACCGCTTCTGTTCTTCCGGTGTTAAGGAGTAGCGAAGTTTAGCTACCTCTTCAGCCAGCACCATCGCATTTGGAAAAGGAACATCGCTTCCCAAAGATCCTTCCCCGACAATCTCTTTTACAACGGAGACTTCTTGATCTTCATGCCAGGGGAAGGTCTTAATAATGAAGCCCTGTTTTTCGAGTCCTTCTTCATGGATCATACGGGGAGCTTCAATCACATTCGAAATTAAGAATTTTGAATTCTCCGTGATGAGGAGTGTGGTGGCCCCGAATTCTGTGGTAATTCCAACCAGATTGAGGCCACCACACGTCATCCATGAAAAATTTGCCTGTCGCTTTAGCAACAGAGCTTTCAAATTTTTTGATCGAAGAAGTTCCCTAACCCTTCTTTCCTTCTCTTTGATTTCATTAGAGATTGGCATTGGGTTTCCTTAATTTTTCATGGTAGGCATGTCGGGTAGGGGAGGCTTTAGCCTCCCTTTAAAAGGGCGACTAAAGTCGCCCCTACCCATACCTATGATCTCTGCTTTTCCCAGTATTCCAACGTTCCAACATTCCAGCATTCCATTTATAGAATACTATTGAGCCAAAACTTCAGCCCAGGTTGTGACAGGCCACGTTGTCTTAAAAAGCTGCTCCACCGCTGGTTTTGCTTTCTCCCTGAAGGAGTCTGCATCAGGAATAACCACCTGCATCCCCTTACGCTGGAGCTCGAGAAGGACCCCCTTCTCAGAGGCGATCATCTTGGTACTGGCCCAGTCGCATGCTTCCTTTCCCGCCTTCATGATTAGATCCTGGTCGGCCTTGGACAGCTTGTCGAAGAATGGCTTGTTGATGAGCATCCCACCAATCTGAACCATGTGGTTGGTCATGATCAGGTGCGTCTGCACCTGGTCGAGCTTGAAGGAAGTAATCTGTGTAAGATCACCTTCGGACGCATCGGCTTTACCCTCCTTCAATCCAGGGTAGAGCTCCGGAAGGGTCAGCGGGACTGGTTCAGCACCGATTTCTTTCCATACCGCAATCCACGTCGGTACCTTCGGCAATCGAAGCTTCAAACCATAGGCATCGGCCGGAGTATAAATGGGTTTTTTTGATGTGGTCTGGCGAAGGCCCCTGTAGACAATTCCCAAATAACTCACGTTTCCATTCTTCTCCACCTGTTCTCTCGCCTTCTTTCCCAGGTTCCCTTGCCATAACCTCTTTAAATGGTCCCAATCCTTCAAGACATAAGGGGCACCTAAGAAGAAATATTGAGGTGCATAAATTTCGAGTGGCCGGTTTCCATTGGACTGCATTTCTATCGTCCCTTTGTTGTTCAAATCGTTAACCTCTTCTTCTGACTTCATTCCGATCTGCATTTCAACTGCAATTCTTCCGCCACTCCCCTTCTCCACCAGCTCCTTGAACTTCTCACCTGCATCAACGAGGATATGGCCTGTTTTGAATGGACTGCCTATACGGATGGTCTTTTCTGCTTTGGCTGTGGGTTTGACCGTCGGAGCTGTCTTCGCACATGCGAAGAGAAAACAGGAAAGAGCAATCATTGATAAAATGAATCCTAACCTTGCAGTTTTCATTATTTTATCCTCCTTTCTGAGAGATTGCTTCACTTCGTTCGCAATGATACAAAGAGAATCTTGGCGAAAAGCGTCATTTTTTCATCTCTTTGATCAGTTTACCGAAGAGTTCATGGTCGCTCGCCATGAGCTTTCCGAAAGCCTCAGGGCCAAGGTAATGGAGATTGACTGCCATATCCTTTGCATTCTTTTGGAAAACTGGATCATCCATTCCCTTTTTGAAGGCATCATGAAGTTTTTTAATGACATCCGGGGGAGTCCCTTTGGGTGCAATCAATCCTCGCCATTGTCCCATGGCAAAATCGACGCCCTGTTCCTTTACGGTTGGTACCTCTGGAAACATCTCAAATCGCTTTTCAGAAAAAAGGGCGATGATCTTCAGCTTTCCAGCCTTGACATGCTCAATGCCTTCGGGTGGAGAGACGGACACAGCATTCACATGGCCACCGAGCAGAGCGGTGACGGATGGCCCTCCTCCTGCAAAAGGGATATGGTTGAATTTCACACCGGCTGCCTTTTCAAAGGCGAGGGCAATCAGATGAACCCCTCCGCCCGCACCTGAGTTCCCCACAGTGATTATATCGGGGTTCTTCTTAGCATAATCTAAAAACTCCTTGAGACTCTTCCATGGGGAATCCGACCTCACTAAAAACATGCCCGGGTCGCTTACCACATTAATGACGGGTTCGAAATCTTTATAGGTGAATGCCGTCTTTACATTATGAGGGAGAATCGTAAGCGGGGTTATACCAGAGGTAAGGGTGTATCCATCGGGTTGCGCCTTCATGGCTTCAGTATACCCAACAGTACCTGCTCCACCCGGCTTGTTAACAACAACCACAGCCTTTCCAAGGTATTTTCCTGTTGTGGCGCCTAAAGCCCGAAAGATCAGGTCTGTTGCCCCTCCTGCTGCCCAGGGAATAATGATCTGGACTTCTTTGGTGGGAAATTCCGCCGCCTGAAGCGGCATCACCATCATGAGAGAAAAAACGAATAAGATACTAAAAATTCTTTTTAACATAACAACCTCCTTTCTAAATTGACAATTCACAATTCATAATTCGTAACTCGTAACTCGTAACTCTAAATCCCTCCTTTCTTTGATTTTTTAAACATAAGACGAATGGCCGGAAAGATCAGAAAAATGGCTGTTGCGAGAAGGAAAGCCATGGATATAGGCCGGTTAACAAAGACTCCAAAATCCCCATGGGATATCATCAGGGATTGACGGAAGGCTACCTCCAATTTTGGTCCGAGGACCAATGCCAGAAGAAGCGGTGCTCCTTCGTAGGCCCACTTCCTCATCAAAAACCCTACTCCTCCAAAAAGGAGCATCATCCATATGTCAAATACCGAATTATTCACGGTGAACATCCCTGTAATGCAGAAAAGGATGATGAGAGGTAAGAGGATCTTCTTGGGAGTTCTGAGTATATTGGCGAAAAGAGGGACGAAAGGGAGGTTAAGTATGAGAAGAATAAAGTTCCCGATGTACATACTAGCGATGACTCCCCAAAAGAGCTCCGGATGCTGACTGATCATCAACGGGCCTGGCGAGACCCCATGGATGAGAAGGGCGCCGAGAAGTATGGCAGTTGGAGGTGCGAAAGGAATTCCAAGAACAAAAAGAGGAATAAAAGCGGATTGACAGGCGGAGTTGTTGGCGGATTCAGGGCCGGCCACCCCTTCAATCGCTCCCTTTCCGAACTCTTCAGGGTTTTTGGAGATTTTCCTTTCGATCATATAAGAGGAGTAGGTTGCGATGACAGGGGCAGGTCCGGGAACCAAACCCACCCCAAATCCGATCCCTGCCCCCCTGAGAATAGGGCCGATTGATCTCTTTAAATCCCGAAGGGTAGGGTAGAGCTCTCTGAGACGGGGTATGAGAACTCGTTGTTCCAGCAGGTCTGCTGGCTTTTCCACATTTATCAGGACTTCCCCGATGCCAAAGAGGCCTATGGCAACAGCTACAAATTCGATTCCCCCCAGAAGATAAATAGAGCCAAAAGTAAACCGAGCATCTCCTGTAACTGGATCGAGTCCGATCGTTCCAATGATCAAACCCACCACAGCCATCATGAGGGACTTGATCAGGGATATTCCAGTCACGTTGCTCAAAACAATAAACCCAAATACCATTAATGAGAAGTATTCAGGAGGGCCGAAGGCGAGAGCCGCCTCGGCCAGTGGTGGGGCGATAAAGACCAGTCCGAATATGCCGATCGTTCCTGCAATGAAGGAACCAATGGCACAGGTGGCAAGGGCAGGGCCTGCTCTTCCTTTCTGGGCCATCTGGTAGCCGTCGATACAGGTGATGACTGAGGCGGTTTCTCCGGGTACGTTGAGGAGGATAGAAGTCGTAGAGCCTCCATACATAGCGCCATAATAGATTCCTGCAAGCATAATGATAGCGGAAGTGGGATTGAGACCGAAGGTTGCGGGGATGAGTAGAGCAATTCCGGCAATCGGGCCAATTCCGGGAAGAACACCAATCAGAGTCCCTACAATCGCGCCAGTCAAACAGTAAAGGAGGTTGTGAATCGTTGTGGCGATTCCAAAACCAGTCATCAAATGTTGAAGCGATTCAAACATCTATCTCAACCTTGTTTTCTATAACCCAATCCACCCTCTTGGCAGAGGGATCTTCAGCCATTGGACAAAAAGAAAATAACAAACGATTGCGGTTATAAACGATAAGGGAAGGACAGTCCTCCATCGTTTCATTCCAAGGATTTTTAAAAGACTTACCATCAAAAGGAAGGCAACGAGAGGGTATCCCAAGCGATTGAAAAACAGAGTGGCTAATAACATCGCTCCTAAAAAGAGCATCAACTGTTTTATTGAACTGGGAAGCTGAACCGTGATGACATGTTTTCCCTCTTTTTTCTGAAGATAAAGTTTGATAAGGAAAAGGCTCGATAAAACTATAAGAAGTACCCCTAAGCAGAGAGGGAAAAGGCCGGTCCCTGCCATACGGAAAGTTCCGAGAGGCATTTTTAAAGAGAAGAAGGTGGTCACCACCCCAAATAGGAAGATCACGATTCCTCCAATTGCTTCCTCCCTGTTCAATCTACTTCCTCCAGTTTGGAAAAATTCACAACTCTCAATTCACTTCCGCTCACGGAAACCCAATCTCTGTGAAATCTTAAGAGCGGTCTCCATCACTTCCTTCTTTATAGATTCTTGAATCATCTTCTTCGTAATTCGAAAAGCAGGGCCAGAAATACTGATGGCAGCCACTGGCTTCCCACCCTCGTTATAAATAGGAGCAGCCACACATCGAATTCCTTTTTCATTCTCTTCATCGTCGACGGCGTATCCTTGAGCCCGAACATTTTTCAGGTGATCCCTTAATTGAGCAGAGTCGGTGATGGTATTTTCGGCCCTTTTCGCAAGGCCTTTTTCTTCAATGAAGTTTTTCAATTCCTCATCGGAAAAATGGGCTAATAAGGTTTTCCCCACAGCAGAACTATGAGCAGGGTTTCTCAGGCCTATCCTTGAGGCCATTTTCAGGCCGCTGGTGTGTTGGTCCGTTTCCACTTTGTCGATATAAACGACCTCATTCCGGTCGAGGACGACCATATGGACTGTCTCTTTTGTCCTTTCCGCAAGGTCTTTCAAAAAGGGTTCCGCCTCTTTTCGAAGGTCGAGTTGATTGAGAAGGAGGTTACCCAACTCCACCAATTTGAAACCTAAAAGATAGTTTCTTGTCTTCGAATCTTGACGGACATAGCCGAAATAGGAGAGAGAAGAGAGAAGGCGATGAATCGTTCCTTTGGGAAGTTTTATTTTTGCAGATAACTCGCGGATGCTGACCCCTTGGGGACTTTGTCCTAAAAGATCGAGGATGGAAGAAGCCCTTTCAATGGTTTGAACAAGATTGTTGGGTTTAAAGCTTCGATTCAGGGGCATTGGATGTTCCGCATTACGAAATACTGTTTCTTATTATATTACTTCCCCGAATTCTGTCAAGCTTTTTTGGATATTCCAAGTCACTTTCCCCATGATTTTATAATTTTCGTTCAGCGGATAGATAAGAGAAGGTAACAAAAATCTTATTTGAATTGGGTCAGCTCTTCAATGGGCTTTCGAGAGCTCTCTGGAGATTCAGCCGGGATCCCGATTGGAAGCAAAGAAACGATGCGAAGGGTTTCAGGGAATTTAAATATTTTTTGGATGGAGGCTTCTGCTTCTGTTCCCCAGATTCCAATCCAGCCCGCCCCTAACCCTAAACTATTCGCCGCCAAGGACATATTCTGGGTGGCTGCGGCTCCAGCTTCGATCGCATGGAGGGGATCGATTCGACGATCCACACAGACCAGGATGACCACAGGGGCTTCATGGATACCCAAGTGGAGCACACTCTCCCTGGCAGCCTTGTCTAATGCATTTTTTAACCCTTGGTCTTTGATGACGATGAATTTCCAGGGCTGAAGATTGCTAAAGGAGGGAGCCCATCGACCCGCCTCAAGAATCATCTGGAGCATCTCCTCATCAATCGGGTTGGGCTTGAATCTCCGGATGGTCCTTCGGTTTTTTATTGCTTTCAGGACATCATTCATTGCTCATTCCTTTCTGTGGAGAGATTAATAAGTAGCATAGAGAAGTCATCAGGAGAAGTCAACTCTTACAAAAAATTGCAAAGCGCATGGCGCATAGGGCATAGCGAAAAGCTTGATAAACTCTCGTTACGAGATTTTCTTTTTGACTCTTTTGACGCCCCTAAGAAATATATCCAGTTCCTCTCTTTGTGGAAGGGAAGGCTGAGCGCCCAATTTCGTCGTTGCAAGGGCTCCGGCGCCATTCGCAAATTTTAGAACTTCCCGGATCGGTTTGTTCTCAGAGAGGCCGTAGGCAAGACCTCCCAGAAAGGCATCCCCTGCTGCCGTGGTATCGATTACCTTCACCTTGAAGGCATTCATCCTAATTTCCTCGCTTCTGTTTTTGAAAAAGAGGCCCTTTGATCCTAAGGTGATCACTACATTTTTTACCCCCAGATTCAAAAATATTTCAGCCATTTTTCGAATGTCCTGATCTCCCTTCCATTTTATTCCTGTCAATAACTGAGCCTCCACCTCGTTGGGCACAATGAAATCGACCAAAGAGAGAAGATGAGGGGCAAGGGGAATCGGAGGCGATGGATTGAGGAGAGTCAGGGCCCCTTGATCTTTTGCCATTTTTAAACCGCTCTCAACAGTTGGAAAGGGAATCTCCAGTTGAGTGACAAAGATTCCTATTCCTCTCCAATATCGTTTTCGTCTTTTTAAGTCTTTATCAGAGAGAGCCCCATTTGCCCCAAGAAAGGCGATGATTCTATTTTCTCCTTTTGGAGTCAACTCAATCACCGCCGTCCCTGTTGGAAGTTTTTTATCCTGAATGATCAGTTTTTGATCAAAACCATTTTTTATAAGGTTTTGGTGATAAGTTGTTCCATAGTGGTCGTTACCCACTTTGGTCATAAAGAGGACATCGCCTCCCAAACGTTTTACCGTAATGGCCTGATTGGCCCCCTTTCCCCCGAAGACCGTCGCCAGACTTTCTGCCAATATCGTCTCCCCGGGGTCATGGAATCTTGGAATTTTGAAGACGAGATCCACGTTAGAATTACCGAGGACCAGAATTTTCTTTTGCATGGATTCACCCCAATCTGGATACGAAGAGTTCTAAGAATCCTTTTGTATTGACCCCCAAACACACGTCTATCTTTGGACCCTCTTCCGTTTCTGAGATCTTACCGTAATGCTCCCCTTCTTGAGTCTCTACATCAATCGAAAGCTTCTCCGTACTCAACAAAGAGGGATCAATGACCACCCCCACGGCTAAAGGGTCGTGAAGATGGATTAATTCCTTATTTCTAAACTGACAGGTAGGTGAGTGATATCCAGTCACCTCGATGATGAATCTGGAAAACGAATTATGGATAGGTTTCACCCTCTTTTCCATCCATTGAGGGGTCAGAGCGATCTGTTGGGTTACATCGAGGGGGACCAGTGTGATTGGCAATTCTGATCCCAAAACTATTTTGGCAGCCAGGGGATCAGAATAGATATTAAATTCAGCATGAGGAGTTACATTTCCTTTTACCCGAACCGCTCCTCCCATGATGACCACGGCTTTTAACTTTTCCATTCCTTCTCTGTCTCTTTGAAGCGCTAAAGCCAAATTGGTCAAAGGGCCTATTGCAATCAAAGTCATTTCATCAGGATACTGGCGAGCCATCTTTGTAATGAGTTCATCTGCGCGGCCGGTGAAAAGTTGCCACCAGGGCTCTCCTTCTCTAAGATCTATTTGAGTCCCTCCCAATCCATCTTTTCCATGGACAGAATGGGCATAAACCGAATTTCCCTTTAAGGGCTTATCCGCTCCTTTAGCAATAATCGGTCTGTTTTTGGGTTGGATCAGAGAAAGGACTTTTTGAATATTTCCAAAAACCTGTTCCAATGGGACATTTCCATTGACTCCGGTCACTGCCTCCACTTTCAATTCAGGGGAATGGAAGGCAAGGATTAACGCCAGGGCATCATCCACACCCACATCACAGTCTATCATCACCTTTTTCACTCTGGCTCCAACTCCTTATAAGAACATCAGCCCATCGAAGACAGGACTTTTAGATTGTTCGATCATTTGCTTCATCCTTAAAACATAATCGGGTCGAATCCCGTCTTTCCAGCGAGGGAAGCCTCCCAACCAGACATATTTGATTAACTCTTGGAACGAAGTCTTGTTAAAAAGATATTCACCAATACCGATTTTATCATCCCCTGGATGGATCAAGGGTTGGATGTTTGTCTTCTTTCCGTAAGTTTGGATCAATTTCTCGATGAGAGACTGGGTTTTGAAACCCTCGGGGTTCTGTTTAAATTTTTCTCCTTCCTTAGGAAAAGGGAAGAGTTTATAAACCTCGCCGATAAAACCTCTCAGATCAATACCGTGAATCGCCCCCATCAGGTTTCCCATATCAAGATTATTCTCGATCAGATAAATATCCCATGAAGAGTCATCGATTTCTTTTAACGGGGCTTCTGCGATTTTGGAAATATGTCCACAGAAATCCCGGGCGAAGAAAAAGTAATGTTCCAGAAGGATCATATCGGTTTCAATATTAAAGAAACCGAAGGCAATTTTCCCATGACTAAGGGATTTAAATTCAAGAGGCATCTTCTGATTACTCCAGTTTTTTGAGGTTATTTTAGCACAGAAGTCATGGATTTGTCAGAGGTGAAAATTTAGGGAGAGTCCTGAAATTGTTGTTGACTTTTTTGTATAGAATTTTGTAATATTTGATTCAATCATTCATTGATTTCAATGGTCATCTGTCTTATCAAGGTGGGAGAATAATTAAAGAGGCAAATTCAGAACTTGTCCCATGGTTTCTTAAGGGGTAGGATGCCTATCGGTGTATGAAAAAATAGAAGGGGAGGGTCTTTGAGGATTCTCAAAAAAGAAAAATAAGAAAGGAGGTATTCAAAATGGCTTTAGAATACGCTTATGAACATGTTGTGATCCCGAGGGACGCTACCACCTCCGGAATTGCTTATGACGGGAGCTATATTGAATGGGCCTGCACGGCAAGAGAGCGGATGTTTGTCGATCACATGGATGTGAGCGAAATGGCCTCTCCTTGGTTTTTGGTAGGGGAGACCAATGTACGGTACATGAGCCCAGCCTATTTAAATGATAAGATCGAAATTCGTGTGACGGTGGGCGACCATCATGATGAAAAGGGTTACGCTAAATTTGATTACCGTTTTATCAACAAAGGAAGCGGCCAATTGTTGGCACAGGGATACCAGGTCATTTTCTTTTATGATGCTAAAAGTGGCAAACGTATTCCTATTCCAAAGGAGTTTACCAAGTTATTGTAGATTAGAGAAGCAGAGGAATTGTAAAAAGTTAATTTAATTTTCTCCAACTCTTAAGTGATTTGCAGAAACATGAGGTCGTTTTCAAGCCCATTCTTCCAAGAGGATTGGGCTTTTTATTATCTTTTTTAAATATCCTTGACCCCCAATCCATTCAGCATTAATATGCTTAAATTAAAGGGTAAGGGGGGAGAGGATCATGGAGACGAAAAACTTTGTATTGGGTTTGTGTGCGATTTTTTTAAAAAGGAGAAGACCCTGACAATGTGAAACTGAATCTGATGATCAATAACAAGGGGACAGCTTGGATCGACGATATCCGAGTGTTGAAAGAGCCGCTCAAATAAGATGGAAACGAATCCCGTGAAAGAGCTGAAAAGATCAGGGAGAACATATGGAACCTGTAAAAGTGGTTGCACGATATGTCAATGGCAGAAGAGTAAAAGGGTTCAGCCAGGATTTCTTTCCGAATAAGGACCGGTTCCATGTTTATCCGGCTGCCAAACCCTCGGGCGAGGCAGTGGAAGTATTGTTGAAAGAATTAAAGGCTATTTTCTTTGTAAAGGATTTTGTTGGAAATTACATGTACAATGAACGGAAAGAATATATGCAAGGAGAAAAGCCTTCTGGTCGCAAGGTAGAAGTGACGTTTATGGATGGGGAAGTCCTGGTCGGAACAACTCTGGGGTATGATCCAAACCGACCAGGCTTTTTTCTCTTTCCCGCAGACCCCAAGTGCAATAACATCAGAGTATTTGCCGTGACCCCTGCTGTCAAAAAAGTCCGCTTTCTCTAACCTTAAGAAAATGCAAGGGGAAACCTTTCTCTCCGCGTCAAATTTTTTCCTCAAATTCTTATTGACTTTCGTACACGAAATTTAATACACTCTAATTGAATTTTCGTCCCCCAAAAACCTTTAACCCAAAATAGAATTCTTATCGAAAAGGAGAAAAGAATATGTTACTTCGCCGCAATTCGCAGAAGATCGATTTTCTTAAGAAAGTGCCTTTATTCAGCAGCCTTAGTCAAAAACATCTAAAAGAAATCGCTAAACATGCAGACCAGGTGCAGGTGGAGAAAGGAAGGGTTTTAGTCCAGCAAGGAAAAACAGGGTGGGAATTCATTTTTATCGTGGAGGGGAAGGCCAGGGTCGAGAAAAACGGAAAATTCGTCAGACAACTGTCCGGAGGCGATTTTTTCGGGGAGATCTCCCTCATCGATGGAGAACCTCGTACAGCCACGGTTATTGCTGAGACCGATATGACCATATTGATCGTTCACAAACCGTCCTTTGACCATTTACTGGATTCAATTCCAGCCCTTCAGAGAAAAATTCTGGTCTCGCTCTGTCAGTACCTTCGAAGAGCAGAGAAGGCCATGAATTGGTAGTTCAGTACATCAGACATCTATTTCCTTCGCTTACAATTGGGGACAGGTTCATATTTTCTTAAGTGTTGAAGAGTGTTGGAGCGAATAAGAATGGAACCCAAAATTCACTTCACCAAAAGAAAAGATGGTGTGAGTTTAGCGTATTCAATATTTGGAGAAGGACTGCCTATTGTCTATCCTGCTCCTTGGGTGAGCAATATTGCTTTTTTTCTTGAAGATCAAACTTTCAAATCTTTTTGGGAACAAATTGCACAATACTTTACGGTCATCTTTTATGATAAACAGGGTTGTGGGCAATCGGACAGAAATCGGACTGAATTTACACTTGAATCCGAACTCTTTGACTTGGAGACGGTCATTGACCACATTGGCCTTCAAGAGTTCATTCTCTTGGGGATATCAATGGCTGGCCCTCTGGCCATAGCGTATACGGTCCATCATCAAGAAAAAGTGAAATATTTGGTTTTATATGGAACCTATGCCAACGGTAAAATTCTTGCCAAGGATGAAGTTAAACTTGGCTTAATTTCGCTTATTAAAGGAGCATGGGGCCTTGGCTCAAAGGCGTTAGTAGATATATTCATTCCAGGAGCGAGCCAGGATATGGTTCAACGCTATGTGGCTTTTCAGCGAGGGTCGTGTAACTCTGAAATGGCAACCAGGTTGATAGAGTTAGCGTATAACTTGGACGTGACTGGACTTCTTCACAGCATCCAGACCCCGACCCTGGTGATGCATCGGGAAGGGGATAAGGCGATTCAGATTCGACATGGGAGAGAGCTGGCTATTGGGATACCCAATGTGGTTTTTAAAGTCTTGAAGGGAAGCATTCATTTCCCTTGGCTTGGTGAATCGGAAAGGGTCATTGAAGAAATTTGTGATTTCGTTGGTGTGAAAGAATCAAAGACCCCTGAAACTCTTCTCTCTGAAGCCTCAACACAACCAAGCCCAGTAGGAGGAAGGATAGATTTCTCAGCAGAAGGTGGTGAGATTGTTGAGCAGGCTACGATTGTATTCTCCGATATGGTTTCATCCACAGAGATGGTTACTCGACTTGGCGATGCTGCTGCACGTGATATTTTTCTCCAACACGATCAGGTCGTTCGTGATCAAATAAAGAGATATAAAGGAAGAGAACTTCAAAACCTGGGGGATGGTTTCATGCTTTCTTTTGAGTCACCCTCGGCAGCCATCAAGTGTGCATGTGATATGCAAAAAGAATTTTACAAAAATATCCCTTCAATCAAAATCCGAATAGGCATCAACACCGGCGAAGTGGTGAGGCGGGAAGGCCAGATTCCTTTTGGGCAAGCAGTGTTTGTTGCTTCAAGGCTTGCTAATAAGGCCAAAGCAGAACAGATTTTAGTTTCAGATGTTACCAGACATCTGGTGGCTGGAAGCGGTTTTCAGTTTGTCGAAAGAGGGAGAGCTAAGCTGAAAGGGATCGGCGAAATCTTAAAATTGTATGAAGTCGTCTGGAAGCCCACTCCTTCCCCTTGAACTTGTGAAATTGGGGACGGGTTCACATTAAAGTATTAATAGAATTCAAGAGCATAGACTTAAACTCCAGCTCGGATTTTCTCCTGTTCAACTTTTTCGTGCAACCACATGGACATCAGCTGGGTAAAAGGGAGCCCTTTATTGCGCGCAATCCGCTTTAATAATGCAAGGTCGAAAGGATCTAATCGCACTGAAACGGGTTGCCGAGGAGGCCGGTAGGCGACAAATAAATCTGCCCTTTCAATCAGCTTGGACACTTCTTTGGGTTTCTCTTGCGAAATCGAAGAATCCCATGTTTTGGCTTCGCTTTTGAGCTTCTTCTTGATTTTTGATGGAATTTTCTTCATTTTTTGATTCTCCTTAAATATGCTTTTTGTGTGGATGGTGACATGGGAAATGCTGTAACACACCTCCAAAGCCCGTATTCAGGGTATGGGGCAATAATCGCTTCGATATGCATTCCCGATGCATCGGTGCCCCATAACCGATAACGATACTCAGTAACCCGAGCTCCTCTTTTTTTAGTTTTAAGAGCGAAAGTAGGAAATGGCCCTTCATTATAATAAACTTCTTCAATCTGTTCTGGTCGAAGACCATGTTCGGCAATATGGTTAACATTGTCTTCGTCCCAATCGGGTTCAAGAAAGGAGTTAGGCTTAATCACCCTATCAAAATAACGTAATTTTTTGAATACGTCAAGAGAATTGACCACCCGGCAGCGGTTCCGTGAAATGGGGGG
>DCVM01000042.1 GCA_002327985.1 Syntrophaceae bacterium UBA2188 | reverse complement strand
CGATGTCCTGAACGTTGTCAAATAAGGCTTAAATCTATTTCCTTCATCTCAATGAATGTGGGTGCAGTAAGCGAACAGTATCTTGAGCAATGATGACCGCCTCATTGACAGGAATCACGTAAATTTTTACTTTTGTATTGTCCTGACTGATTATTCCCTCTTTCCCAACCATGCTGTTATTTCGATCCTCATCCACCGCCATTCCACACCACTGCATTCCCGCACAGATACGGTTCCTCACCTGCGATGAATTCTCTCCAATACCTCCACCAAAGATCACGGCTTCGGCACCACCGAGCACAGCCAGATACGCACCAATCTGTTTTTTCACCCGATAGCAGAACATTTCCACTGCCAGGGCCGCTCTCTCATCTCCCTTGGATTCTGCTTCCAAGAGTTCCCGCATGTCCTGTGAGCGACCCGATATCCCAAGAAGTCCTGATTTTTTGTTGAGTAGGGCTTCTGCCTCGGCAAGGCTAATCCCTTCACGCTGGGCCAAGAACCCCGGCAGGTGCGGATCGACATCTCCGGACCTTGTCCCCATCATCAGGCCTTCAAGGGGGGTGAGGCCCATGGAAGTATCGATGGAACGTCCCCCATGAATTGCCGTGGCGGAACAGCCGCTACCCAATTGGAGCGTAATAATTCTTGTTTTTTCCATGTGGGTAGAGGTCATGACCGCATATCGCTCGACCATGTATCGATGGGCTATCCCGTGAAACCCATAGCGCCAGATATGATGTTTCTCGGTCAGTTCCCCAGGGATAGGATAACAGCACGCCCGCTCAGGCATATCGGAATGAAAGGTGGTATCGAAAACGGCTACCATCGGAATCCTGGATCCAAGTGTTATCCTCGCTGCACGGATTGCCTCAATCGAAGGATGATTATGCAAAAGGGCCAAGTGGCTAATCGCTTCGATGGCCTCTAACACCCGATCATCGATGAGGGTTGGTTCCAGGAAGTGAGGACCGCTGTGAACGACTCGATGCCCCACCACATCGATCCCATTGGTTTCGAAATACCCAAGAGTCTTAAGCCAATCAAGGGCTTGACGTGTTGCACTCCCATGATCGTTCACTCTGATCGTCTCCTTCAGGTGTTGCCCCCCTTCATCAGCGAATTTCAATAGGGCACTGCTGCCGATCCTTTCAATCATGCCGCTGGCCAAACCGTGCTCTCGACCAGGAGGAGTATTTTTCTCCAAGTCGATCACCTGGAATTTCAGCGTCGAACTACCACAATTGAAGACAAGAACCTTCATTTGCCCTCCTTAACCATCCGAAGGGGTGGGGCCTGGCCCTGCTTGCCTTGTCCCATATAGAGGGTGACATGGGGAAAAGGAATCTCAATATTTCTCTCGTCAAACTTCTTTTTCAATCTTCGATTGAATTCCCGGCCTACCCGCCATTGTTTAATGGGAACTGTGGTGGTGCGCGCTTTAATAATAATCGATGAATTCGCAAATTGGTCCAGACCCAATATTTCTATCGGTTCAATAATATCATCTTTATAATCGGGATCTTTCCGGAGTTCCTCATCAACTTCTTTGATGACTTCGATGACTTCGTCTATGTCCTCCCGATAGGCAACCCCGATATCGAAAACATAACGCGAGAAGTCTTTTGTCATGTTGGTCACGACATCGATGTGACCGTTTGGCACATAGTGGACATTCCCTGCCAGGTCTCTGAGTATGGTTGTCTTCAGGTTTATCTTTTCAACCAGACCTCCTTTGCCGGCGATTTGAACCACATCTCCCACCCGGATTTGATCTTCCAAAAGGATAAAGAACCCGCTGATCACATCTTTGACCAGGCTTTGAGCGCCAAAGCCGACGGCCAGACCGACGATCCCCGCGGCGGCAAGAAGGGGGCCGATCTCCACTCCAAACTCCTTTAATACCATCATCGCCGCAATGAGAAGTATCACAATGGCCGTAACGTACCGGACAATAGCGGCGAGTGTCTGGGTCCGCTTCTGGAATTCCATATCCTCTCTTTGCCGGACGACAAAGTCAACCAGACGTTTGGAGAGCACTTTGGCCGCTTTAAGGGCGATCATGGCTAAGATCAGAACAAAAGCGATGTGTAGGCCGCTTGTCAAGAGCCATGCGACCACTTTTTGAAGATAAGCATTCATATCCATACGTCCTCCTCCTCTTTTACCCGGCCATTACTCCCTTGCCCGAAGCCTTTTCTTATGCCTTCGGATGGCCTTATCGACTTCAACTGCGATGACCACGGTGAGGCTGATGATGAGAATCCTCCCCCACTCCTCGAGACTCAGCGACTCGGTGCGGAAGATCCACTGGAGGGCAGGGACATAGACGACGGCGAGCTGTGCAAGAAATGCAGCCACCATGCTGTAAAAGAGAAAGGGGTTGCTGAGAGGGCTTATTCTAAAAATCGATTGAAGTTCAGACCGGGAATTCCAGGCCTGAAAGAACTGGAATAGAACCATCGTGGTCACGGCTATAGTTCTTGCCTTTTCCAGAGAAACCCCATCCTCAAGGGCCTGGACAAAATTGAAGATCACCCCTGCAGAAATGATCAACCCTACCAGGATGCTCCTCTCATACATCAGCCTCGACATGATTCCCTCTTTCAGGCTTCTCGGTCTCCGTTTGATCACATCTTTCTCTCCGGGTTCAAAAGCAAGGGCCACGTCCTGGAGTCCATTGGTGACCAGATTGATCCAGAGAAGTTGGGCGGCCACATAAGGGATCGGGATATCAAGGGCCATCGCAACCAGGATGGAAACAATCGCTGCAAAACCGGTCGGGATGAGAAAGAGCGTTACCTTCCGGATGTTATCAAAGACCACCCGTCCCTCTTCGACCGCATGGAAGATGCTTGCAAAATTGTCATCGGTGATCACCATATCGGACGCCTCTCTCGCGACATCGGTGCCGGTCTTTCCCATCCCAACGCCGATATGCGCGGCCTTGAGGGCGGGGGCATCGTTTACCCCGTCTCCTGTCACCGCCACAACCTCGCCATGTTTCATGACCTGTTGAACAATCCTGAGCTTGTGCTGGGGTGAGACTCTCGCATAAACCGAGACATCCTTCACCCTTCGGAAGAGGTCTTCATCGCTCATCGTCTCCAGTTCCCTGCCGGTTAAGACTTCGGACCGCTCGCGGGCGATTCCGAACATCTCTCCTATGGCAGAGGCTGTGACGGCATGATCTCCGGTGATCATGGCCACCCTGATCCCTGCTTCCCGGCAGCCTTTCACCGCTTCAATGGCCTCGGGCCTGGGAGGATCGATCATTCCCTGCATCCCTGCAAAGATGAGATTTTTTTCCAAGTCTTGGTGAGTCAGTTCTGAAGGATCATCGGGTGCCTCCTTATAGGCCATCGCAAGCACTCTCATCCCGTCCTTTGCGAAATGTTCGGCCATTTCGAGCGTTTTTTCCCTATCGAGTCGATCCCCCTCCGGCGTCTGCGAGCACATTTCGATGACCTTTTCAGGCGCGCCTTTCACGAAAATAATTTTTTTACCATTGTCTTGGTGCAGGGTTGCCATAAACCCGCGATCAGACTCAAATGGAAGAATCAATAATTGGGGATAACGAATTTTCTCCTCTTCAAAACGGAGATCTGCTTTCATCGCAGAGACGATGAGGGCCCCCTCTGTGGGATCTCCGTCAACTTTAAACTGCCCATTCTCCTCGTAAAGGTTCGATTCATTGCAGAGCATCCCTATTCGGACGACGCCACAGATTCCCTCCAGAGTGGCTGCATCGCACGACTCCCATTCATGGAAGATCTCCCCTTCCGGCTCGTACCCGCTTCCCGTCACTTCGTAGGAATGCTCCCCATCATAAATTGCCTTCACTGTCATCTCGTTCTTTGTGAGTGTCCCTGTTTTGTCGGAACAGATGACCGTGGCGCTGCCGAGGGTCTCGACCGCCGGAAGCTTTCGGATGATGGCATTCCGTTTGGCCATCCTGCTTATCCCTATTGCCATGGTGATGGTGACGACAACGGGCAGCCCCTCAGGGACCGCGGCAACCGAGGCAGCCACGGCGATCTTAAATATTTCTGCGATCGTCATGCCGAGTAAGAGTCCCAGACCCGATATGGCGACGGCACTTCCGAGAACAAGGAAACCGATGAAATGGGCGAACTTGACGATCTTTTGCTGAAGAGGGGTCTGGGTAACGGATAACTCCTTCACCTCACGGGCGATCTGGCCAAGAATGGTCCTGATCCCGGTTTCGACGACGATCCCTCTCCCCCTTCCGTTTACGACGATCGTTCCCATGAAACCCATATTCGTCTGATCGCCCGGGGTAAGGTTCTCGTCCTCAATCGGCTTCACCCTCTTTTCGACAGGGACAGACTCCCCTGTCAGGGCCGCTTCCTCAATCCTCAGTTCCGTGGTCTTGAAGAACCTCAGATCGGCAGGCACTTTGCCGCCGGATGCCAGCAGGACGATGTCTCCGGGAACGAGTTCCTCGCTGAAAATTTCCTTTTCTTTACCCCCGCGCACGACCTTCGCCCTGGGAACCATCATACTTTTGAGAGCCCGAACGCTCGTTTCAGCCTTGTACTCCTGAAAGTAACCGATGATGGCGTTCAGGATTATCACGGCCGCAATGACACCGGTGTCGATATATTCCCCGAGGAAGGCCGTTACGATACCCGCTACGAGAAGAATATAGATGAGGGGACTGGTAAATTGGTGAAGGATGATCTTGAGGCGGCTGATCCCCTCTCCCTCGGGAAGCTTGTTGGGACCATACTGTTCGAAGCGCTCCTTAACCTCGTTCTCGGATAGTCCCTCCTCGGAAGTCCCGATCTTTTTAAACACCTCTTTCTCATCGAATTGATACCATTTCATCCAACCATTCTCCTCCTTTTTAAAAAGACGGGAAAAGGGGACGGTTCTATTTAAAAAATAGAACCGTCCCCTTTTAGGCTTTCGAATTCATTAATTTGGTTCTTCTCCAATTGAGAGTCTATTTTTATAGATGAGAGAGGCGGTTATGGTCTTCGCCTTCTTCTTTATTTTTCCGATAAAGCCTTTCAAGAAAATCCTTGACCAATTCCCTCCCCCCCCATCCAAAGGCAATGGCCAGGGCCAGAACAATACCGCCAAACGTAATGGAGAAGGTAGCCACGATCACCTTCTCTGCGATTCCCAGATGATAGAGAGCCATCGTCAGAGAAAGAATAATGATGAACCATCGAACAGAACGGCTGAAGAGTTTGGCCGATTCGATTTGAGCATTTACCGCCGCAATGAGTGCGGCCTGACCCAGAAAGATAGCGATCAGATACCCGACGATCAGAATCAGGATCGCGGCAAAGAGATTGGGAAGGTAATTGAAGAATTTGGCGATGAAGTTCTGGGTGGCTGCCACCTCAAGAGCGTTGATCCCAAGGATCAGGGTGATTAGAACAATAACCCAATAGAAGAAACGGCTCACCAGACTGGCAGGGGAATAGGCCGTCCCCCCTCTGGAGAGAACATGGGTCAACCCCCATCGTTCGCTCACCCGGTCGAATTGAACCGCCTTTAAAAAGCGAAAAAGAAGTGTTTTAATGACCCACGCGGTGATAAATCCGATGACAAGAATGGTGATCATCGCCAATAGATTGGGCAAAAACGTGACGACTTTTCCCAAGAATTTATCAAATGAAGCTACGATGGCTGTCCTCCAGATTTCACTCATATCCTTCACCTCCTATAGGCTATCTCTAAAAATGTCATTCCGGCGAAAGCCAGAATCCAGAAACTCTTGACATCACTGGACTCCCGCTTTTGCGGGAGTGACGAATATGGAATTATTAGAGCTTCCCTATATTCTTAGCCCCACCGCTCGATGAGGTATGGTTTCATCTCTTCAAAAACCCTGCAAAGGGATTCGATCTTTTCTTCAACCTCCTGGGCGGAACTCTCCTGATTTTCCTTGACGAAGGAGGCTACTCTCCCCAGGTAGAACGGAATCATCGACTTTAATAAATGTTCACGATGGACTGACCCCTTGTGATAGGCAATGGCAAAGTCATAAATCAAACGAACCCATAGATCTTGAGGGAAGGAAAAAGCTTCATCCGACAATCGCCCAATGGATTCAAGCCACAAGACGGTCTCTGGAAGCAATGCCTTTCTCCAGATCTCCATGAGATCTTTTACGCCCAACCGGAAATTTCCGATCATCCGCCCCAGATTGACCGGGACCGGTTCAAGTCCTACTTCATAATGAAAACCAAAAGTAGAAACGGGTTGTGATTCCTGAACCCCTTTCCAGAGAATCTCATAATTCCCCATCAAACCATAGACCGAAGAGACAACCTGGGTGAACATCGGTCCCAGATCACTCCCGGGGTCTCTGGCATCATGGATTTTCGCCCCCAGATAGGATTGACATACCTTATATCCTTCCGCAATGGCGAGGGTCGTCATCCAGATGTCAATCCCGAATCGAGCCACATCAGTCTCCCACACATCTTTGGTCAGGTAAAATTTCGCTAATTTTCCGGAAAAGCCAAAATCTCCCCCGATAGGCTGACGGACCCTCTTCCCATACAATGCCCGGGTCAGTGGATAGACGATACTGTTGGTGATTGTCCCGTCAAATTTATGCCGTGCATAAAGAGGCGACACATAGTCAAATCCCTCCTCATATACCGGTCTGAGAAGAAGCTCCATCCACTCCGGGGTGATGGACCTCAGATCCGAATCGACCACGGCACAGGCCTTCGCGTTAAGAATCTGAGTGGTTTCGAAGATGGTGCGGAAGGAACTCCCTTTTCCTGGAATCCCATGGTAGGGAGTAACAATCTTCTGAATGGGATGAACGGGGTGAGAAGTGAGAATGGTCTTATAATCTTCTATCTGGACCTGTCTCACCTCTTCTTGAGTTCCATCGGTTGACCCTCCATCCGAATTGACTAAAACCGCTTTGGCTCTTGGAAAATATTTGGCGAGACCAGCCAAAACGGCCCGAACCACATGGCCGATGGTCCGGGAGTTGTTATAACTGGGAATCCCGATCAGGATATCGGCCTCTTTCGCCTCTTCAAGTTCCTTCCGAATGGATTGCTCCACCAGTTCTTTCTCCTTTTAAGTTTAACCCTCTTCCAGAAAATTGAATCGGAGGAGATAGGATCACCCCTGTGTCCCTTTAAGTCTGTCTCCCTCCCTAAAAGATTTCATCTCCCGATCCTCGATTTCCTTATGTAGCTTTTTTACCCGGAGGGAGGCACGAATGGTTCTGGGAATCCAGAAAGGGAGGGTGATGAGAATGCCTAACCCAAAGGATACTAAGATAGTGTAGATCAGAGAAGTTTCAAATCTCCATAGGAGAAACTTCATCACCACAGCAGGTGCAGTCGAATTCTGAACTGCAAAGATGGCGATACCAATGACAACTAAAAGAGCCAACCAGTAAAAGAACTGCATTTGTTTTTCCTCCCTTACATTGATTAAATTTCATAGGGGTTGGAAAAGAAGGAATCGAAAATATCGGTCAGAATCTGGTTGACCATCTCCTCCATCCTCTCCGGGGTCATCCTTCCAACGGTTATTTCCTTCTCCACCTCGACCTTTCTGGTAAACACCTTTCCCTCTTTCTTCACGCCAAGATGGATTGCGAAATGAATCGACGTCTTTGCATTGGTCCTGAATGCGGCCGCCTTACTTTCGGTCCAGAATTTCTTGATCTCGATCATCAGTACAGAATCGGTTTCCATATTCTTCAGAGATCCGGGTTCTCCATCCCATTTCGACATAGGAACCATCTTTACCCCATGACGGGATAGAGCTTGAGAAAGAGAATCCATAAGGGCCTTTTCCAGCGGAAAGGGGTCGCTTTTATAATGACTGGAAATACCGCGAAGAGGGGTGTGGATGCCGATATAGAAGGTATCCGGCCGTTCGTCTTTGAAGGGAGCGACGCCAAGCGTGGGGCCGACCTTCTGTTGGAGGGAAGGGAACTCTTTCACGGACTGATACCGAAGGAAAAGAGAATGAGTTCCGGCTTTGCCACAACCGAGCACAGATAAACATAAGAAAAGAACCGCTAAAAATCGAAAAGATGTCATGGATCTTCTTCCCCTCTTATTTTTCCTTATTTTATCATTTTTTATTGAAAAAAAGAAAGGGGTTTACTCCTTGCCGACAAAATGGTAAATAGGGTTTATCTCTTCCTGAAGCTTAATCAGACCCTTTCCTGCAAAAGGGATAAAGGGAAAAAATTATGAACATCTCTTTTTTGACAAATGAATATCCACCCCATATCTATGGAGGGGCCGGAGTTCATGCGGATCACCTTTCGCGAGCGCTCGCCAAGTTGGATGACCAACGGCATCGCGTCCACATCCTTTGTTTCGGTGATCAACGGGAAGATTTCGCCACTTTAAAGGTGGAAGGGGTTCGTCAAACATTCAATTTTCCCTTTCAGGATTCCCGCCACCAAAAGTTATTGGATACCCTTTATCGAAACATCTTGATGACCGGGTTCGTAAAGGAGTCGGATATCGTCCACTGTCACACATGGTATACCTATCTTGCAGGTTGCCTCATCAAGCAGGTGTTCGGTGTTCCTTTGGTTCTCACAACCCATTCTTTAGAACCCCAGCGTCCCTGGAAAGAAGAGCAGTTGGGTTCTGCCTACAGGGCAAGCGCCTGGTTGGAAAAAACGGCCTACGAAAATGCCGACGGAGTCATTGCTGTTTCCCGGGCTATGAAAAGAGCTGTCCATGACCTGTATGGTGTTCCTTTCAAGAAGATTCGCATCATACCCAATGGAATTGATACCGACCAATACCAACCGATGTTCAACCCTGCGCTTCTAACTTCATATCAGATCAACCCGGATCAGCCTTTCGTGCTCTTTGTGGGCCGAATAACCCGGCAAAAAGGCATTCTTCACCTCATTAATTCGATTAAATATTTTCTGCCTGACATCCAGGTGGTCCTCTGTGCCGGGGCCCCTGATACCGAAGAGATGGGCAGAGAAGTGTCGGAAAGAGTGGAAAAAGAGCGGACGGAAACCTCCAATAACATCATCTGGATCGATCGATGGGTTCCCCAGGCTCACATCATCCCTCTGTTCAGTCATGCCTCTGTTTTTATCTGTCCCTCCATCTATGAACCCTTCGGAATCGTAAATTTGGAGGCCATGGCCTGTGGCACCCCTGTTGTCGCCTCAGCAATTGGCGGTATTCCCGAGGTCGTGGTCTCAGGCAAAACCGGATGGTTGGTCCCCTTTGAGTTAGGGGACAGTCAAGACCAGGAACCCAGAGATCCAGAACAGTTCTCAAAGGATCTTGCCACTGCCGTAAACCGTCTCTTCCTTTCACCGGAAAAAAGAGAAGAGATGGGCCTCAGGGCGAGAGAAAGAGTTAAAAAACTCTTCAGTTGGGAGAGCGTTGCATTAAAAACTCTTGCATTTTACAGGGAGTTGATAGAACCCTTACCCCCCCCGTAGAGGATTCTCGGCGCCTCCCGTAAATCTTCGTCATCCCTGGAAGTCGTTTCATCATAATCCTCGCCGCTCCGGACATAACCTGTTGAACGGATCTCTTTCATCATTCAACCCTGACATGAAGGTAGGCGCCCAATTGACGAAAATGCTCTGTCCACCTTTTCGCAAAATTGTCTTCTTTTTCCGCTCTCTCTTTCATTAAAGGATACCGTTCTTTTCCAATGGCGAAGTATCTATTCTGTGCTTTCCAGAGGTCCAAATCGATCGTCAAAGGTGATAAGAGTCCGAGAGCTTTTTCTATCTGTTCAAATAGCGGAAGCTCTTCTGGGGTTTGGTGGAGCTTTTCCATCAGACTATTGATCCACGAATTGACGACGAATCCGGTGGTGTCCTTATCAATCTCAAGAGACCATCTCTTCGCCTCTTCGATTAAATTTTCAAGCTTTTCTCCATTGAACTCTTCTCCCTCAAAAATCCTTCTCAGGTCCAGATTGATGACATACTCCGCCGCTAGGAGGAGGGGCCTGGGAAGGGGCATCTGAAGGCTCTGGAGAAAACTCATGGTGGGATAATTCTCTTCGTATATCTTTCGGAATGAAATTTCAATTCCCTCCAGTGTGGAGTGAAGGACCTGCCCCAGCACCTTCCTCTGTTCATCCTTAAACAGATGCCACAATGAATAATTATTTATGCCAAAATGCTTATCCATCAGTCGGATCACATCGGGGATCGCCCCACGATCGAACGCCTCCCTGATCTCCTGGTGCATCGTGGAGAAAGCTTCGTCCCCCATAAATTTCCGGACCCCTCCATTCAGATTATGGTCCCCGAGATGCAGGACGGCGAAACTGATCGCATCCTCATCCCATGTGATCTCCGAGGAGATGCGGGTCTTTCCAATGGCCAGCCTCAATTTCCCCGCCTCCATCCGGTCATAGATCTCGGTTTCAGCCCAATAACAGTAGATGCGAGTCCTTTTGGAATACTCTTCAAATAGTGAAGAGATCGCATAATGGCCCCCTACCCTGACGAAATCGAGCAGGGCCGGTTTCACGAACCTCTCATAGATCTTTGCCCCATGTTCAAATTCCGGGATATTGCTCGGCGCCGTTTCGAGAATCTGGAGGTAACCTTTTTCCAGAGAAGCCCCCAGTGCCTCCTCCCCGAGTTGAATCGCCCTGGCAGCGTATCGCATCACCTGGGTCGTCTCCATCCCGGAGATCTCATCGAAAAACCACCCACAACTCGTATACATGAGCATCGTATTTCTCTGGATCTCCATTAGCTTTAAAACATCCTTCTTTTCTTCTCCGGTAAGTTCCTTCAACGCATGTCTTTCAATAAACCCCTCCACATTTTCAGCGGACCGATCGAGGATGACCTCGATATAATCATCTCTTGCTCTCCAGGGATCTTTTAAGTATTTCCCGGCCTTCTCTTCAAAAAGAGGAGCGAGGCGATCCCGTAGCCAGTCCATCGCCTCCCTTAAAGGTTTTCGCCAGGTCTGCATCCATCTCGGGGGCATCCCGGAGTTGCAACCGCAGTTCTCCCTCCATCGCTCCACCCCGTGGGCACAGCTCCAGGAGGAATGATCGAAGATCTCAACCCATTGGGTTCGGGGATGCCTTTCAAGATACTCCCCGTAGTTGGTGATCTTTGTTAGATTCTGGGATTCGATTTGATGGAGACAATAAGCCAGGGCCATTTCGCCAAAGCGGTGATGATGGCCGTACGATTCACCATCCGTGGCAATATGAACAATCTGAGGCCAATCCCTCTGGTCACGGAACGCCGAAACCAGTCTCTGGGCGAAGGCCTCCCCGCTGTTCAGAAGTCCTCCGAAGGCGATGTCCTGAGAGATTGGTCCATCGTAGAAAAAGAGGTTGATCGTCTTTTTTGAGGGAAGGATACAGAGGTAGGCCATCGTCGGATCGACCCTTCCTCCGCTCATGTCATGCCATTTTGTGCCCTTCTTGATCTTCCTCACCCTTTTTACCTGCCCCGGAGCAAGGACAGTAAACTTTATTCCCAATTCGGCCATGATCTCAAGGGTCTCGGTATCCACAGCCGCCTCCGGGAGCCACATCCCTTCAGGAAATCTTCCAAACCTCTTCTCAAAATCCCGAATCCCCCATCTAATCTGAGTGACCTTATCCCTTCTGTTGGCAAGGGGCATGATCATGTGATTATAGGCCTGAGCCATGGCTGAACCATGTCCGGAAAACCTCTCCATGCTCAATTGATCCGCTTCGAGAATGGCTTGATAGGTTCCCGGTTTATGCCGTTCCATCCAGCAGAGAAGGGTGGGACCAAAATTGAAACTGATCCTGGAGTAATTGTTGACGAGGTCAACCACCCTCTGTTCCGGATCAAGGATGCGAGAAGCGGTATTGCGTGCGTAACATTCTGCATTGATCCTTTCATTCCAATCGTGGTAGGGATAGGCCGAATCCTGGAATTCCACGCCTTCCAGCCAGGGATTTTCCCGGGGAGGTTGATAAAAATGGCCGTGAATACAGATATATCTTTCCATCATGCATTGACCTCCTAAATGCAAAGAGCATTGGGTATGGGAAATAGCAAATTGATTTCTTTAACCCTTTGCCCTTTGCTCTATGCCCTTTGCATTGTCATCCTTCATTCTTGAAAAACAAAACACCAAGAGGGGGTAGGGTCAGGGAAAGGGAATGATACTTCCCGTGCGAAGGGATCGGAGAGGCCTCGAGACCTCCGAAGTTTCCATGACCGCTTCCCCCGTAGGTCTTGGAATCGCTGTTCAGAACCTCTTTCCAGAAGCCGCCCCGGGGGACCCCTGTCCGGTAATTTTGCCTCGGGATAGGGGTGAAGTTACAGACGATCAGAAAGAGATCGCCCGTATTCTTCCCCTTCCTGAGAAAAATGACAATACTTCCCTCCCAGTCGTGAAAGTCTATCCATTCAAACCCTTCCATCCGAAAATCAAGTTCATACAGGGCTGGCTCAACTCGATAAAGATGATTTAAATCTCTCACCCATTTTTGGACTCCCTGGTGAAGGGGATACTGGAGAAGATGCCAGTCCAAACTTGACTCATGATACCACTCATCCCACTGGCCGAACTCCCCTCCCATAAAGATCAGCTTCTTTCCAGGGTGACCATACATATATCCGAACAGGAGTCTGAGGTTCGCAAACTTCTGCCATTCATTTCCTGGCATCTTCCTGAGGAGCGACCCTTTTCCATAAACCACTTCATCGTGGGAAAGGGAAAGAATGAAATTCTCAAAGAAGGCATACCAGATGCTGAAGGTCAGCTGGTTGTGGCGATACTTCCGAAAAACGGGGTCTTTCGAGAAATAGTCGAGGGTATCGTGCATCCAACCCATGTTCCACTTCATACCAAATCCGAGGCCGCCCACATAAGTGGGTCTCGACACCATCGGCCAGGCGGTCGATTCTTCAGCGATGGTCTGCACCTCAGGATGGTCTTGATAGACGGCTCCGTTAAAGCGTTTAAGAAAATTGACGGCGTCGATATTTTCCCTTCCTCCATGCTCGTTCGGAATCCATTCGCCTTCCTTCCTCCCGTAATCGAGGTAGAGCATGGAGGCCACGGCGTCGACCCGCAGACCGTCAATATGATATTTTTTGAGCCAGAAGAGTCCACTGCTGACGAGAAAGGCCTTGACCTCGTTTCTCCCGTGATTGAAGATGCAACTTTTCCAGTCGGGATGATATCCCTTCTTGGGATCGGTATGTTCATAGATACGGGTCCCATCGAAATAGACCAGTCCATGTTCGTCATCTGGAAAGTGAGAAGGCACCCAGTCGAGGATCACCCCGATGCCGTTCTGGTGAAGATGATCGATGAGGTACATGAAGTCCTGAGGGCTCCCGTACCGGCTGGTAGGGGCGAAGTAGCCAACCGTCTGATACCCCCAGGAACCGTAGAAGGGATGCTCCATCACGGGTAAGAATTCCACATGGGTAAACCCCATCTCCTTGACGTAATCCGCCAGATGAGGCGCTATCTCCCGATAGGTCATGAAACGATTCTCTTCCTCGGGGACGCGCCTCCATGATCCCAGGTGGACCTCATAGATGGAATAGGGAGCGTCGAGACCATCATGATAGCTGCGGTATTTCATCCACTCCTCATCCCTCCATTCATAACCGAGATCCCATACCACCGAACCCGTCTTGGGAGGGACTTCCCATCGGAAGGCATAGGGGTCCCCCTTATCCACCTGGTAGTATCCAAGTCTGGAGACCAGGTGGTATTTGTAGGCAGAGCCCTTCGATACCCCAGGGAGGAATCCTTCCCAGATGCCTGAACCATCCCACCTCCCGTTGAGGGGAGGGGATTCCTTGTCCCAATCATTAAAATCCCCAATCACCGACACCCTCTCCGCATTGGGGGCCCAAAGGGCGAAATAGGTTCCCTCGATGCCCTCGATGGAGAGAGGATGCGATCCCAGCTTATCAAAAAGATGAAAATGGCTTCCTTCTTTGAAAAGATAGATATCATGGTCGGTCAACAGGGAGACATCAGCCCTCACGGCCTCTTTTTTAGAAAGGGGTTTACCCATCATTCACCTCCGATCAGGTTTTTGATTCCCTTCAGCGGAATGACCACCCATTCGGGACGGTTGTTGAGCTCATATCCCAGTTCGTAAACGGCCTTTTCCAGCAGAAAGGCCCTGAGCATGATCTCCAACTCCCCCCGCTCCTCCGGGATAAAGGACGCTTTCTCTGTCGTGTTCAGGTATGATTTGAGGAACACTCCGGAGACGTATCGATACCAGAGATCCGCCCATGGTTCCAATACGGGAATATCCACCGACCGGATGGAGGCTTCTTTAAGAAGGCCGAGATGGGCCGCATAATGAAAAGACCGGATCATTCCCGAGATATCTCTCAGGGGGGATCTCTTGATTCTTCTCTCACTCATAGACCTCGCTGGTTCTCCCTCAAAATCGATGATGATGAAATCTTTCCCTGTAAAGAGCACCTGGCCTAAATGGTAATCTCCGTGAATCCTGATTTTCATGGCAGAGAATTTTCTGCCCACGATCTCCTGAAAACGTATCAATATCTTCTGATCGGACCCGAGCAGAGAAGATGCCTCCTGCTGTAACGGCTCGGGGAGGTTTCGGATATTATTCCTGAGGGCCTGCCAGACCCTCCTCAACAGGGCCCGCATCGACTGGAAGACAGACCGCTGATAGAGCATGGAAAAGGGCTCCGGAGAGAAGTCCTCATCCTCCCAGGAGGAGGAAAGGGCCAGGTGCATCTCCCCGGTCCGAATTCCGAGGAGGGCGACCATCTCGAGGTAATGTCCTTCGATCAATTCTCTGAGCAAAGACGGGATGGAAGGGATGTCTACGTCGTAAAAAGAGACCGGTCCTTTCGGGACTTCCCGCATCTCCTTGACCCTCGACAAAACCTCTTCGAAATATCTTCCGAGGGTATTCAGGGTATAGGTCCAGGAATCGCCCTGGCACTGGACAAAACCCTGGAGCAGTCCGATGTTGATGGGTTCGAAACCCGGCCTTCGATACTCGATCGTGCCGGCAAAAGGCGGGATGTGTTGAAACCCTGACTTTTCGGTCAGAAACTGGGTGATTTCCCGGTCCGGATTGATCCCTTCCTTCAGATTTCGAAAGAGTTTGAGATAAAATTGATCTTCATAGAGGATGGAGGTATTACTCTGCTCCGCCTTGATCACCTGGGAAGTCGATGGGAGTTCCCGATTATTTTGCAGGGCCCTGAACATCCTCCCTTGAATGCCAAAAAGCTCACCTCCATGGGCCTTGACCTTTTTCCTTCTTGCGATGGTCGCAAGAAGGCCATCGCGGAACTTGCTGCCATAGGCCCCGTCGTAAAGAATGCCCTCATCCTCTTCCACATAAAGGCGTGCGATGAAGCTCTGGGGAAATTCCTCCATGATCATTTTTGCCTTGATGGTCAACCAATCATAGTCAAGTCTCATGCTCAGCCCTTCGACGACAAATTCATCCAGGGCCTTCCCCGTCTTTCTCGTCAGGGCGAAGGAGAGAGGCAATAGATAGAGGTCCTGGGCGCCCTCCGTGTACCGGACGGCGAGGATGAGCGCATAGGAAACATCCGAATTGCTCACGATTGGAATGTTCTCCACAATATTGACCCTCCGGATATTCTTTGCCTTCCCACCGAACCAGCGGCAGTTTTTCAAATATTGCGGAAGAACATCTCCCTCCAGCCTTCTCCTGGCCTCCCCTTCCAGAACATTTTCCCAGCTCGTCTTGACACGGAGTTCCGGGATGGCCTTTTCCGGGGTGATTCGGAGGCTTTCTTCCTCTTTCTTCAGCAAGAGCCAGAGGTAATTGTGAGGCCCTAAGGTGAGCACGTAGGGCGATTCTTTGATCGCTGGAAATCGGTTCTGACTCGTCACCTCCTCTGGAATCGACCCGGCATATTTTGAAAGATCGAGCTCCGCGACCTGAAAATATCTCGAGAGGTTGGCCACCACCAGTAGGGACTCCTCCCCATATTTCCGGATGAAGGCCAGGACCTTTGCATTCTCCGGATAGAGGAACTCCAGGGTTCCCCGGCCGAAGGACTTGAACCTTTTCCGCATGGCAATGACCCGTTTCATCCACCAGAGCAGGGAGGAGGGGTTTCTCTGCTGATTTTCGACATTGATTGATTCGTAATGGTGTTCGGGATCGATGATCACGGGCATATAGAGCTTCTGGGGGTTGGCCTTCGAAAACCCGGCATTTCGATCTGGGCTCCATTGCATGGGAGTCCGCACCCCATTCCGATCACCGAGATAGTAATTGTCTCCCATGTTGATCTCATCCCCATAATAGATGACCGGCGTCCCCGGAAGGGAGAAAAGCAGCATGTTCATCAACTCGATCCGCCTCCGGTTGTTGTCCATGAGCGGGGCCAGACGCCGCCTGATGCCGAGGTTGATCCGGGCTCGAGGATCCCTTGCATAGACCTGGTACATGTAATCCCTTTCCTCATCTGTCACCATCTCCAGGGTGAGCTCATCATGATTCCGGAGAAACAGGGCCCACTGACAGACCTCGGGGATGGTCGGGGTCTGATCGAGAATATCGATGATGGGATAACGATCTTCCATCTGGAGTCCGATGAAGATCCTCGGCATCAAAGGGAAATGGAAGGCCATATGGCAGAGATCCCCTTTGCCGAAATAGGCGACCGCATCCTCCGGCCACTGGTTAGCTTCGGCCAGGAGCATCCGGTTCTTGAACTTGCTGTCTACATGGGCCTTCAACTCTCTTAAAAAGTCGTATGTCTCAGGAAGGTTTTCGCAATTGGTCCCATCCCGTTCAAACAGGTAGGGAACAGCATCAAGCCGGAGGCCATCGACACCCATCCCGAACCAGAAGTCCAGCACTCGGAAGATGGCCTTTCTGACATGGGGGTTGTCGTAATTCAGATCGGGTTGATGGGAGTAAAAGCGGTGCCAGTAGTAGGCCTTGGCAACGGGATCCCACGCCCAGTTCGAGGTTTCAAAGTCCTTGAAGATGATCCTCGCATCCCCATATCTGTCCGGCGTGTCGCTCCAGACATAGAAATCTCTCCATGGGGATCCGGGTCTTGCCTGTCGCGACCGCCTGAACCAGGGGTGCTGGTCAGAGGTGTGGTTGACGATCAGCTCCGTGATGACGCGAATGTCATGCCGATGAGCCTCTTTCAGGAACTCCCTGAAGTCCTTTAACGTTCCGTAATCCGGATGGATGTTTAAGTAATCCGAAATATCGTATCCGTCATCCCTTAATGGGGAGGGGTAAAAGGGGAGAAGCCAGATTGCATTGATGCCCAGGTCCTCGATATAATTGAGTTTCTCTTTGAGCCCCCGGAAGTCTCCAATGCCATCCCCATTGCTATCGAAAAAGGCCTTCACGTGGAGTTCATAGATGATCGCATCCTTATACCAGAGCGGATCATCTTCAAAAGGGACGATTCTCTTTTTTACCATCGACCAAATACCTCACACGAAATAGTCAAAATCCGTTTCCTTTTTTAACCGCTTCCTCACCCTAAAAATGTTTGCCGGGAGAACCTGAGGATTGAGCTCCACATAATTTCGCTCGCCCTGCCAGATATATTTGTCGTCGCTCAGGAGGTCGTGAACCAGATAGGGTTGGCTCGGATCGATCCCCAGCTCTTTGATCGGAACTTTCACCCATCCAGACTGGGTATGGAAGGGGTCGAGATTGACCACTACGAACAGAATGTTGGAGAGGTCATCCGTGGTCTTCCCGTAAAAGAGGAGCGTCTCGTTATCGACTTCATAGAATTGGAGATTGAAGGTCTTCTGAAGGGCAGGATTCTCCTGCCGGATCCGATTCACCCTGACGATGAAGTCCCCCAGGTTCCCAGGGATGTCCCGGTTCCATTGTTTGATCTCGTACTTTTCAGAATGGAGGTACTCCTCTTTTCCCGAAAGGGCCTCATGGATGCAGAGTTCAAAGGCGGGCCCATAAATCCCGTAATTCGAAGAGAGGGTAGCCGCAAGCACCAGACGGATCATGAAAGCCGGCCTCCCCCCGTACTGGAGGTGCTCTGGCAGGATGTCTGGAGTATTGGGCCAGAAGTTGGGCCGAAAATATTCTTTCACCTCGGTCTGAGTCAGTTCTGTGAGGTATTCAATCAGTTCCCTCTTCGTGTTTCTCCAAGCAAAATAGGTATAAGACTGCGCGAATCCAATTTTAGCGAGGCGGTACATCACCCTTGGCCTTGTGAAAGCTTCAGAAAGGAAAATCACCTCAGGATATTCCCCCTTGATCTCTTTGATCAACCACTCCCAGAAAGAAAAAGGTTTGGTGTGAGGATTATCGACCCTGAAAATGCAGACCCCTTTTTTGATCCAGAAGAGAACAATCGATTTCAATTCTTCCCATAGCTCTTGCCATTTTTCTGTTTCGAAATTGAGAGGAATGATATCTTCGTATCTCTTGGGTGGATTCTCAGCAAACTGGAGGGTTCCATCAGGCCGCCACCTGAACCACTCCGGATGTTCTTTGACATAGGGATGGTCAGGAGAACACTGGAAAGCCAAATCCATGGCTATCTCCAGTCCCTTCTCTTTGGCTTTTCGGACCAAACGTTCAAAATCTTCTAAGGTCCCCAATTGAGGATGGACGGATCGATGGCCTCCCTCCTCCGATCCAATGGCCCAAGGGCTTCCCACGTCATCTGGACCAACCTTAAGGATATTGTTCTTCCCCTTCCGGTTTGTCTTCCCAATGGGATGAATGGGAGGGAAGTAGAGGGTATCAAAACCCATTCCCACTATCTCTGAAAGGAGGTTCTCGCAATCCCCGAAGGTTCCATGTCGACCCGGCTCTGAAGCACAGGATCTTGGAAATAATTCATACCAGGAGCTGAAGAGGGCCCTTTTCTGATCGACGACAACCGTCAACTCCTTCTCATAAGTGACGGCCAATGTTCTATCCGGATAATGGTTCATGAACTCCGTGATCTCTTCACCCAGAGCGATGGAGAGGGTCTCCTTCACCCCCTTTGCCCTTTTTAACATTTTTGAAAAAAGGAGGAGTTTATTCTGATCTTCTTTCGAAGCTCTCCTGGAGGCCTTTTCAATATATTCCGCACCCACCCACAGATCCACTTTAAAATCCTGACCGCTATCGAATCGTTTCTTCAGGTCCTTTTGCCATGTTTTAAAATGATCAATCCAACCCTCAACCGTATAACGATAAATCCCCATTTCTTGAACGACAAATTCCCCTCTCCACTGATCGTTCTCCATCATTTTCATCGGGACTTCTTTCCATTCTTTTCCCTTCGGTGTCCGATATTGAAGCCTTGCCGAAAGGGAGTCATGGCCGTCGCTAAAGATATCCGCCGTCACCACCACTTTCTCGCCGATCGTTCTCTTGATGGGAAGACGGCCACCTTCCACTTCAGGTTTCAGGTTCTCGATAACTATCCGTCTCCTTCCCTCAACGTCCATCATCACCTTTCCTCTTTCTTTGACCCCTCCTGCCGAAGAGGAAATGAAGTCTACTCTTTTGCTTCAACGGCAGAGGATCTCCATCACCCGTTGATCCCCAAAACGGAATGATCCACTGATGAAAGGCCTTCACACGGTTGTCTAAACTTTCTCTAACATGGCCACTGGAAAATGGGCAAACACCTCAGCGAGAGGGATTCCTCCTTTTCCACTCTGCTCCACCCTATCAATCGTCTCGCCAGTAAAGAGGTTACGAAAATGGTTTCCAACGATTTCTTCCGGAAGGACCAATCTTGATTCCCCCCATACCTCTNNTGGTCCATCTTATCTCCTTCACCGGCGAGGGGGATATAATGGGATTCCATAAATAAGAGAGGGTTCTCTCTTCGGTAATTCAGAGCTTTGTAAATGACATAGAGTTTGATCGTCCCATCCTTCCATTGTTGCAGAAGGTCCCTGGCCAATCCCGAAAGATTCAGACCGGCAGCTTCGATCCTCTTTTTTAAAGCGGCCAATCTTTCCTTTCTTTCTTCAAAGTTGACAGGCCTCCGATTATCCGGGTCCACAAGGCTAAAATCCCATAGCTCTGTCCCCTGGTAAAAATCTGGAATCCCGGGTGAGGTGATCTTTAAAAGGGTTTGGGACAGGGAGTTAACCATCCCATAGTAGGAGAACCTTGTCTGAAAGGTCTCCAAATCTCTTAAAAAAAGAGTGTTTTGAGAACGGGATAAGACCGCATCCATAAATTTCAACAAATTTTCTTCATACAGGAGATTTGGGTTGACCCAACTAGTATTGACTTTGGCTTCTCGAACCGCTTTCAACATATAATCTCTTATTCTCTTTTTGAAACCCTTATCGTCTTCATCATCCATCGGATGAAGAGGCCACGTGCCCACCAGTGTCTGGTAAAACAAGTATTCTTCATTTCGGTCAGGAACCCATTGTCCGTCCACTGCTGTCTTCATCCTTTTATTGATCCGACTCCATCGGATCAGGCGTTCTCTCCACTCTTCTGGGATTTCGGAAAGGACATTAAGCCTCGCCCTCACGTCTTCACCCCGTTTGGCATCATGTGTGGAGGTTGTAATCATGGCATAGGGCCAGAATTTCGTCCTTTCGATGTTCATCCCATGGAAGGTTTCGAGGGACGTACCAAATTTTTCTGGATTGCCACCCACTTCGTTGAGGGAAACGAAACGGTTGTAGACATAAAAAGCCGTATCCTCGACTCCCTTGGCCATGACAGGGCTGGTGATCTGCTGGAATCTCATCACAAAGTCGAGCCACTCCCTTTTTCCAGACGTTTCAAAATG
>DCVM01000035.1 GCA_002327985.1 Syntrophaceae bacterium UBA2188 | reverse complement strand
TCCCTTCGGTCGCTGGACGCTGCGCCATAAGGCGGCGCAGCGCCGGTTAGCTCTACGTTAGGCAACAAGAAAGGAGGGGAAAATGATATCGGCAATTATAGCATTCATAGTCATTTTCTTGTTGTGCATTGTCATTCCGGTTGCGCATGCCGAAACACCTTTCGATTTCACACAGTGCGTTACTGGTCCAACCACAGTGTTGTCATCGAGTGAAGAATTAACGATTTTGAGTGCTGAGCTCAAGGGGATCATCATGAGCAATCACGAAAACAAGGTTTTCGATAACTTCATTTCTCATTTCTTGGGTGTTTCGCGGATTATGGCCGGTCAAGTAGATGCACGTGGTTATTCCAAGCTAACCGACCTTGATGGAGATTTCATTCTCACAGAGACGACAACGTTTGGCCCTGTTGGGAAAACCACTTGGAAATTGAAGTTCCTTCATGGAACTGGCAAATGGAAGGGTATCACGGGTAGTGCCAGTGTTCTCCCTATTACGAAACGTGCGTCAGTAGTAGAAGGCACATGGCGGGGCTGCTACAAGGTAACGGGAACGTTCGAATTGCCAAAATAGACAAAAACCAAAAGCAACTGTCCTTAACATGGAATTTCTATCTGAATTTGGCTAACAAATCGTTCGAGAAAATGTTCTTTCCTGTCGATAATAAGTCGTCTTGACATGTATATCTCTGTCATATACAATTATTCATTATGGATGATGTTTTTGGCAACTTTTTAGGCTTCCAGTGGGACCGAGGTAATAGTAATAAAAACCTCATCAGACACAATGTTCAGAACTGGGAGTGTGAGCAGGTATTCTTTAACAAACCAATCCTTGTTCTAGAGGACCCGAGGCACTCGGTTGCCGAAAGGCGATGGGCAGGATTTGGCAAGACGGATTTAGGACGTCTTCTTGTGGTGATATTCACGAAAAGAGGCAATCTATTAAGAGTCATTTCTGCACGAGACATGAACAGTAAGGAGAGAAAATTTTATGAAGAAAATGAGAAGAAAAATTCCAAATTTTAAGAATGAAGACGAAGAGCGAGAATTTTGGGCTACCCATTCCCCTCTGGATTATTTCAATTCCAAAAAGTTCAAAAAGGGGGTATTCCCCAATTTGAAGCCTTCTCTCAAGTCCATCTCTATTCGTCTTCCAGAAGATTTGTTGGTGGAGCTCAAAATCCTTGCAAATAAGAAAGATGTACCTTATCAAAGTCTTGCAAAAATGTTTCTAGCAAAACAAATTGTCCTCGAACGGGAATCCTTGAGTAACGGTTCCGGAAGGCGTAAAGAGAAAGCTATAACCTAACAACCCAATCCAGCGGATGGCTTACAGTTACCGCTGATTTCAATCGTTCGGCCATAATAATAACTGCGATAGATATGCAATTCTGATATAATATCTAGAAGAGGCAATATGAAATTTGAATGGGCCCCCAAGAAGGCGACCGCAAACGTTAAGAAACACGGAGTCACGTTTCAGGAAGCAGCGACAATCTTCGTGATCCTTTAGCAATTACATTCGACGATCCAGATCATTTTATGAGCGAAAACCGATATATCACCTTTGGGCTGTCACTCGAGAAACGGCTAATCGTTGTCTCCCACACTGAACGTGGAGACCGAACGAGAATTATAAACGCGCGTCTCATGGACCGCAAGGAGAGAAGAATCTATGAAAAAGGCTAAAGTATCCGATGAACTCCGTCCTGAGTATAGGCGAGAAGATTTAGATCAAGGAATCCGTGGCAAGTATTTTGAGTCCTACCAGAAAGGTAGCAATCTTGTACTCCTCAGTCCCGACGTGGCCAAAGTGTTTCCCACAGAGGAGGCTGTCAACGAAGTCCTGCGCTCTCTGATAGACCTTGCACAGAAATCAACAGGCCGAACAAAGCACTGAACTAGATCGCCTATAAATCCGGCTCCCGGTTAGCTTTTCGTTAGGCTCCTAATTTTACTTTACGAGGACTTAAAAAATGGCAAAAACGCTTCGATTCATCATTGTCCCGAAAGTCGCACATCCTTGGTTCGACGAGGTCAACAAGGGTGCGCAGGCTCAGGCCGCCATTCTCAGCCGTGAGCTTGGTGTCGAGATTGTTGTCGACTATATGCCGCCAACAATTTGCGACGTCGTCGAGCAGAACGTGATCCTGGAGAAGATCGCCAAGATTCAGCCAAACGGTATCGCTGTGGATCCGGTTGACGCGGTAGGCCATATGACAGCGATCAACCGCATCAGGGATCAGGGCATTCCTGTGATTCTCTTCGACTCACCATCGCCAGATCCCAGCATCACCTGCATTGGCAACGACTTTGCGCAGCAGGGAATTATTGCGGCCGAGCGTCTCGTCAAGCTGATTGGGTACGCTGGCAAAGTGGCGGTGATGCAGGGCTATCCTACGGCACCAAACCACAAAGCGCGATACGAAGCCCAGATGGCTGTATTGAGGAAATATCCCGATATAAGTGTTGTAGACGGTGGCATTGACAACGACGATATTGAAACCGCTCGCCAACAAGCTTCGACCGTGCTGGAATCGCATCTCGATCTCAAGGGTTACTTGTGCTGCGATGCTTCCGGTCCGATAGGCATTGCAACAGCTATCAAACAGGCTGGTAAGGCCGGTGAAGTAAAAGTCGTCAGCATGGATGGGATCAAGCCCATACTCGAGGCCATTAAAGAAGGCGTGATCGAGTCTTCCTCAGCAACCATTCCGAAAATGCAAGGCTCAATGTCCGTCCTGATGTTGTGGCAAGCATCGCTGGGCGTTCAGATGCCTCAGGCTATTGATACAGGCATTGACGTGATTACGCAGGAAAACGTGGATAGATATCTGGCTGATGCAGTCTAAAGACCCGGTACCGTATGGCTGCCCCTCCACAAGACTTGGTCATTGAGCGTTAATAGCACATGCCTAACAACGCCATCAACACGGACGTGTAAAAGTGCCGCTTCGCTCTGCTTTTCCACGCCGGTTATGGCGAACGTTAGGCAGCATATCTTGCTAACAAATATTGTAGGATAAGTTTCCCATGATTCCCATATTCGAACAATATCTTTTATTGAAGGAGAGAATTCCTTACTTCCAACTAGGGGAGTTCCCAACGCCTATAAAGCATCTGAGATATTTGGGAAAAGAAATTGGGAGTGATTATTTGTATTTAAAGGATGATGGCTTAAGCGGCCAGATATATGGGGGAAATAAAATACGCAAGTTGGAGTTCCTTCTAGGCGATGCCCTTCGTAAGGGGGCAAAAGAGGTCCTTACTGTTGGCTTTGCAGGATCAAACCACGCCCTCGCTACAGCGGTCTATGCACAGAAACTTGGTCTGAAGAGCATATCGATACTGTTGGCCCAGCCAAATGCCCAGTATGTTCGTCGTAACCTACTGTTGAGCCATGTTTGCGGTGCTGAGATTCATCATTTTAAGAAGGAGATGACAGCCTATATCCCAACGACTATTATGCTCATTCGGAAAAAAATGAAACAGGGCAGATTTCCTTACATCATAGGTCCCGGTGGATCATCTCCATTAGGTACAATCGGATACGTAAATGCTGGATTTGAACTGAAAGAGCAAGTTGTAAGCGGATTAGTGCCTGAACCTGATAAGGTTTTTGTCGCTTTAGGGACCATGGGAACTGCCGTAGGTCTAACAATCGGTCTTAAGGCTGCCGGACTCAAGACTCGTGTCGTTTCTGTGCGTGTCGCTGACGTGAAATATGCAAATAAAGAAAAATTTGTTAAGCTTTTTGAAAAAACACTGGCCTTGATTCTTTCATTTGATTCTTCTTTCCCACGCGTGGAAATAGCCGATGAAGAGGTTGATATCAGACAAGATTTTTTTGGAGGACAATATGCGGGTTTTACAGAGCAAGGGATGGCGGCGGTAAAACTTTTGGCAAAGTCAGAAGGAATCCGGCTGGACGGCACTTATACCGGTAAAACGATGGCAGCTTTTATTGATCAAGTCAGGGGCCATGGTACAAAAAATGAGGTAATTCTATTTTGGAACACTTATAATGCTATAGACTTCTCCGATACCATAAGGGGGGTCGATTATCATCAGCTTCCATGTTGTTTCCATCAGTACTTTGAAGAAGAAGTGCAACCATTAGATAAAAACAACTCTGAATGATGCCCAAAATAGGAAAAGCAACCATTTCAAAAAGGTCATAAATGTAGGATTGCCTAACAAGTCACTCCAGCGGATGGCTTACAGCCCCCGCTGATTTTAGTCGTTAGACGTTTAAAAATGGCAAAAACGTAAATTCAAATTGTCTGTTCGGATACCTGAATTTCAATCACCCCGATCAAACGAAGAGGAGCGAATCCATATTCATGTAACAAGGGAGGAAGGAGAGGCTAAATTCTGGATTGAACCCATTGTGTCGTTAGCCGTATATCATGGATTAAATCCAAAAAAGTTGAACGAAATTCAAAAAATTGTGGAGGACCATAAAAATGAAATTATTGAAGCGTGGCAAAGACATTTCGGTAAGCGTTGAAAATATAACCCCTTTTGGCATATGGATTTTTGCAAAAGAAAAGGAATACTTTCTGAGTTATAAGGATTATCCTTATTTTAAGGATCAAACTTTAAGTTCCATACAAAATGTTCAGTTGCTTCATGGTTATCATTTATATTGGCCCGAATTGGATGTTGATTTAGAAATTGACAACCTCGAAAATCCTCAAAAATACCCTCTGAAATCAAGAATAATAAAGAAGCATCTAACAAGTCATTCAACGGGACGGCGAATAGCCGCCCGTTAGTTTAATCGTTCGCTCTGAAAAAGAAAATGAAATGATTAGTCTCCCATGATATAATTGCTATGGAGGATTCAACGATGACCAGGGAATTCAATGTCGTGATCGAAAAGGATGAAGACGGTTATTTTGTCGCATCCGTCCCCGCTTTGCGAGGATGCCACACACAAGCCAAATCCCTTGATGTGTTAATGAAGCGGGTGAAAGAGGCTATCAAGCTTTGTCTTGAAGTTGAGGAACCCGTAGCCAATGAATTCATTGGCATTCAGCGTGTTGCGGTCTCTTCATGAGTACATTTCCTTCAGTCACCGGTTCCCAACTTATCAAAGCCCTTCGGAAACTTGGTTTTGAAGTTATTCGTACAAGGGGCAGTCACCATTTCTTGCGCCATCCAGATGGGCGGAGCACAGTTATACCCGTGCACCAAGGTGAGACGATTGGGCGCGGACTTTTTGCTCAAATCCTCCGAGACTGTGACCTCTCCCGGGACGAACTCCAAGAAGTACTTTAAGCGAACGACATTCTTAGAGGCGACGATTGAAAGGGTACACCGATGCTGTCGTTCGCTGAAGAGATGAAGTATGGATAAACCATTCCAACGCAAGGGGACGGAAAGCAACACCCAGGCCGGTCGTGATTTCGAGGTCAAGGTTCAGGTTTTCTTTGCTCAACAGGGCTTGCACTTGTCCCCCAGTATAGCGGTTGAAATCGGCATCAATGGACGGAAGTCACACAACTTCGACCTTGGAGATGAAGAGAAAAAAGTCGTAGTTGAATGCAAGGCCCACACATGGACCGAAGGAGGAAATGTTCCAAGTGCAAAAATGACCGCTTGGAACCAAGCTATGTTTTTCTTCCATGCGGCTCCGTCGGGCTACCGGAAGATTCTCTTTGTTCTCAGGGATTTCAGTCAAAAAAGAAACGAAACCCTTGGAGAATACTACATCCGGACGAACCCTCACCTCATCCCAAAGGATGTTGAGGTTTGGGAATATGACGAGAAACAAAGAACGGCAAAGAAGATCAAATAACCAGCGAACAAGTCAATGAAGGCGACGGGGAATAAGCCTCTGGGATTTTTGCGAGGGCTGGTTGCCACCGCGCCTTATTTCTATCGTTCGGCGATATGACATAAGGAGCGGATTCGTATGAAAGAGCCAGATCTCAAGGATGTGATTGCCGGTCATTTCTCCCGAAATCGAGAACTCTGCAATCTGATTGAAAGCAAAGGTGCTGACCTTGCGGCCAAGCGGCCTATTGATCTCCATTTTTGGGCAGACGGCGAACTTGCCGCTCACCGGCTCGCGAACGCTCTTCGGGAACGTGGTTGGTTACATGTCGAACTCGACCGAACGGAAGACGGTGGCGTTTGGAATGTCGAGGTTCACATCGAAGCATCAGTGGCAGAGATCGTGGATCCTGGCCAGACAGAAGAACTCGCACGACTAGCCAAAGACAATCAGAGTGAATTCGATGGTTGGGGCACATCGATCTGAAAATGAGTTACCGCCGAACAAGTGGGTCGAGGCGAGCGTGAATAGCCCTGCCTCTTTTTAGAGTGAATGCCCGCCACTCAGCGCCGAGCGTTAGGCGGGAGAGATTGAATAGGAAAGGAAGATGAAATATAATTAAATTATGGGTATGCTTGAGGAAATTCAGGCCAAAATACTTCGGCGGGAATATGAGTTCTCCAAACATGCTGTTGACCAAAGCATCGTCCGTGACATTAGCATTGCAGAAGTTGAGGGAGCAATATCGGGTGGAATTGAAATGGTAGAAGATTGCCCTGACGACAAGTATGGTCCAAGTTGCCTGATTCTGGGGTTTACAAAGACTGGACGGCCATTACATCTGCAATGCAGTTATCCCAGTCGTCCGGTGATCAAGGTCGTTACACTCTATGAGCCAGATCCGGATGTGTGGGTCGATTTCAGGATCAGGAAAAAGAATCAGTGAGGTGGTGAGTATGAAGGAAACAATGATTGAGACGGAAGTTACATATATTTTGGAGCACGGGGGGCAATTTTATATCATTGAGCACGTGCCAGCCCGTGTGTGCCAGGAGACCGGAGAGCAATTCTTTTCCCCTGAAACAGTGGAACATATCCATTCTTTGATCAAGGGGGGGAGGAAGCCAACGAAAGTGATCGAGACCCCGGTTTACGAATACACATGAATGATTCGGGAGGGGAAGAACTGCCAAACACTTATAAGGTTAGGGATTGGCTGATAGCCGCCACTGATGCCTACCTATGGGCCGCCGATATATTGTAAACAGATTGGGGGGTCTGGCTTGATTATTGCCTTTAAGAGGAAGACCGAGAGTCTAACAAACGAATCCAGCGGATGGGTGATATCCACCGCTGATTCTGGTCGTTAGGCCTCACACGGACTTGACAGACCGTACCCCATTGGCTATACTTAGGATATCCATAGGAGGTGTCAAGATGGTGACGAAAATCCAAAAGTGGGGAAACAGCCAGGGGTTACGCCTTGCGAAGCGGTTGCTCGAAGACGCGCATATTTCGGTGGGTGACGACGTCGACATTACCGTGCGGGACGGCCTGATTGTTATAGCGCCAGCGAAACGCATTCGCGGGAAGCGAAACCTGCAAGAACTAGTATCACGCATCCCCAAAAACTACAAGACCGAAGAAGTGGATTGGGGCGAGCCGGTGGGCAGAGAGGTTTGGTAAGTGAAAGCGTACGTTCCGAAAAAGGGGGACTTCATTGCGGTTACCTTTGACCCCCAGTCCGGTCATGAGCAAAAGGGGCGTCGTCCTGCCCTCGTCATAAGCAACACCTTATTCAACGAGCAAACCGGTCTTGCCATGGTCTGTCCCCTGACCACCACCGATCGAGGTTATCCTTTTCACGTGGCGGTTACCGAGAACCCGGATGTGAAGGGATTTGTGATGGTCGAACAGGTCAAGTCCATCGATTACCGTGCACGTCAGGCCAAACCCATCGGAAAGGCTTCGGATGACCTGCTTGATGAAGTCCTGTCAATACTTGATGCCTGTATCTATTGAAGGCCGAACAGCTTGTTGGAGCCGATCACTTACACTCCGGCTAAACTCGGTCGTTATGATGCTGGTTTTCGTTCTCTCAGAATCTCCTGATGCAATTCTTTAAAGTCCCTTGGAGGAAGGGCGTCCGACTTTCTCACCAATTTGACCGCTCCAACAGGACAGGGCACAGCACACACCCCGCAGCCGATGCACCAATCCTTATCAATGACGGGAAAATCGCCTTCCATATGGATGACCTGGACAGGACAGATGTCGACACAATGCCCACAACCCGTGCATTTCTCGAGATCCGTTTCCCGGAGAAAGTAAGTGGCCATCAGGACATCCCTTGGAATTTTTTTTCTTCTTATCGTTCCTACGGACCAGCAACAGCAACCGCAGCAATTGCAGGTGTGTTTGATGCCCTCCCTCGCATTGTCAACCATGTGAACGAGACCTGCCTCCTCAGATTTTCGGATCACCTCCAGGGCCTCTTTTTTGGTGATCTCTTTCCCGATCCCTTGCTCGATCAGATATTCTGCGAGTTCATCATATTTGATACAATTTTCAAGAGGATGATCGCATTTTTTCTTCCCGATCAATTGAGCAGTCACCCGGCATGGGCAATGGGCTAAGGCGATCACTTTAACCTTTTTGATCACCTCTTCCATCATCTCAAAAGGGAATACCGCATGGCTTTCCGGCTCAAAAGACGGAGTGGCAGGGAGGTAACGGAAGGCTTTTGTTTTGGTGTTTCCATAGGCCTCTTTCAGTTGTTCTTTCCCAGAATATTTGGCAACCAATTCAGCCATCTTTTTCGCATTCGGTGTATTCACCCCTCTCCAGAAAAAGGTCTGAGGAAAACCGTACCCAAACTGCTGGAGAGCATAGCCCCTGTTTCCGTCCTCCATCTTTTTTGAAAAGAGAAGACCCCGCTGGGCCAAATTTAATAGGATCGATTCCACTTCTTCTCTCGAAATGCTGAGATGGGGTACAATCCCTGAAACAGGAGCAGGCTCAAAAGGAATGACTTTGGTTGGGATGGCTAAGGCGACTTCGGCTTCCAAAGGGGTGAAGTTATCTCTAAGAATCTCTAAAAGCTCTTCTTTCTCCGGATAACCCATACCCAACGATGCCAAATGTCCTGCAAGTTTTTTATAGATGTCTTCACCCATTATCGCCTCCTGCCTTTAGTCTTGCTTAGCTTTGAGTTTTCCATCCATCATTTATTCGATGACGTGATCTTCAATCATAAATAAAAAAAAGAGTAGGGATGAGATTCACCCTGCTCTTTTTATATATGGGGAATAGGCAAGTGTCAATCGGTGATCAAGATTTTTCAATCTTGACTGTATTTCTTCAGATGTCTAACAAGAATGATTAACATTAAAGGAATGATCGCCCCAACCACGGCCACAGCTCCGCCTACGATATAAATTTTCGGGCCTATATCCTCGACCGTTCTAACCACCTGCATGATGGCAATCGATACCATCGCTGCCAGGATGCACATTAGAATAATGATACTCACAATGTTTGCGGCACTTAATTTGATATTCATCGCTCCCTCCTCTCATTCACAATGACAGATATTGGTTTTAACCGTTAGCCTATTTGAACCCTTTTACCATAATTATCGATCTCTGTCATCATTACTTTTTCACAGCCACAGGCTCGGAACCTGGGAGAACCACTTCCTCTTCCACCTTCTTCTCTTTTTTCAGAGCGCTTGTGGTGGCGGTGCCGATGAAGCTGAAGAAGAGGATCGCAGCCGGAATCAACTGGAGAAGAACGATGATGGCACCAATGATCAAGAAGATCCAAAGGGCCGTGCCTGCTCCTTTTAATTCGATTGACCTCGCAAATGCTGGCGTAGCAAGAAGAGTCATCGCTGCTCCCATTAACCCAACCTTTAAAGCTTTTCTTTTTTCTAACATGGCCTGTTCCCCCTTTCTTTTTTATTGAGGTTTTTGACTCGCCTCACCTTTTATTTTTGCATACCTGATGCCAAGTCTAAAAGGGGAATAAAGAAAATTTATAGATATCTGATTATATTATATTTTTTAGTTTTATTATTTTTTAAATATGCTTTAACGTTAAACCTTAATGTAT
>DCVM01000099.1 GCA_002327985.1 Syntrophaceae bacterium UBA2188 | reverse complement strand
TCTTTAGAAAATGGGCCATAGGCTTCATAAAACGGTGGGCATCCGTCAAGGGTTTTACTCAGCACATAGAGGTTGCCCTTTTTATCTTCAAAGGTTTTATCTCTATGTTTGTTTATGGATTTTTCATCGTGCCCGTAAGTTTCGTCATTAATGAGTTCAAGGTTCATATCAAGTTTCCCTTCTTGAGAACAAGGCAAAAGGTTTTGAGCAAGGGGTTGAATTCTATTAGCTCCCCTTTCATGCGGGTAATGCCATTTCTTCTTCTTTGACAGGTTTTTCTGTATGCCAGATGGCTTCCCAGTCATCCCAGGACATGATTGATTGTTTTGAATCGTTTTGTATTTTGATATCGGATGAGATAAAGTCATAAATGTTTTCATGGATTTGCAGCCCAGATTGGGTAAGCAAAGTTACCGTGTCAAGAGTGATCCCTCGGGCTTTTGTGTTATCGCTCGAATTTTGGAAATAAATCCTGATTTCCTTGATTCCGTCAATCAATAATGTTGGATTGTGAAATACAAGCCTCCCAACAAATTTTACATCATACGGATGGGTGACATAGATGGGAATGTCGGAAGCAAAAATATGGACAAATTCTTTTTCAAAACGCTGTTTCCCAGATTTGCAGGCTCTTCTTTCCTTAAAGACGACCCCATCCCTGTACACGTAGCCACAATTATAAAATCGGTCACTCATTAATTTCTTCATTCCATTCCCAGGTTTAAAACCTATTGTTTCCATTTCTTCTCCCTTGCTGTCTCGGTCTTCCATGAACGAAATATTCACTCTTCTTCCGGTGCTAAATTGGATGCTATCTCCAGACGCCTTTTGACCTCCATTGCTCCTTTTTTGTAGACGGTGACGCAAACCAGATCTTCCCCATCATAAAGGGAAAAGTATCGAGTCCCGTAAGGCTGGATGAGAAAGGTTTTTCCTTTTCCCTCAGGCTTCTTGTTAAGTTCAGACTCCATCAAATTATCACCATCACCCATGCTGATTCCCCACCCTTAAAATTTGAATTTATTATATCAAAAATATGGTGTTTTGTCAATTATTTCGCTGTGTTACGACACCTTACATGATTGAAATTGTTGAGTTATTTTTTAGTGATTTTGATGAAGGTAGTTTTAGAAGGAAAAACAGGATTTGGTGAAGTTCTCACACCCTTTTTCGAGGACTCCTTCCTGTAACTTTTCCTTCCCTTATTTTTGAAAAGCGTGTATATTTCAACTACAAATCAGCACGCAGGCACGGGTTTGGTCGAATAACTCCTTTGCGATTGATGTAGAATATCATGCCTCCATCATTGGGGTACATGGAATGAAGTCAACAGAAAGAAAACCGGAAAAAGTCTATCGCTACATGCCAGTTCATCGCCTGTGGCAGGTTCTCGCAACAAAACGCCTATATTTTATGCGGAACTCAAAGTGGGACGACCCATTTGAGGGTTTCTTGGTCAAAAGGTATTGCAAAATTGCTGGCAAAGATTTTGTCCTACTTAATACAAATAAGTTCTTTCTTTGTTGTTGTCGCTTCGAAGAAAGAGACCATCTATGGCGGAATTACACACCGAACAAGGATGGTGTTCTTGTTAAACTTAACATCGACGGGTTGTTAGCACTGCAGGGGCCGATCAAATGCCATCCAATCAGATATCCAAAAAAGCATGAAATTAAAAAGATGTTGGATAGAATAGATGGAGGGGAGTTTCCTGAGGATCAGATATTATCGCTCTTCTTCATTAAACGTTATGCATTTGATCCCGAAAAAGAAATACGGTTCTTGCTTGAAAACTCAACTATCAAAGATGATACTTATGGGGTCAAGATCGAGCCGAATGGGATTATTGAGAATGTGCTATTTGATCCACGAATGGATCACGATACATACGAGTATCACAGGAAATTCATCCAAGATCGATTTGGTATTGCAAACATTAGCCACTCAACTCTTTATGATCCAGAAAGAAGCTTTGGACCCGGCAAGGGGCTCCAGCGCCATGTCACTAAAAGCAGCACCCGCCGGTGAACTCTTCGTTATCAATTCTTTCAACCGGTAAGTGCGCCACGAAGTTGCACAAGAGATGAGGGTAGGTCCCTCGGAGCCGGTTTACAGGGACAGGCTCCAAACCACCTTAAGCTGCTTCCCGCAAAGGCGGGGGGTGGTGAGCGTTAATTGCGCTACGAAGTTGCAAAGGAGATGGAGGGAGGCCCTCCGAAGCCGCCCTGCAGGGGGAGGCTTCAAACCGCCTCAAGCTGCTGTGGGCAAAAGCCATGGTAGTGAGCGTTGAGGAAAAGGCGCACAAGATGCGTCAGGTATGAATCAAGAAGGTGAGCATTAAGCTAACCAATGTAAGCGTCGAAACACCACTTGGATGGAGTCAAAATTGGGGACTTTAACGCTTCCCAAGATTAGCGTAGGGGATACCTGATTTACTGCCTATGCACTCCCGGCGTACAGTTGGCACGAGCTTGAATCAGGCTCTTTTGCAGAACGTAGGAACTCTTCACGTGATGGTAAGAGAAAACCCTATAAGTGTGGACCACGAAGGGGGAAAGTATCGATGCATGTGAAGGGGACGGATCATCCAGTAGTAGTGATGAAACTCTTGTAATGAGAGTGGAGCGAAGGGGATGAGTCAGCTCATAGAGAGTGTGGGTCAACCAGATGACTGGGAGGAACCCTATCGCTCTATGTCGGCTTGGGGCTGAGAGGCCACAGGAGGAAGGCTGGCACGAGCCGTATGAGTCGAGAGGCTCACGTACGGATCTGTGGGGGACTGGAGGCGAAATTCCTCTGGTCTACCCGGCGGAAAAGGTCCCGCAAGACGGGATCAGGTGAGGTTCAGGGAGGCGAGCACAAGCGAACTACTGATGAGGTGTCGAAATGAAATTAGACGACGTCAAAACTGGTAGCTTACGGGATACCAGGAGGAGTCCAGGGGAAACCTGTTTACTGCCTGGGCGGCGTCCGGCATAAAGGTGGCGCGAACCTGATCCAGGCTCTTGTGTGGAACGTGGGAACCTGTCGTTCCGATGGTAAGGGAGAAACCCAAAGTGGAGGACCCATGAGGGTGAGAGTACCGATGCGGGGCACAGGGGCGGACCAACTCGTAGGTGCAGCCAATAAAATACTTGGTCCAGTGGGTGGAAGTCCCATCCTGGCAATTTGTCCGTTTCGGCCAGGTAGATATGTTCGACATACTGGATGGTAACAGACAGTATGAAAGCTCGAATGTAAACGGCCAGACCGCTCTTTGAAGTGGGAACGACTCAGGGGTCTATCAATCTGGGGAGCCTTAGCATAAAGCGAAGACTGCAAACCGAAATTGTCCGCTTGCGTGAAGTCGTTTGCAAGGGTGATCAGGAGGTCGACCTAATCTATGGGTAGGGAAGACTGATACATTCAACGGTTTTAAACGGACAGTAGCTGTTGAATGCTCCTGCGGATATAAAGGGTCAAGGCGTCCCAGAAAGGATCAAGTATCAAAGTTGGGAAGGTCCTATTCAACAAGGGCTGTTGATATAAGTTGGATAAACGAAATTCAACAGGCGAATAGGACTGGCGGATGAGCTCGTAGTAGCGGTGAAGTCTCTTTAATGGAGATGGAGCGAAGGGGCTCTGGACGATAAGTTCTACACAAGGACACATCTGCCAGACATAGATCTGGGGAGAGATGGCAACAAAATTGTTGTAGATATGCTCAACGCAAACTGGAGACAGGAAGGCAATGAGAAGAATTATCGTTTGTAGCCGTATTGGGGAAATCTCACCGTACGGAATTTTAGAGGGGGCGATGGAAACGGAGCATGGTTGAGATAGTGAGGCACTGTCAAGCGAAAGCGACAGAAACGGATAGGCTCGACCTAAACTATTCGCGCCATTGCTCTACTCGACTAGTGTTGAAGTCTCTGTAATGGGGATGGAGCGAAGGGGTTGGATCATCTGGCCTTACTGTTTGGTCAACCAGAAATGGGAGGAGCCAAGGGGTAAGGCAACGTTGCTGGAGACGGCAACTGGATGATAAGAGCCGGATGACGGGAGACTGTCACGTCCGGATCTGTGAGGGCCTGGGGGTGAAATTCCCCTGGGCTACTCGACTCTTCATTTCGTTGCCAGTGCTTTAATGTCAAACTTTGAAGGTGCAACCCCTAAAAAAAGAAAATCAATATTCAGTTGTCAAAGAATAGGCAGGGTCAGAAATGGTTCCGCCTTTCTTACCTCTTTGTTCCTAAACTCTTTGACCACTCATTTTAGCCATGCATGGTTGATTTGAATCAGTAATCATCGGCGGTATTTTTGCTCTTGACAAACGGGTTGTTTTTTAATACATTCAACCCATCCAATCGTCACGCGTTACACACTTGTCAGAAGGAGGGTCAAATGGCACGACGTCATAGCGGACATATGAATGGCGAGCGCTATCTCGCCAACACTAGCCCAAGCAAGCGTGAGGTCCATGATCTCGACAACGAGAAGACTACTTGCCAGATCGACGAGATTATCAAAGCCGGCCACGACAAGCCCTATAACTCGCTTGAAATAGCAAAGCGAGATGGCTTTGACAATTGCGCCTATTGCATTGGGGGTTCAACTAGATGATGAGGGGAGTAGAATAAAGAGCGCCGATAGAAGTACTGAGGCCTTGCTGCTTGCACGAGCGGCGTGCAGAATCTTGGCCGTCGATCGACAGATGCACATGAAGTACGCTGCCCAACCCTTCGTTGCAGCGGACGCGGCTCGCGCCGCTGGACTCAACCGCTCGCTTTCAAGTCGTAATCATTTAATCTTACCATTTTCCATTTTGCTCACTTGTTATCCTCAACCCTGTAAGCCATATTTTTAGATTTAGTATGCCCTCATTCCCCTAAGAGCCTTGTCCGTGACCAATAGCTAAAAACTTATCCCATTGACCTTGTATGAAGGCTAAATTAATCATCATGATACCCTGCGGCGTGTTTTCTCACCTCTGCCGATACCAAACCATGAACCATGAATCAATAAGTTAGGGTTCACCTCCTTTCTATTTACAAACTTTTTTATATAAAATCTCGATTATCGAACCTGGAACGATAGAATCCCATTTTAATGGAGAACTGGAAGAGTAAATCACTCCTCGCTTATTATCATAGGCGGTCAAAGATAGAGAATGAATCGTTTTTTCTACACAGTTTATTTCATGCAAATCTATTGAATGGCTCAAATTCTCATATTTTTTCCCAAAATTCCCCACCATAACCATTACACCCTTCTCCGTCCAATCCCATCTTAACCACACTCTGACAATGTTTTTAGATGGGCGAGTTATACTCTGGACATCGTAGTAAGCCGAAAATTTCTCGTCGTCCCCATAATGTTTCCAATCCACCCCCCACACTTCTGCATGGTAAAAGAGAGTGAATCCTATGGCTACAAGGATAACTCCCAACCTGAGCAATAATGATTTCATTCAGGTCACCCCTTTCTTTTCCGCTTCTTATACATTCCTGATTTTCTCTGCTTAATTTTCTTCACCCTTTGGAGCATCCCGTTGAAATCAACCAATTCCATCTTTGAATTCTTCTTCTTATTCATACCGTTGGCTATTATCTCCTTTCAATCCTAATTTCAACTCCATAATATTTTCTTTTCTTCTTGGTCACTCTTCTTAACGGTAATTTCCCAGAGAGCCTCCCATTTCTGAATTAACTCAGGAGGGAGGGGGTCTTCCTCTTTTTTAGGGTTTGACCTATTTCTGTTTCGTCTACCCTCAACTAAAAAGACATATCCGAGAAGGATAAGGGAGTAGATAGCCCAGACAAGAGAAAAACTTAGCGCCATTATCAAAAAGAACCAGTCCAAATCAATTGGTTTGGGTAGTAAGAAGAAAGGCAATATTGACCCCTGATGTCAATAGTGGACACGAAACTTTTTTTCATGCTGCAACCTGCCTTGTATAGTACTGCCGCTCATAGACAGCCGGGGATAGGTACCCCAGCCGCGCTTGTCGTCTTTGGCGATTGTAAAATACCTCGATGTATTCGGTGATCTCCCGGATGGCCTGTTCTCTCGTCTTGTAGCGACAATGATGGATAAGCTCATTCTTGAGCGTACCCCAGAAGCTCTCCATGGGGGCATTATCGTAGCAATCGCCTTTCCTGCTCATGGATGGTCTCATCTTGAACTGATCCATCAGCTTCCGATATTCATGGGCGCAGTACTGACGCCCACGATCCGAATGGTGGATCAGGCCTGCTCCAGGCCGTTTGGCTGCCACGGCCCTAAACAGAGACTGGCTCACCAGGTTCTTGGTAATACGGTTGCCCATTGCATATCCAACGATTTCTCCCGTAAAGATGTCCTTATGCCCTGCCAGATAGAGCCAGCCTTCTTCTGTGGCGATATAGGTAATGTCACTGAGCCAAACTTCGTTCGGCCCCGTTGCCTCAAACTGCTGATTTAGCAGATTCTCCGCCACAGGGAAGGCATGCTTTGAGTCTGTCGTGGCCTTGAACTTTCTCTTCTGTTTGCACCGTAACCCCAGCTTCTTCCTGATCCGTCTGATCCGGCAGATCCCTATCTCTACACCCTGTTCTTTGAGCTCATGTTGTAATCTTTCAGGACCACACGTCTCACGGGTCCTCTTGTGGGCGGCTTTTATCTCTACTTCCAGCCTCCCCTCTTCCAGGACACGTTTGGAAGGCTTCCGATTGAACCATTTGTAATAGCCGCTCTTTGATACCTTCAGAATATGGCACATCGCGACGATACAATGCCTGAATCGCATATATACAGTCAATAGAATTTCAGGCCGGAGTAGAGGAATCCCACGAGGTTCTTGATTTCGGGAGCAATGACAATAGCGTTCTTGGTTATCGGTTGCAGAGGACACGTGACGGTAAGAGTTTCTCCAGCGAACATTGAGACCATTCAGGCCCGCCTAGCAGAAGTGAAGGCTAACGATTTAAGACGACCAGGAGATGCAGCAAGTAAGCGAGACGCTGTCTTCGGAGTACCGATGGGAAACATCACCTTCGATCCACCAGAGGTGCAAATCTAAAGCCGGTTGTACAAAACCTGTAATGGTCTTTTCTGCCTGAATCTGCGTTCCAGAGGATGGTATATGGCTGCCACTGAGCTTGGATATTATGATTACTTTCCGGAAATCATCAATTCTTAGCCTTGACCAAATTCCGCCCTTTGTTGGAGTCTTCATGACCTTTTCTCGAAGACTCCTTCCTGAAAGTGTGATTGTCCATTTTTGTTTCATCATACAAGTCGAAATCGTTTACAATATGTCAGGCTTATGATTGTCACTAAATAATTATTATTTAAGACAAAAAAGGTCACTTTTTCTCCTTCAATAAAATTTCAACTTTCGAGTAAACCTTTAGAAATCAAAGAATTCAAACATTCAATCTCTTTTGGCACTAAAATTGCTCATAGTATAGATAGGAAAAAAGGTTTTAAGGTAGATTGCCGATAAAGCCAAACCACGAGTAATCGTGGGACGGAAAGCCACGGGTCCCGAATGCTCGGGATAGCCGGGTTGCCGAAGCAAAAGGAATTTTGCGGGCCCGTGGTCTATGTTGACACGGGCCCTTCTTTTTAGGGGAGCGCAACTCATTTGAAGGGAGGTGGTTTAGATGGCACTGGAAAGGCATTGTTCATTTCATCGAAATTGTGAAACCCTCAACGTGGGTCGTGGAATTGGGTATTGCGATCTCGATGGTGACCAAACGACTTGTGATGGAGATATTCACTTTTGTGAAAAACCCGATCTCCTAAAAGAATATTTTGGGGTCCAAAAGAGGAGGAAGGAATGGGAGAAGAGAAAAAATGTCCACTCTTCAGGCAACCAGAGGTTCTGAGCTTTGGAAAAGGGATCGGCTACTGCGACATAGACAGTGGCAGTACGATCTGTGAAGGGGATGTCACATTCTGCGAGAAACCTGATGCCCTGAAACAGTACCTTCGAAGAAAACTAAGTGAATTTGAGAAGAAGGAAAACAAAGGTGAGTAGAGACTCTTGAAATCAATACCTACCTACTCAAGGCTCTCCATTCTATCTTAACCTCCTGCTAAATCATACAAAAAACCATGCCCCTTAAATAAAATGGAGTTTGCATTCACCGCAGACCATAAAGCCACTCTGCATTAGGTTCAAATATATCGTTCCTGAAGATTCCTTCCTGAAGTCCACAACCGGGCATTTTCATAAAGCATTCTTGATTTGAATTGGTAATCATCGATGGCCTTTTTCTTCTTCGAATTTTTTTATTGACATATCATGATGGTCTCGTAAAAAGTCAGG
>DCVM01000176.1 GCA_002327985.1 Syntrophaceae bacterium UBA2188 | reverse complement strand
CTCCACGACTCAGCATTTTGGCAAGGTATGCACGATTTGAATTGGTAATTGTCATTTTCCCTTTTTCTTGAGTCAACCTTTCTCCCTTCTGTTTCTTTTTGCCTTATTGATGTTCGAGCATTGAAGAAGACTCTCATATATCTTGTGGTCGATTTCCCTTGACTCACTATCTTTCTCCTTTGTATATTTAATTCATCCCAAAGCAAGATTTTATCGCCCCACTTATCACAAACGGGATAGTCATTCGTTCCATGGAATGATGTGATAGATTCTCTTTCTCCCCTGTGTGTCTTTTATGAAATTTATTTATTCATCCATCATCAACTCCTTGCTTGAGAGCAAAAGCAGCAAGCAGAACATCCGCCTGCTCTTTCGTTTCCTCCTATTGCTGGGTGTAATGGTGACCAGCTACAGCGTTGTCTTTCATTTTCTCATGGCCGCCGAGGGAAGGGAGTACTCCTGGATCACGGGGTTTTACTGGACGCTGGTCGTGATGACAACACTCGGTCTTGGCGACATCACCTTTGCCGGAGACTTAGGCAAAGCTTTTTCCATTCTGGTGTTGCTTTCAGGAGTTGTTTTTTTGCTGGTCCTTCTTCCCTTCACATTCATCAAATTCTTCTTTGCCCCCTGGATGGCAGCAGAGTCCAGACGGCGCACCCCCAATGAACTCGGAGCGGACACGCGGGATCATGTCATTATCACTTCCTATGATGCGATCACTGCGGCATTAATCGAGAAGTTAAGGGTCTACAAGCGGGATTATATCGTAATCGTGGAGAATCTCGATCGGGCCACGGAGCTATACAATAAGGACGTTCGGGTGGCCATAGGAAATATTGATGATCCGGAAACGTATCAAAAAATGCGTATCAATCAATCCTCACTCGTTGTGGCCACCAACAGTGACGAGGTGAATACCAACATTGCATTCACCGTGCGCGAGTTGAACGAGAACGTTTCAATCATCACAACCGCTGACTCTCCTCATTCTCTTGATATTCTATCCATGGCTGGAAGTTCAAGGGTCTTACGGTTGACGGATATAATGGCTCGCTCCTTTGCGGGGTGGATTCTTGGCGGTGATTTCAGGGCCAACATTATTGGCCACTTCGATGATTTACTGATCGCGGAGGCACCCGTTATAGACACACCCTTGATCGGCAAGAATCTCATCGAGAGCAACCTGCGGGACCGCATTGGAGTGACGGTCGTCGGAATCTGGGAAAGGGGAAAATTCAAGATTCCCACTCCGGATACAGTAATCAACCGAAACAATGTGCTTATCTTTGCCGGGACAGAAGAGCAAATATCCACGTACAACGATGTTTTCTCCCTGTATCAAATACTCAGGCATGCCGGAGACCCCGTAATCATCATTGGAGGAGGTCGAGTGGGAAAAGCCACGTCCGAAAGGCTTAGAGAGAGGGATATTCCCCATATCATTGTCGAAAAGAATCCCAGAAGAGTCGCCGATGGAGATAATTATGTGCTGGGAGATGCCGCAGACCTTGACACATTAAAAAAAGCCTGGATTGAAAAAGCGCCTGCAGTTCTGATCACTTCCCATGATGATGCGTTAAACATTTATTTGACGAAATATTGTAGGAGTCTACGGTCTGATGTACAAATTATCAGTCGATCAAACCTGGACCGGAATGTTTCCACGCTGCATCGCGCTGGCGCTGATTTTGTTATCTCCTACCCCTGGCTGGGGGCTAATGCCATTTTCAATTTCCTGACGAAAAAAAATGTCCTTCTGCTGGTGGAAGGGCTGGACATCTTCCAGGTCCCGGTTCCCAAGAACTTGGTCGGGTTAACCCTCGCCCAGTCAAGAATCCGTTGGGAAACGGGTTGTACTGTGATCGCCTTGAAAAAAGACGGAGGTCTATCGATCAACCCTAATCCGCACCTTCCGATCAAAGAACATACCGAAATGTTTCTTATTGGAACCTACGAGGCTGAACGCCAATTTCTGCGGACTTTTGGATGAAAACCTTGAGAACCCTTTGACTATATCTGAGTGAACATTTGTGAGCATCGCCCCCTTTTTCCCAAGAGTTCTTTCTGATAGAATGATTTTTGAGTTTTACCCTTCTATATGCTCTTTCATCGATAATTCTTGTTGATGTCTCCATCCAAAATTAGTAGACTTTTATTAAACAACAGTTTTTTTAATCCAATCTTTAACTAACCTTTGGGGGATTCTATGAGAAACGATACTGGGCAGAGGGGGGAACCAGTGCCAACAAGAGATCAGGGCCATGGAGGCCTATTTCCCCAATTCTGAAAGCAATTTTAGAAAGAGAATCATCGTGAGGGAAGTGTCATGAAATTACTCGAAAAGATCCTGGTAGCAACGGATTTTGCGCAACCTTCCAGAGATGCGCTTCGAATGGCGACCCTTTTTGCGAAGGGATTTCACTCGGAGATAATCTTGATTCACGTCATCCCTGAAATCACGGGCCTAAAGATCGACGGGGACGAAATAAGGAGGATCGGAACGAGCGAACTAAGAGAGATGAAGACGGACCTGAAAAGGAAAGGGATTCCCGTCGCGGAGACCGTTCTAAGGTTTGGCGCTCCCTTTGAACGGATTATTGAACAC
>DCVM01000141.1 GCA_002327985.1 Syntrophaceae bacterium UBA2188 | reverse complement strand
CCTCCTTCTCCTTACTCCAGAATACCTTCAGGGCATCCCAACATTTACATTGAGGTATTTTGAAGAACTATTCAATCGATTTAATCCCCCCCACCCTCCTTTAATAAAGGGGGATAATGGGAAGGGATTTAAAAAAGGGGGATCTAAGGGGCATTCACTTATGTACCCCCCTTTGGCAAAGGGGGGCAAGGGGGGATTTATCATTGTTTTTGATAACTACCAAGAAGTCCCGGTTGAATCACCATTCCACGAGGTGATCCAAAACGGACTATCTAGAATCCCTGAAGGGATCAATGTTATCCTCATCAGTCGCAGTGAGCCTCCTTCAGTTCTCATCCGACTACGCGCCAATAATCTGATGAATGTCATCGGATGGGATGACCTCTGTTTAACTTTGGAGGAGTCGAGCGGGATCATTAGGTTAAGAACACCGCAAAAATTACCCAAAGAGACAATCCAGCATTTACACAACACAACGGAGGGATGGGCAGCTGGATTAGTGCTGCTGTTGGAGAGCATGAAGAGAGGAATCGAACCTCAGTGGCTTGGGAATCCGACCACGGAAGAAATCTTTGACTATTTCGCAAATGAACTCTTTGATAAGACGGATAAAGAGACCCAGAAGTTTTTCTTAGAGACTGCTTTCTTACCTAAAATGACCGCTAAGATGGCAGAAGAACTGACCCATCTTTCCTCTGCCAGTAGCATCCTTTCAACATTGAACCGAAATAATTACTTTACAGAGAAGCGTTTCCAAAATGAACCTATTTATCAGTATCATCCATTGTTCAGGGAATTTTTACTTTCCCGTGTGAAAAAATCATTCTCGACCGAGAGCTTGTCTGTTTTATGCTCCCGCGCAGCCACCATTCTTGAAGAGGCAGGTCAGGTAGAGAGTGCTGTGTCACTTCTCCATGATGTGAGCGACTGGGATGGATTGGTTCGTCTCATTACAAAGCATGCTCCCCACATGCTGGCCCAAGGGAGGCATCGTCCTCTTGAAGATTGGTTAAGTGGCCTTCCCATTGAAATCCTGGAGAGTAATCCGTGGCTTCTTTACTGGATGGGTCAATGTCGATTGCCATTTAATCCATCACAAAGCAAGATCTTTTTTGAAAAAGCCTTTGAAAAGTTTAAGGACCAAAAAGAAAGAGCCGGGATGTTTTTGGCTTGGTCAGAACTCGTTTTCTCTATATGGATGGAGTCAAAGGATTTTTCACTCCTTGATCGCTGGATTCTCGTACTTGAGGACTTAATGAATGAGGTTAAGGGATTCCCTTCTGAAGAGATCGGACTTCGGGTAGCTTCAAATATGTTGTTGATCCTCGTCACTAGACAGCTCTGGCATCCGAAACTTGAGACATGGGCGGAAATGGCTCTTTCGCTTGCTGGAGTATGTCCCAACATCTTTGATAGGATGAATGCTTTATTTCGAGTGGCCTTCTATAGAATCTTCTTCGGTGAACTAAAAAAAGCTCTCGTCGCTATAGACTTATTAAGGCAATTATCCCGAACTCCAAATGCTCCCCCTTTGACTCTTATCATGGCCAGAGTTATGGAAGTACTCTATTACAGATATGTTGGAATGCATACGGAGTGCCTACACTCTGTATTGGAAGGACTGGAGTTGTCTCAGAAAACAGGGGTTCATGGTTTTGATTATTGGCTCTTGATATATGCCCTGGCGAGTGCTTTGAATGTTCGGGATTATAAAACGGTTAAAGAATCTATTGCAAAGATAGACTCTGTTGTAAACACCTTCACCGAATGGAGCAAATCGAGTTATTACCTCATGAGAATCAGGGAATGCTTGTCTCGAAAAGATATCGGGCAAGCCTGTTTTTATGTCGATAGGGCTTCTGAGTTAATTAACAATGTGAAATCTACTCTGAGTGTGGTTTTTTTAGATGTTGCCAGAGCCCATGTAATGCACGAACTTGGTAAACACAAAGAGGCTCAAGATCATCTATTACTTGCTTCCAGTATTGTTTCCAAATCATCAAATAATTATATGAAATTTTTGATTCTATTGGCTAAAGCAAGATTTGCTTTCGAGGAAGGAAATGATTCATCAGGCCTTTTATCCCTCTGGGAAGCCTTTACTTTGGGAAGGGAGGGTGGATATGTTGAAACCTATATTGATCACCCTCCAACCATGGCGATGCTCTGTGCTAAAGCAATGGAGGCTGGAATTGAAGTGGAATATGTTCGAGATTTTATTCGGAAACGAAACTTGATTACAGAGAAACCATCTTCCTTTTTAGAAAAATGGCCCTGGCCGTTGAAAATATATACTCTGGGGCGTTTTGCAATTCTAAAAGACGAGCAACCTGTCCAATTCAGCAGAAAGGTTCAACAAAGGCCTTTATCCGTGCTTAAGGCCATCATTGCGTTCGGGGGAAAAGAGGTGAGGGAAGACCAGATCATGGATGCCCTCTGGCCCGAAGCAGATGGCGATATGGCACATCAATCTTTTGCAACCAACCTGCATCGCCTCCGCCAATTGCTGGGATATGAAAAAGCCATACAACGTCAAGAGGGCAAACTGACTCTCGACGATCGGTACTGCTGGGTAGATGTCTGGGCGTTTAATAACATCCTTGACCGGGCAGATACTCCGCAAGTGCGTTCTGAGACTGATGCGACAGGATAACCTTCTGTGCAAAAAGAAGAGATTTAAGCCAATAACAACCGATTCCAGTCATGGATTGCCTGTATATCCAAACCTACTGAAAAACGCCGAGATCACTGGACTGAACCAGGTTTGGGCT
>DCVM01000037.1 GCA_002327985.1 Syntrophaceae bacterium UBA2188 | reverse complement strand
ATGAAAAAAGCTATTTTTATTTTAATTCTTTTAATCTTAGCTCTCCTTTACTACACCGGGGCGTTTACCTCAAAGGAAACCCTGCCTTTTTCTAAGGAATTCTTTTCTGTTGAAAGTCCTGTTTTTGCTGATCGGGCATGGGAACTTCAACGAGGCACCTCCTTCAGCCAGAAAGAGCTGGATCAACTTTACCAAATGAAATGGGACAAAGGATTCCGGAATCTTCCCATCCTCTCTTTTCTCCTGATTCGAGAATCCGAACAGGCGCGGGAGAAGGGAGATGCAGATCAAGCGGTCCGGATGTCCATTCATGCCATCAAATTTTCACCCGACCTGCCTCAGCCCCATTTTCAACTGGCACGAGCCCTGTGGAGCCAAAATCCCTTTCAACTCCATAAAATTCTTCTGGAAGTATTGAAAGGGGAGGTGGTTCAATTTCAATATTACCCTAATTCTCTTAAACTTTTTTATAATCTGTTTTATCTTTTGTCTAATGCCATCCTCATGGCGTTTATTGTTTTCAGCATCGTCCTCTTGGTCAAATATTTCCCCCTCTATTTCTATGAGATTCGAAAAAATATGACACAAGAGATATCAAGACTTCTCATCAACAGCCTCAAGATTTTCTTTCTCTTCCTCCCGTTCTTCCTTCGCTTGGACATGCTCTGGGCCCTTTTCTTTTGGTCTGTTTCATTATGGGGGTATATCTCGAAAAGGGAAAAACAGTTTGTTCTTGTCTTTCTCATCGTTTTAGTTTACCTTCCTTTTTTCCTCCGATCCTCCTCCACTTTTTTAGAAGGGTCTTCATCGGATATCCTTTTGGAAATGAACGAGGTCAATCATGAAGACTGGAGAAGGACAACGGAAGAGAAATTACGGGTCTGGTTAATGACCCATCCAGAGGATCCCGAGGTTCTTTTTTCCCTTGGATTAGCAGAAAAAAGACGAGGCCATTTCCCCGAGGCGGAAGAATTATACCGACGGGCGATCCAAGGGGACCCCAAGTTCAGCGAAGCCTATTCTAATTTGGGGAATGTTTATTTAGCCCAAAATCAGACGTCCCTGGCCATCGCTTCCTATCAGCAAGCCACCGATTTAAATCCGGTTCAGGGGGCCTACTATTACAATCTCTACCGGGCCTACTCCCAAGAAACGTTTCTTTCCGGAAAACCGGATAAAGCCTTTCAGAAAGCTAGGCAACTGGACCCCCAACTCATCGACTTTTATTCCATGATCGACTCTTCTCATTTTAATCGAGTGGCGATCGATGAGACTCTGACTTCCAAAAGGCTCTGGCAGAGATTTCTGGATCAATTCATCGGAAAGGAGGGATTCCTCTTTAGTCTATTTAAAGCCTGGTTTGAAAAAATTCCATCGAGGGTGACCTTTCTGGCGCCCATCTTATTTTTAGGGTTTTTAATGGGCCTGTCCAGGATTAGCCGGACGAAGAGGTTTTTAACCCGGTGTCCCATGTGCGGGAGTCCAACCTATCGGTTTTATTTAGGGGCGTCTGATCAAGAGTTCATTTGTTTTAATTGCCATCGTATCTTTATCCAGAAAGAAAAGCTTCACCCCAAGATTGTCGAAAAGAAATCCTATCAGGTTCGCCAATTTCAAAAACATCATCTTTTCGTCAGCAGGTTTCTTTCCTTCTTTTTCGTCGGATTCGGCTACCTATGGAAGGAACATTCCTTCAAGGGCCTTCTCCTCCTTTCTGTCTTTTTTATCTTCATTCTAAGATTTGTCTATTGGAATGGGGTTATGCCTTCTCCCCTTCCCCAGGTCTTTATGGGGTTTTGGAGATGGATTTTCTGGGTAGGGCTTTTCCTCATTTTTTACATTCTATCCGTCCGGCATCTTTATCGGCTTAAGCCAAAATTCGAAATGGAAGGTGAACGGCCGGGAGGCCATTAGGTAAGAATGAAGAGGGACCATCCATGGCACTCCAAGGAACATTAAAAGACTTCAGCATCACCGAAATCATCCAGCTTATCGGTCAACAGCTCAAAACGGGCGTGTTAAAAATTCGTCGAGGGAAAGATGTGGTAGAGATTCATTTTGTCGATGGGATGATCGTCCATGTCTATTCGAATTATCGCGGAAAAAAAGACCTCATCGGAGAGATCTTGGTGAAGGCCCAATTGATCACCGAAGAGCATTTAGAACGGGTTTTAAAAATTCAAAAGGATACTCTCAAATACTTAGGGGAAATCCTGGTCGAGCTACAACTCCTGACCAAGGACGATGTCCTCAAGGTGATTTCAACCCAAATATATGAAACCATTTATGACCTATTTTGGTGGGAAGACGGGCAATTCAACTTCGATCTCAAATTGGTGGAAAGTTACAAGAAGATTCCTTTTGCCCTGAGTACGGAACAGGTGTTATTGAACATCCTTCGAATGGTGGATGAGTGGTCCGAGATCGAAAAAAAGATCTTTTCACCTCACCTGGTCTTTAAACGGCCTCAGACACTTGATGAAAAATCTGTGAATGGGCCTTCTTCACGAAGTTATTTAAAAGAGAAGCTAACCTCTGAACAAGAGTTAATTTACAATTTAGTAGATGGGATAAGAACCGTCCAAGAAATCATTGATCGAAGCCTGTTGGGGAAATTCAACGCAAGTGAAATTTTAGTAGAGCTCGCTGGAATGGGGCTGATCGAAGCGGCTGGAGTTCGAACACCCAGCCTCATTAAAAAGGTCAGCATGGTCAATTTCAGAGAAGCCCTGGCCTTTGTTTACTATGGTGCCTTTTTGGTATTTATCCTTTTCCTTCTCATCTATTTTAAGCCGAGTTTTTTACATCATTTTTGGGATTCAAAGATCGAGCGAGTGAATATTGAGATCCCGATGCATCGAGTCCATCAGGCCCAGTTAGATCGAATCAAGAATGCCTTGGAAATTTACTATTTGGAAAAGGGACAATATCCTCCTCGTCTTGAGGAGCTAATCTCAGCCAAGCTTCTGAAAAAGAGCGACCTCTTTTATCGCAGGGGGAGTTCCTATCAATACGAATTGAAGGACGGAAAATACTTTTTAAAACGCTGAGCGGATACCCATCTCCTTTACCCCCATTTCCAATTCGTGCAAACCTATGTGGGAGATGATGGCCTTGCCTTAGGAGCGAGGTTTTGATGCGGTCGATGTTTTTTGATAAAATACTCATCCTCGATTTTGGTTCTCAATATACCCAACTGATTGCCCGAAGGGTGAGAGAGTGCCAGATTTATAGTGAAATTCACCCCTTTAATATTCCCTTGGATCGGATAAAATACCTCGCTCCCGAAGGGATCATCTTTTCCGGAGGCCCCGCCAGCGTCTATGGGAGGAATGCCCCCTTCTGTGATCCCACTCTTCTCAGAATGGGGATTCCCATCTTGGGCATTTGTTATGGTATGCAATTGATCGCCCACATTTCGGGAGGAGAAGTTACCCATTCAGAAAAAAGGGAATATGGAAAAGCGAGATTAACATTAGACCGATGTGGACAATTGTTTAAAGGCCTGGGGAGAGCCGAAAGTCAACAGATCGTCTGGATGAGCCATGGGGACCATGTCAAGTCATTACCCCCAGGGTTTCGTTCCATTGCCCACTCGAAGAATACCCCGTTTGCAGCGATGGAGGACCCTCAAAAAAAAATTTATGGGCTCCAATTTCATCCAGAGGTGGTGCATACTCAGAGAGGACTTGACCTCATTAAAAATTTTCTTTTCAACGTCTGTCAATGTTCTAACCTCTGGACCATGGAATCTTTTTTAGAGCAAACAAGCCATGACCTGAAGAAAAGGATTGGGAGAGGAAAGGTCATCTGTGCTTTAAGCGGAGGGGTAGATTCAGCCGTGGTGGCCCTTCTTTTGAATCGGGCAATCGGAGACCGTCTCCAGTGCATCTTTGTTGACAACGGTCTCCTGAGGAGAAACGAAGCGTCCCAGGTAGTGGATTTATTCCGCAATCATTTTAAAATACCTCTCATCGACATCCATGCAGAACATTCCTTCTTGAAAACGCTGCGGGGAGCCATCGATCCCGAGGACAAGAGAAAAAGGATTGGAAAGCAATTCATTTCCATTTTTGAAAGGGAGGCCAAAAAGCTGGGAGGGGTGGAATACTTAGCTCAGGGGACCCTCTATCCTGATGTCATTGAGAGCGTTTCCTCAAAAGGTCCTTCGGCCATGATCAAGAGTCACCACAATGTGGGGGGATTGCCGGAGAAGATGAAATTAAAGCTTGTGGAACCCCTTCGAGAACTATTTAAAGATGAAGTAAGACAGTTGGGCAGGGTGTTGGGGCTGCCTGATGAGATGATTAAACGCCAACCCTTTCCAGGACCAGGCCTTGCCATTCGGATTATTGGGGAAGTGACCCAGGAGAGATTAAATATCTTGAGAGCCGCCGATGAGATTGTGATGGGAGAGATGGAACAGAACCATTTATTAGATCGGGTATGGCAATCCTTTGCGGTCTTACTCCCCGTGAAAACGGTCGGCGTGATGGGAGATGAAAGGACTTATGAAAATGTAATTGCCTTAAGGGTGGTGGGAAGCCAGGATGGCATGACAGCGGATTGGATCCGGTTGCCCTATAGACTCTTAGAACATCTTTCCAATCGGATCATTAATGAGGTAAAAGGGGTCAACCGAGTGGTCTATGACATCAGCTCTAAACCTCCAGGAACCATCGAGTGGGAATAACAAGAGCCACCATTCTGAAATGATGGAGTGATGGAATAATGGAATATTGTGAGAAGTCCAAAAATATTCTATGTTAGCCCAGCATTCCCACGTATCCTGATAACCCTATGGTCTTTTTCTTATTAATTTTTCATGACGGGTATGACACTTCCGAACCATGAAAGTGAACTACCCCGCAGCAAGCTGCGGGGCATCAAATTCTCTAAAAAACTTTCCTCCCCCTTGATGGGGGAGGATTAAGGTGGGGGTGATGATAAGATCATTTCCCCCTCACCCTAACCCTCTCCCCCCAGGGGAGAGGGAGGCCATTCATCCCCCCAGCAGAGCTGAGGGGTATTCTGGCATATTTTTATAAAGTTGATAGGTTAGGGCTATGAAGCCCGTTTGGGCAAAGTGAATGGGTAAAGTGAAATCTTTAAGACTCATGACCTAACCTATTAACAAAACTGGCATCTTAGCCTTAACCCTAAGACTAAGGCCCTTTATTTTCTATCTAATATGCAACGATCAGATTTCATTCATCTTCACCTCCATAGTCAGTATAGCTTGTTAGATGGAGCGATTCGCTTTGAAGAGGTTTTCCATTTAGCCAAAAAATATCGAATGGATGCCCTCGCCCTGACCGATCATGGAAACATGTTCGGGGCGGTCGAATTTTATCAAATGGCTATCAAGCATGGCATCAAACCCATTATTGGATGTGAAATATACGTGTCTCCTAAAAGTCGATTTGATAAAAAGACTGGGGAAGGAGGGGAAGGAAACTATCATCTCACCCTTCTGGCCAAGAATGAGACCGGCTATTTCAATCTTCTTAAATTAGTGAGCCTTGCCCATCTTGAAGGATTTTATTATAAGCCAAGGGTCGATAAGGATCTGCTCCGTCGCTATCATGAAGGGTTGATCGCCCTGAGCGGTTGTATGAAAGGAGAGATTGCCAGCCATGCCGGCCGTGGAGAGATGAAAAGGGCTATTCAATCCGCTGAGGAGTATCGAAGCATTTTTGACCACCGCCGCTTTTTTATTGAGATCCAAAACAACGGAGTGGAAAACCAGTTGCTGGTCAATGAGCGGCTCTTAGAGATTGGGAGTCAACTTTCTCTACCCATCGTGGCGACGAATGATTGTCACTATCTCCATCGAAAAGATGCCCAGGCTCATGAAGTGCTGCTCTGCATTCAAACCGGGAAGACACTCCAAGATAATGATCGGATGAAATTCTCATCGGATGAATTTTATTTCAAGTCCCCCCAGGAGATGGCCGAACTATTTCCAAACCTTCCGGAGGCGATGGCCCATACCGTTGAGATTTCGGAGCAATGTAACCTTGAAATCCGTTTCGATGAAAAGCATATTCCAAGAATTGCTGTGCCGGCAGGGGAGACCCCAGAAAGCTACCTTGAGAAA
>DCVM01000038.1:5293-5862 GCA_002327985.1 Syntrophaceae bacterium UBA2188 | reverse complement strand
TGGCCTGCCCCCAAATCAAAGTAAGAGACATGGCCTTCTTTTCTCTCATAAAAAGAGGGATGCCCTTTGCTGAGAAGTTTTTCGACAAGCGGTGGAATGATTTCTCCCTCTTTCTCCATTCTCTTCACAGAGGACTTTAGGCCAATCGCATCCCAGATTTCGAAGGGACCGAGTTCCCAGTTATATCCCCACTTCATGGCCCGATCGATATTGACAATGTCATCAGAGATTTCAGGGATCTTCTCCGCTGAATAGAGAAGCGTCTTTTTCATGATCTTCCAGGCAAATTGTCCCCCCCGATCCGGATTCAGGACGAGGGTTTTGATCCTTTCTTTGACATCATCGATATTCTTGCCCATTTCGACAGATGGGAGACTTGCCTTCTCCTGTGGGCGATAATCAAGTTTTTGAAAATCCAGAACCAGTGTCTCTTCTTTCCCGTCTTTTTTCACCCTCTTGTAAAAGCCTTGCTTGGTCTTCTGACCCAACCACTGGTTTTTGATCATCTGCTGCATAAAAGAGGAGGAAACAAAATACTCTCTCTCCTTTCCCTCAGGCAAACTCTCATA
>DCVM01000038.1:0-5251 GCA_002327985.1 Syntrophaceae bacterium UBA2188 | reverse complement strand
GTCGTCCTCATGGTAATCGCGGTCGCAAAGGCCCCGATTCGATTCCCGATGAAGTTGGGTGTATCCTTGGCGTAGACGACTCCCTTCCCCAGGATCTTTTCGCCCACTCGAGCCATTCTTTCCACGATAGTTTTGGAGGTTGAAGGGATCGGGATGATTTCTAAAAGTTTCATATACCTGGGTGGATTAAAGAAGTGGGTCCCCAAAAACCTCTCTGCAAAATCCCGTGAAAACCCTTCAACCATCTTCTGGATGGAGATACCAGAGGTATTGGAGCTGATCACCGTTCCTTCCTTTAAAAAGGGGACCAATTTTTTGAAAAGTTCTCTTTTCAAATTCAGATCCTCAACCACCGCCTCAATGATCCAATCCGCCTGTGAAACCCAGGAGAGATGGTCCTCAAAGTTTCCCACGGAGAGGAGCTCCGCATCCTCCTTCAAATAGAGGGAAGCCGGCCTCGTTTCTTGAATCCTTTTCTTTCCAAGAACCGCGAACCGATTTCTCACCTCCGGGCTTTGGAAGGTCAGCCCTTTCTTCTTCTCCGCCTCGATCATCTCCGGTGGGACAATATCAAGGAGAAAAGAAGGAATTCCCACATTCGCCAAATGGGCAGCAATGGCACTTCCCATCACGCCCGCCCCTAACACCGCCGCTTTTCTGATTTTCTGTTTCATCATTTAACCCCTTTTCTTTAAGAAAGTGGAAAATCCAAAGATTTTGTCAAAAGGTTAGGGTGACGATGCTGGTATCGAAGCAGGACGCTCGAAACTTGAAGTTCGAGTATCCAGCATCCACATGCGAGCCTCGATACGAGCCTCTACAACGACAAACGTCAATTTCAATTTAACGATACGGGCATCGTTACAGTTACCATCTTACGAACTCCTTATTTTTTAGTGAACTACCCCGCAGCAAGCTGCGGGGCATCAAATTCTCTAAAAAACTTTCCTCCCCCTTGATGGGGGAGGATTAAGGTGGGGGTGATGATAAGATCATTTCCCCCTCACCCTAACCCTCTCCCCCCAGGGGAGAGGGAGGCCATTCATCCCCCCAGCAGAGCTGAGGGGTATTCTGGCATATTTTTAATAAAAGCATGAATCAGGTTTTTTTTAGAAATTTCTCCTGCGGTGAAAAATCCCATCTGGTCTCCTATCCCCAGAAGCCTTCTTTGAATCTCCCGGGGAGAGAGGCCCTGACGAGATCCCTCTTCGACCCCTTTCTGAAGATTCTCCAGATATTCAATCTTTTTATGAAGGGCGTCCATCGGTTGATCGACCACACCATTAAAAGAGCAGAACATCTTCTTGGGATGAAGGGCCGCCACCTTCTTCAGCGAATCTATAATCGAAAAGACATTCTCCTCCTCCCTTAAATATTTCATCTGTTCGCTGAGAAACAAATCTCCCGAAAAAAGCCACCCCTCGTTGGGCTCATAAAGGCAGACATGGTCATCGGAATGACCGGGTGTAGGAATGACCAAAAAAAGGAAATGTTTGGTTTGAATCTTTGAATCCAGTTCACCCGTCTCAGAGGGAGGGGGACACCCCCAAACCAGCCGCCGATACCAGGGTAACCACTGAGAGGGATCCTGCAAATAAAAAAATGTTCTGGGATGAGCCAGAGGGAGGAGACCATATTTTTCTCTGATGGAGAAGTTGTTGCCGGTGTGATCCTCATGGTGATGGGCGTTGACAACGATCTCTGGATGAAGGGTATCCAGGAGCTTCAGAAATCGATCTCGACCAAAAGTAAAGCCCGTGTCGATCAGGAGTCCATCAACAAAAAAGGCATTCACTTTGTAAAGAGGAATACCCAAGAATTGACTGGTCATTCGAATCGGATTGACATAACCATTGGGTTTAAAATGGATCGAGAAGCGATTCATGCCTTACCCTGTTTCAGGATCACTCCATTGATGATAAAATGGACAAACTCATTGGTCTGATTCAATCCAAAGGAGTGGCCAGAGTTGTTTCTCCCATAAGTCAAACCTTTAAATAATAAGAAAATGCAATGCCCGACAACCTTTTCGTCCATCTTTCGAAAGACACCTTTTCCAACACCCTCTTTCAAAATATTGACGAAAATCTCCTCAATCCCTGTTTCAATGATGTGGGGTTTTTCCTTGAGGAATGGCGCAAAGAACCCGGATTCATCATGGAGCACACTGACGACAAATGGATTTTGATCGAGGTATTTGAGGGCCAATCGGATAAAGGTCTGAAGTTTTTCTGTGGGCTCGACGATCTTATTGATCTGGTTCAGGATGGCCTTTCTAACGGAGAGGGCCTCAAACATGAAAAGTTCTTCGAGGATCTCCGCCTTGTTTTCAAACTCCTGATAGAGGGTTCGCTTCGAAATATTGGCGTCCTTGGCGATTTCATCAACCGTGGTCTTATTGAAACCGAACCTTTCAAACTTCTTTTTGGCAAGGGTTAGAATTTGGGTTCTTTTTTCTGATTCCATAAAGTCCAGAAAACTAATTCAGTTTCCTATTTTCTATCATACAGGGGAGGGTTTGTCAAGACATTTTTTAGAGAACAACCCTAAAACCTGAGAGGGTCAGATTGAGTATAACTTACTGTAATTAAAATGAAATTATTTATTTAAGGTGTCTTAAATTATGTCCAATATCGTAAGCAAGCGATTAGGAAAGAATTTTTAGCGGCCCAAGTATTGCTCAAGATAGCAAAACTTAAGAACAAATTTAGTTTAATAGTTTTTAGGTCAGAATCACCTCTATTTATTCACCCCAAACCTGCACGACAGCCCCATCCCCCTGGGCCAATCCTCCGCAGATGGAGGCCACTCCAATTCCCCCGCCTCTTCTTCTCAATTCATAAATCAGGGTCATCAGAATTCTGGCCCCGCTTGCCCCCACAGGATGGCCGATGGCAATGGCTCCACCATTGACATTGGTTTTCTCCAGGAGCGCCTTCATCTTTTCGGCATTGCCATCTGACAGAATCTTTGCACTCACCAGAGGCATGGCTGCAAAGGCTTCATTGACCTCAATCAGGTCAATTTGGTCAAGAGTGATTTGAGCCTTTTCCAGCGCCTTTTGAATGGTGAAGCCTGGGATGGCTGCAATCAGGCGGGGTGTGGTGGCCGTGGCAACCATAGAGAGAATCTTGGCCAAAGGCTTAAGCCCCTTCTCCTTTGCCTTCTTTTCACTCATAATCAGGAGGGCTGCGGCCCCTGTATCAAGCCCCGGTGCATTCCCTGCAGTCACTGTGGGGCTGCCATAGACCGGTGGCAATTTGGAAAGTTTTTCAAGGGTCGTGTCTGGCTTTGGAAATTCATCCTTTTCAAAAACAAGGGGAGGGCCTTTCCTCTGGGGAATTTCTACCCTCATCAACTCTTCGCCTATCTTGAACTTCCCTTCGCTAAAGGCCTTGGCATACTTCATCTGGCTTTGATAAGCCCATCGGTCTTGATCTTCCCGCGTGATTCCATACTCAAGCGCCACCTCCCCTGCATCCACCGACACAGGATTAAACCCTTTATATCCTAACCCATAGAGACCGTCCCAGAGTTCAATACTCCCCAATCTCTTTCCCCATCTGACCTCAGGAGGAACAATCAGAGGAGTCCGGCTCATATTCTCAGCTCCTAAGCCTAAGGCAATCTCAATCTCTCCAAACCCAATCGCTCTATACCCCAGTCTTACGGCAGAAAGTGACGAACAGCAAGCGCGGTCGAGCGTCATCGAAACATGGTCTGCTGGCATCCCTGCCTTGAGCGTTGCCTGTCTCGCAGGGACATCGGTTTCAAGACCCACTTCCCCGGGGACAGCTGATCCGTAATAAGTCTCTTCAACCTCCTCCCCTTTCACATTCACTCTTTTTAACACCTCACGAATCACCATCGCACCCAGTTCAATGGAAGGAATATCTTTTAACGTCCCCCCAAATTTTCCAAAAGGTGTCCTCACCGCACTGACCACGACCACATTATTCTTTTCCATATCCTCCCCCCGTGTTTAAGTCATTGGTAACTTAGTCAATTATTGAGCTTCGCATAAGTGAACTACCCCGCAGCAAGCTGCGGGGCATCAAATTCTCTAAAAAACTTTCCTCCCCCTTGATGGGGGAGGATTAAGGTGGGGGTGATGATAAGATCATTTCCCCCTCACCCTAACCCTCTCCCCCCAGGGGAGAGGGAGGCCATTCATCCCCCCAGCAGAGCTGAGGGGTATTCTGGCATATTTTTATAAAGGAACACCCTACCTTTCCTTCATGGGTAGGGGCGACTTTAGTCGCCCTGATTTCGGGAGGCTGAAGCCTCCCCTACCCTAAACGAACGCACCAAAATATATTCCATTAGTTTTGTAAAGCTCAATTAGCTATTAGTCATTGGTTATTAGTCAATTGCACTCTGCCTACTGCCTACCGCCTTCTGATCTTAAGTACTGTATCGTCCCGTCCGGATAAACAGCCACATTGGCCTTGTCCCCCCATTCCGCTTTTAACAAATTCAAAAGTTCCTCCCATGTCTTAACCCAGAGGATCGAAGGAATCTTACCGAAGAAACAGGCCCCTACATGATCCTTAAACGGCGAAAGGACAATGAACCGTTTCACCTTGTTCGGCAACGGTTGAGGAAGCTGAAGCCCACCCTCTCCGCATTTCCCGAATTCCCCGAAGAGATAATGGACAACCTGTCCTGCGGGTTCGTTGGCAATGATCACCAGATCCCCTCCGTCCTCTCTTAACGACGGAATTCCAATAAAGGGCGCAATGGCGCATTCATTGGGCTTCGAATAGGAGTTGACAATGACAATATCCATCTCCTTAGCGGGAGTGGTTGCATAGACCTCCCTGGCCCACTTCATCCCCTCCTGGTGTTCCAGAACAGGATCTCCTATAAAGAGACTGGTGATCTCCCCGCGAAGATTGACGATGGCATCGATCTTCACATCGAGGCCCGCCATTCTCGTCGCCTCTTCAATATCGAGTCGAGGAATATTCCCCTCAATCTTTCCAACGCCCACGCAATCCGGATGCTCTTTGACGAGCGTTCCATGGTTATAAGCGATGGAGTCAATGTGAGCCACTCCGGGAAGAATAATTTTCCCCCCTCCTCCAAACCCTGAAAAAGAGTGCGGGACAATACAACCGATCCCGATCTTCAGATCACAGGCCATCACCTCTCTATTGATGGAAACCGGAGTGCCCCGGCTGGTCTTGCCTAAAAAGTTGCAATAATTGAAGGGATGATGGTTATAGACCGGGAATCGATCCAACACCTC
>DCVM01000036.1 GCA_002327985.1 Syntrophaceae bacterium UBA2188 | reverse complement strand
AGGTCATCTTGATGCCCATCTTTTCTCCAAGATCGCTCACTTCAAATCCCTTGCTCCCCCTTTCAACAATGAGGGTGGACATGCCACGGTAGCTTGGCTTGACCTGTGGATCACTCTGGCAGAGAACGATGACAAAATGGGCAATCGCTCCATTGGAGATAAAGGTCTTCACCCCATTGATCAGATATTCCTTCCCATCTCTGACAGCGGTAGTCCGCACCTCGGTGATATCACTCCCATGGTCCGGTTCGGTAAAGGCCCCTGCAGAAATCATCTCCCCCCGGGTAATGGGAATCAGATATTTCTTCTTTTGAGCCTCGTTTCCAAACCTCAGAATGATCTCCGAAGAGAAGTTGGCAATACTCAAGCAAATGCCCACACTCGAATCCCTTCTGCAGAAAGCTTCAACGATCAGACCATTTTCAAGGATCCCATACCCCTGTCCCCCATAGGCCTCCGGATAATGAATTCCAATAAATCCAAGTTGGCAGGCTTTCTTGAGATAGGCAAGAGGAAACTGATGGGTTCGTTCCAGTTCCAGAATGGCTTCTTTATCAAATTCCCCCTTGGCAAATTCTTCAGCCGCTTTTTGAATCTCCTTCTGTTCTTCAGTCAAATCGAATTGCATATTCCTCTCTCTCCTGAAAGAATGGACCATCCAAATAGGAACTATAATATCGCAAAAATTTTGGATGTTTGTCAACTGTTTAATAGGCTGCCTTATAGAAGACGCTAATTACTTCCAAAAAAAAGCAGAGCCATTGCTGACTCTGCTTTTCATAAAGTTATTTTCCTTATTTCACTCCCAAACTTCTCAGCTCACAGATCGCCTTCCTCCACTCTTGGAAACATTGGGTTAGGGTATCCATCGTTTTAGCGGAATCTCTCAGCATCTTTGAAAGAAAGCGTATCACTTTTGATTTTAGAAAACTCCTGAAACGGATTGAAGATTGCGAAAACTTTGTCATCATTCCTCTTGACTATCCGATTCTTCAGAAAATGATAGACCTTAAAGATGTTATTGAACTCCATGACAAGGTCATTGTTGCTACAGCAAAATACTTAGATGCCCTTCTCATTACAAAGGATTCTACCCTTGGAAAAATTCCCTACATTAGGACTGTCTGGTAAATCTGCACATAAAAACACCATTTAATAAATGCCATAATCCCAACCCCTGGTTGCTGCCGATTCATCTTTCTATTTCTCCACCTCCGCCCGCGATCTCTGTTTTATCCTCCTCCAAAATCTGATCAAAAAGGATTCTTATGGAGCCTTTTTCCCTGATGAAGGAATCAGGTATCTCTTGTTAAGTGCTGCCCCTCATGCTTCTTCCCCCAAATCGTGAAGAAACCTTAGAATGTGATACCGAAAGATCAGAAGTGAAAAGTATCAATTTTCAACAATGTCCCCAACGCCTTTCATAATATTTTGTTGCATTAAGATATTTTCTTGTGTAAAGGTTTAATAGGGGAAAAAAGTAAGCTTGTCGAACTTCCGCTGAACTTGGCGCAACGGCGTGGAGGGCTGATGAAAAGAAACTCGCGATCCAAGAAAAAAGATATTGAATTTGAATTCATAAGCAAGATTGTCTCACTATTCCCAGACCAAATTACTCGGGTGATTCTATTCGGTTCGAGAGCAAAAGGCATTTCAAAACCCGGTTCAGATTACGATTTCCTAATCGTCCTGAAAGAAAAAGACCGGAAAACCATTGATGTGATATATCATGTAGTCACTGATTTCCTCCTCGAATATGGCGCTGATGTCTCTTTAAAAATTTACAGTAAAAAAGAATTCGATTGGATGATTTCCATACCTACACCCTTTATGGCATCCATTTTGAAAACAGGTAGAGAGTTATGGAGCCCAATACCAGCGACTTAATCATCGTACAAATGGATAAAAGCAAAGAGAAACTTGATGCCGCTAAAGTCCTTCTTAGAGAAAGATTTATTGATGATGCCATCTCAAGAGCCTATTATTCTATATTCCATGCGGGAAGTGCAGTTCTCCTTGCTGAAGGAATAACGGTAGATAGTCACAGTGCACTAAAGACCATGTTTGGACTTCTTCTCGTGAAAACTGGAAAGATAGACAGTGAACTACCCCGCAGCAAGCTGCGGGGCATCAAATTCTCTAAAAAACTTTCCTCCCCCTTGATGGGGGAGGATTAAGGTGGGGGTGATGATAAGATCATTTCCCCCTCACCCTAACCCTCTCCCCCCAGGGGAGAGGGAGGCCATTCATCCCCCCAGCAGAGCTGAGGGGTATTCTGGCATATTTTTATAAATATGGACGCTGGCTGAATCGATTAAAAGACGAGAGGGAAAACGGGGATTACGACATTTTCACATCCTTTGCCCGTGAGGATGCCGAAAATAGCATAACGGAAGCTGAAGAATTTATCCGAGAAATGCGGAGATATCTGATCAAAAATTATGGTCTTAGGTTTCCCCCGGATAAAAAATCCTAAAGAGATGCCCAAGAAAAAGGAATGTTTCGATCACAATACACTCATTTGACTGCCCCCATTCCACCTTACTCCCGATGCAGGCACCAAATGTCTCTTACCGTGGGCTGACCCCTTATCCTCCGCATAAATAATCAACTTAAATTTCAATATTCAAGTCTCACCCCAAATGATTTTTATAGGTTCATGCTTGACTTAGACACAAAAAAAGTCTACTTTGAACCTATGGAAAGGAACGAATCGATCCTCAAATTATCTCAAGCCGATGAGGAAAGGGAGCTCGAGTTTGAGCTGAATTACCTTGCCTCTCTGACCTTTGAAGAGCGCCTCAAGATGATGAGGCAGAAATCGAGAAAGATGCTGAGACAGATGGTCGACCATGGACATCGAAGACCTTTTGAGATTATTAAAAGCACATAGAGTTGAGTTTGTTATCAGACAGAAGAAATAGGTAAAAGCAGACTGTTCCTTTTAGCCCGTTCCAAATCTTTATCTTTGTTTCAAGGCGAACCACATAGATCCTTTCCTCCAACTGTTTTTGTGTAGGGTCAAGGAATTGC
>DCVM01000039.1:25770-47898 GCA_002327985.1 Syntrophaceae bacterium UBA2188 | reverse complement strand
GCAAGAAGACTCAGGAAATACTCTACGGATACAGAGCAGCACCTGTGGAGGCATCTCAGAGACAGACAGATAGAAGGTTTTAAGTTTCGTCGCCAACAACCCGTTGGCCGGTATGTTGTGGATTTTGTGAATCTCGAAAAGAAAGTTGTCGTAGAGCTGGATGGAGGGCAGCATGCACTTAATCCAGGAGATAAGATGCGTGATGAATGGCTCCGGGCTGAAGGGTATAAGGTGTTGCGATTTTGGGATAATCAGGGATTCAGCAACTTGGAAGGCGTTTTGGAGAGTATCCGAAATACCCTTCTCACCCCTCACCCTGACCCTCTCCCCCAAGGGGAGAGGGGAGATAACTTTTGACAATACGCAAAGAATGGAAAGGAGGAAGTCATGCAAGAGCGAGTTGGATTGGTAACCATGAGAGGGAATCCTTTGACCTTAGTTGGAAATGAAGTCAAGGTAGGTGACCCGGCACCAGACTTTATGGCTCTGGATAATAACCTGACACCCGTAAAACTTTCTTCCTATCGGCCCAAACTATGCATCCTGTCTTCAGTCCCCTCTCTGGATACTCCGGTATGCGACATCGAAACCCGGAAGTTTAATGAAGAGGCAAGCAAGTTTGGTGAAAAAGTTCAGATTTTGACCATCAGCATGGACCTCCCCTTCGCACAAAAACGTTGGTGTGGATCCACCGGTGCGAACAAAATCCAAACGCTTTCCGACCATAGGGAAGCTCAATTCGGTATGGCCTATGGAGTTTTAATTAAAGAATTGCGATTATTGGCCAGAGCTGTTTTTATCGTCGACCCAAAAGGCACTCTACAATATGTTCAACTTGTCAAAGAAATTGCGAACGAGCCGAACTATGACGAAATTTGGAGTGCACTTAAAAAATTTATATAATCAAACACGGTCAGGATGCAATCATTACATTGCCAAGAAAATAACCGTATTATCTCCCTCTCCCCTTGCGCCTGCCTGCGTTAGGCAGGGGTGGGGGTGAGGGGTAGAACAGGCTGGTCACCCCCACCCTTTAAAAACCATGTTGTTGCGGCTATCCAGAAGTTCATTCGAGACCATCTTACAGATGCGGAATAGTCTGGCCATCAAGGCCAGGTTGACCACTGTTGATAGTCCTACCTGATGAATGTCATACCCTACTTTCTTCCTGAACTCGAGTTTCAGCCTGTTCCCTTTTAAATACAATATTTCACACCGAAATTAATAAAACGAGTGGGAAAAGTTTTTCTCTTTTAGTGGAAGTAATTTGGGATTTGTAAGTAAATCGTTTCCACTTTTTATAGTGTCGGATTTCACAAACTTCTATATGAAAATCTTTAACTCATTGAAGGATTAACACTTTTTAGATTTTTATTAAATGACTAATTTTTGGCATAAGAATTGCCCTTCTATTTATTTGGGTTGTAGTATAATTCCATTAAATCGAGGTGTAATTATGAAAAAAATATTGCCTTTTCTGACCTGTTTTATCGGCCTTTCATTATTTATGATGATTGGGATCACTCAAAACGCTCATTCGGTGCCGATCGTTTACACCGCAATCCTCGATGGACCGAGCGAAGACCCCCCTAACGCATCGCCGGGGACTGGCACTGCGCTGGTCGTAATCGATGTCGAGGCGCACACCCTTAACGTTCAAGCCACATTCATTGATCTGATAGGGACAACAACGGCAGCACACATCCACGCTCCCACTGCGAACCCTTTGTCCGGAAACGCAGGGGTTGCCACAATGGTTCCATCATTTTTGGGATTCCCACTCGGGGTGACGAGCGGGACTATGGATATTTTTTATGATACGACCCTGGCCTCGACATTCAACCCGACATTTATTACCTCCAATGGAGGGACAGTGGAGACGGCAGAGGCAGCGCTTGCCGCGTATCTGGCAGAAGGTAGGGCTTATTTTAATATTCATACAACTTCATTCCCTGCAGGTGAGATCCGTGGTTTCCTCCAACCCGTCCCCGAACCCGCCACCATGCTACTCCTCGGTTCAGGTTTGCTTGGTCTTGTAGGATATGGGAGGAGGAAGTTCTCTAAGAAGTAAATCCATATTTAATTTGAAGAGAGAAAAGGCAGGGTCATGATGGCTCTGCCTTTTTATTTATTTCGAATAAGCGTCATTCTGTAACTACGCTACAGAATGACGCTTATTCGGAGGAGTTAGAACGGAGGGGGGTTTTTTCAGAGAAAGTGCTGAGTTATCCCTACACTTCCAGAAAGTATGGAAATTGTTTATATCATAAATGCTAAATGATTAATTAAAAAGGAGGCGATATCATGAACCAGTCAAGTGTTCGTGAAGCATGGGTTCGTATACCCACCGAGGAGGAAAGGCGTTCGCAATTACCCCCAGGCGCCTACAGCCTACCGTGGATTGGGATCAAACAGAGATCGACGAAGAGTTTAAGGATAGAAAAATATGAGCGGGATATTGGTGTGCAATACAGGCCCTCTGATCGCTTTTTCGCTGATCAAGCGTCTTGATGCGTTCCCTTTTTGATGTTATTGCCATCCCCGAAGAAGTGCGATACGAGGTGTTTCAGGGAGGGGCCGCTGGTGGAAAATTGGGAATGTGGACGGAACCGGAATGAATAAGTGTCAGTTCCCTATCTAAACCAATCGATCCTTTATTGAAAACGCTTCTTCATAGTGGAGAGGCATCTGTTGTATGCTTAGCCCAGGAATTGCGTGCGGACTTTGTGCTATTAGACGAGCGGAAAGCCAGGAGGATAGCTCGAACGGTATACGGTCTTAAGGTGATCGGTTCAGCCAGGCTTCTGGTTGAGGCGAAAAGGCGAGGGCTCATAGACAAGGTGGGAGAAGCAATCAAGATGATGCAAGATGGAGGCTACTGGATAAGCGATGCGATTTTAAAGGAAGCTTTGTATCAGGGTGGAGAGAAATAAATAGCCTCTATACCTCTATTTTCCTCAATGAGGATCTTCAAAAAGTCGAATAGGTGCCGTTCAGAATATTTTTCACAAGGCTTAATGTTATTCAATTGACCTCACCATTGCCCCAATAAATCGTTGTGGTAAATTACAAATAACCGATGCCTATCACCAAATTTGACCCGTACTGGCACGATCAAACATGTACCAGGAAATGAAGTGTTCACCAAGATTCTTGAGTATATTTTGTAATAAATTTAAATGGTTAACTATTCAACCCAGCCCTTTTTAGTGGTTTTCACCTTCTGTTAACCTGCATAATCAAAATTAACTCATGTTAATGATTCCCTAAAATATTAACGTATGTTAATCATTATGCGTAATTGAAAATTGGCATTGCGGGTGTAAAATATGACCAACGAAAGATACCTCACTATTCCTGAGTTGGCAAAACTTCTAGGAGTCAGCCGTATTGCAATATTCAACCGGGTCAAGAAGGGGCAGATCCCTGCTTCAAAGATAGGGAAGACCTACTTTATTACAGACCAAACGATTGCGCAGATCCTCGGTAAGGAGGTTACAAAAAGCGGTAAGGACCTGATCGATACCGCTGTCCGCAAAACCGTGCAGGAATATGGAGAGGTCCTGAAAAAATTGGGTAGGGAATAGTGAAGATCATAACGATTGCCGATGTAGAATACCTTGCTTTCCGGCTGGCGAAGGAGCATCAATCCTTCGATGAGCTGATACCGGATTTTTCCACCCGGTTTCCGAATATCCTTGAAGGCTGCGTGTTAACCCCGTTTCAGAGATTTTCAGGCAAGGCTTTATATACAACGCTGGTCGCCAAGGCAAGTATCCTCTTTTATCTTTTGATTAAAAACCATCCTTTTCAGAATAGGAATAATAGAATTGCCATAACGATCCTGCTCACATTTCTATACATCAACAACAAATGGCTGAAGGCTGACACCCAAGAATTATACAATTTCACCGGTAGGGCTGCACAGAGCCCGGCGCCGCTCAAAGACCAGGTTATCGCGGCTATCCAGAAGTTCATTCGAGATTATCTTGCCGATGCAGAATATAATATGGCTATCAAGGCCAAATAGACCTCTCGGTGACTATCTTAAGGCTTTTTTATTTGCATCAACGTCTCTTTTCTATTTCCTTATAAACCCTTTTTCTGTGAATGATGCCGAGAACCCAAACCTCTCCATCCACAATTTTGAAGACCACCCGGTAATCTCCAACCCTTAACTTCCAATAACCACGGAGCGTTTTTCGTAAGGGCTCGCCATAGAGATGGGGTGCTGTCATTAAGCGGCTTTCAATGGCTTTCTTGATACGGACTTGGAGCTTTGCGTCCAGAAGGGGGATATCCACGGATTTAACATCAGGATGGTATCTGAGTTGGAATGACACCGTTACCATACCTCTTGATGTTTCAAAGCCTTTGTTTTGGTGAATGTTCGTTCTCTTTTTTCTGCGAAAACGGAAAGCGCAATATCTTCCTCAATCTCCAGCGCCTCTTTCACCAGGTCTCGTACCTTTAGCGAGAGCGAAACACCATCTCTGTTTGCCAGCTGCTCAATGGTATGGTAAAGGGGCTTCTCCAAGACAACATTAATTCGAGGATTTTTTACAGGCATAGTTCTTACCTCCAGTGCCAATGTAACACTTCTGATACATCCTGTCAATTCGGGGAGATCGGGGTCAATATTGCTTGACATACTATTTCCCTTTTTGTATATTCTCCCAATCCGAAATTAAAATCTTATCAATAAATTATTTCGTAAAAGTAACCGAATCAACCAGTCGAGGGAAAATTTCCCTCTTCATAGAACATATAAATGTCTAAGACCTGAGAGGTCTTGTAGCCGGCTTTCCCAAATGTGGCTTTTCATCATCATGATTCAACAGGTTTCACAAAATATTTAAATTGTCTGAAGACAGACTTATGTTGACCGTTTAGTATAGAAGGGGATTATCGTTTTTTCGATGTTGATGCAGTGTGTCAATAGTGAAATATTGTGACTGATCTAATGGTCACCAGATATGCTTTATAAAAGTCTCTTTGCAGGATTCTACATCCCAAGCAAAATTAAAAGGTATGCTCATTTCGCTTGGGGATTGAGGAGTTTTTTCCGTCATAGGATCTCGATTGAACAGGCAAGAGCAGTAGTCGCACAGCGCCTGATAAATCGGGAGGACAACTTTTTGCGTCTGGTCGAACGCGGTATCTTTGGGTATCGAAAGAGCCCTTACCTACCTTTGCTCAAGCAGGCTGCTTGTGAGATGAGTGATATCCAGGACTTGGTTCGGACCAGAGGACTTGAAAGTACTTTGCTGGCATTGCGAGAGGCCGGAGTCTATGTGACCTTTGAGGAGTTCAAGGGACGTGAGCCGATGATTCGAAATGGGAAGATTATCCCTATACAAGTCCGAGACTTCGACAATCCATATTTGCGGTCCTATTACGAAGCAACGAGTGGTGGGACAACAGGGATGGCGGTACGGATTCCCATAAGCTTGGATCACACGATTGCTCAAAACTATCCTATCCTATTAGCTTATGATGCCCATTCCGTTCTCGATCTACCGATAGCCATCTGGTATGGCATCCTCCCTGACAGCACTGGTGTGGAAAATATACTGCGCGGTTCTCTCTTTGGCAATGTTCCCCGGAAGTGGTTTTCGCCGGTTGTGACCCGAGATCTCAAGGCATCTCTTGTAGATCACCTGGGAAATCTCGGAACTTATTACATCATCCTAATGGGTAGGTTGATGAATTTACATATTCCTTTCCCCGAATATGTCAGTTTAGATCATGCAGCTGTTGTGACACACTGGGCGGCTGATATCCTGAAAACACATGGACAGTGTTTGATCCGTGCCAACGTTAGCATGGCAATGCGCGTTTGTATTGCCGCTCAGGAGGAAGGATTAGACTTAACAGGGGTTACCTTGATGGGAGGGGGCGAACCTCCCACACCGGCAAAGGTGACTGAGATTACCCGTACCGGCGCAAGGTGGGTTCCTAATTATTGGTTTACAGAAGCAGGCGTGGTGGGCTGGGGTTGTGCCAAACCGGTAGACCCAAATGATATACATATCTTCAAGGATGCTATTGCCCTTATCCAATATCCGCGTCATCTAAACGGCTTGAAGACTCCCGTGGACGCTTTCTACTATACGACTTTGCTGCCCACAGCACCCAAGCTATTATTGAATGTGGAGAGCGATGATTATGGCCTCATAGAAAAACGATCTTGTGGGTGCCCTCTGGAAACTTATGGCTACACAGAGCACCTGCGTCACATTCGCAGTTTTCGTAAAATAACCGGTGAAGGGGTGACGTTAGTTGGCAGTGAGATGATCCGCATTTTAGAGGAAGTGCTCCCGGCTCGCTTCGGAGGTAGTCCGTTCGACTATCAGTTGTTGGAAGAAGAAGATGAAAAGGGTTTCACTAAAGTGAGTCTATTGGTGAGCCCGCGGGTGGGAACCGTCAATGAGAAGAAAGTGATCGAAACTGTTCTGGAGGCAATAGGGGAAAGCACTCTCTCTGTGGGTGCTCGGGCTCTCTGGAGTCAAGCCAGGACTCTCCAAATTAAACGGATGGAACCTGTCTGGACCTCAAGGGGCAAGCTCATGCCTTTGCACCTATCGCAACTCTCCAAATCCCCTACCGCTGACAAAGTCACCGATCACTAAATATGGGTTTGGCTGAAGGGAAGTCGACATATCACACAACTGTAAATACCCTGCCCTCATTGGAAAAGGAAGTTCTAAGCACTTTTTGTTTTCGCCCACAAAAAGGGATATGTTCAACTGTATGATCATATTCAATACCACTTTTTTCTTATTGCCGGAGAGAAACCATGGCATAGATTCTTTCTACGGAGGACGCCGATGAGGTCTAAATCTTTCTTCACCGTGTTAGGGCTTCTAATATGTTTATTTGCCAAAACAGATATTGTGGTTGCAGAAGCCAAAAAAATTAAGCTTGGGATCATATCCTCCATGAATCTTTTACCTGTATGGTTAGCCCAGGAAAAGGGTTGGTATCAAGAGGTTGGATTGGATGTAGAAACGATCGAAATGAAGGGGGGGGCAACGATCCTACCTGCTCTCTTCGGTGGTTCCATTCAGATTGGCTTTAGCAACGTAATCTCCATCATGCTGGCTCAATCAGCAGGATTAGATATAAAAATAATTTGCAACAACCATAACGAAGGTTACACAAAAAAAGCTGGAGAGCCAAGAGGCTACGCCACCTCAACACCAGGGCTTCTTGTGTTGCAAAATTCGGGGATAAGAGGCCCGAAAGACCTGGAAGGGAAGAAGATCGCAGTTAATGCAATTAAAAACATTGACTGGATAGCTGTATGGGAATGGTTGGAAAAGAACAATGCTGATCCCAAAAAGGTGATTTGGGTGGAAACAGACTTTCCAAAAATGATTCCCGCACTGATGGGGGAAAAAGTTGATGCAGTGGAGGCGGGAGAGCCACAAAAGGCCATCTTGCGATCCCAGGGGGCGACGCTCTTAGTGAATACCCTTTATGATTTGCGCCCTGGGCTGATCATCGCTTCCTTTGTGGCCAAGGAAGACTGGATTTCAAAAAATCCTAATCAGGTTCAGGGGTTTGTCTCAGCAACCGTAAAAGGACAGACCTTTTTGAATACCCATCCAGAGGAGCGAGACAAACTTCTCATTAAATATACTAAAATTTCTCCGGAAATAGTAAAAAACATTACCTGGCCCCAATGGACACCTAAAGTGGATTTAGAGGGAATGCATTTTCTAATAAAGCTATGCCAGAAACATGGCCTTCTCAGAAAAAGCCCGGACCTTGACAGTCTGATCGATAAAGCAGCGAGGTAACACGAAAAGATTGAGAGGGGGTGGGGCAATCTCTTGATGATACAGCATGTCGATCATTCGCCTTAGCTCACTCTACTTATGTTAAAGGAACTTCATCAAGGGCAAAGATGAATCTTCTCTCTGTAAAGAATATCTCCAAGGAGTTTATTTCACCGAATCAACATACCTTTGCGATTGAAAAAATAGGTTTTGAAGTTAAAGAGCGTGAATTCATTTCTGTCATCGGCCCCTCGGGTTGTGGCAAAACAACTCTTTTAATGATGATATCTGGCCTCATGCCGCCTACTTCTGGGGAAATCATCCTTAAAGGAAGCAAGGTCGATACTCCCCCTCCAGGTCTTATTCTTCTATTTCAAGATTATAGTCGCTCTCTATTGCCTTGGCGAAAAGTTATAAAAAATGTGTGTTTCGGTTTAGAGCTCAAACGACAGCGGCGTTGGTTGATTGGTCAAGACTACAAAAAGCAAGCGGAGAAGTATTTAGAGGCAGTTGGCCTTTTGAAGTTCAAAAACCATTACCCCTGGCAGTTATCTGGAGGGATGCAGCAGCGGGTCGCCATAGCAAGGGCTCTTGCATGCGAACCAACACTGATGCTCATGGATGAACCATTTGGTTCTTTAGATGCTCAGACGAGAGCAGAATTAGAAGACTTTCTGCTCCGAATTTGGGAGCGGTTTCACCAAACCATTATATTTGTTACTCATGACATCGAGGAGGGGGTGTATTTATCTGATCGAGTGATCGTCCTTGCAAAATCTCCATCGAGGATTGTAAAGGAGTTTCAGAATGATCTGCCAAGACCAAGGAATCAAATCGAAACACGAAGCGATCCACGGTTCTTAGAAATCCGAAATGAAATTCACAGGATCATCACACAAAAAGAAAAGGACTGGGGGAAAGAAAATGATGGCAAAGAGCCCCCATCAAAATATCTTGGGTAAAATCTCATATATTCTTTTTAGGACTCGGTGGGGAGGAAGTCTAACTGTCATCGCACTCCTGACCTTCTGGGAATTCGGATCGACGTTCAAACTGTTCCATCCTGTGTATATCCCTAAAGTGACTGACATTGCACAAGCCCTTTATAACGTTACTGTTTCAGGTGAACTTCCAGCACATTACACAATCACTCTTTTCAGAATGTCTGCCGGATATTGTATCAGTGTCATCATAGGGGTTCCCTGTGGGTTAATGATCGGATACAACCGGGCCGTTTTTAACCTTACAGAACCCCTGATTGAATTGTGCAGACCCACTCCGGTCTCGGCTGTGATTCCTATTGTCATTCTCCTTTTAGGGGTGGGGAACGAAATGAAAATCTTTATCGTTGCATGGGCGAGTTTTTGGCCTATTTTGGTGAATGTCATAGACGGAGTCCATGGGGTGGATCGGACTCTCATGGAAACAGCTAGAGTGTTTGGCGCCACCTCATGGGAGCTGTTCAAAAAGATCATTCTTCAAGCTGCCTCTCCCCACATTGTCACGGGGATGAGGGTGAGTATTGCTATTTCCTTGATTGTGACTGTGATCGCTGAGATGCTGGCAGGCAATAATGGAATTGGTTTTTTTGTACTGGACGCAGAACGAACATTTCGCATCCCCGAAATGTATGCTGGGGTATTTTCTTTGGCGGTGATAGGATACCTGGTCAATCGAATCTTTGTTCTATTGGAGTCGTCCATCATGGCTTGGCATAAAGGGCTGACTTCAAAGGAGCCTAAGTAGCCAACCCCTGTCTGCAGTCATTTGCAGTCAATGGAAGGAATGGAAGGGACTTGGTGTAAAGGGGGATAGGCAGGGAATGCTCCAAATTGAATCCAGAGGGGTTTCTTCTCGTAAATCGGTGCTTGCTTCGACCTAATGATCGTCATAAGGGAAGTGCCTACTTAAGATTAAGCAGGGTTGAAGCGGGATCATTTTCACTTCTATTCCCCTTTAAGATGGATATCAATCGGCTTATGAGGATCACATCCCTTTAGAGAGGTCACCATCCCTCTAATGGTCTTGGTTAAAATATCGCTGACGAAAGGGCTCAAGGGGATGGGTCTTCCATCCACATTTAAAGATACTTCCCGTTTCTTCTTCGTTTTGAGGAATTCTTTCTCGATAAAGTGAGAGAGCCCTTTCATATCGTCAAGTTGAAAACAGGGAACGCCAACATTAAACTTTTTATTTGCAACGATCGCGACAAGGTTATCTTTTTTTGAGCAGAGAAGTTCTTTATGTTTTTCCTTCCGGAAGATCTCGATTTTTGGCTGGACATCTTTTTTATATCCTTCCGAAAGGAGAAGGTCCACATCCTGAACCCATCTTCTCCGAATCTCATCCAAGGTTGAATCCTTTTCCACATCACGAATTAAAGCAACCTTTTGAGGTGAGGAGATGATGACCGTATGGGCCCCGGCCTGCTTATGTCGCCAGCTATCCTTCCCTTCCCGATCCACTTCAAATCCATGGACATCATGCTTAACCGTAGCGACTCGATATCCTCTACGGGTTAACTCCGGAAGCAACTTTTCAATTAAAGTGGTCTTTCCACTATCCGACTTTCCAACAATAGAAATGATGGGAATCATTCATTATCCCCTTGGAAAACTGGAATATTGGAGTAATGATGATCTCGTAAAAAGTCCGTAAAGAGGGAATACGTCATGCTGAACTTGATTCAGCATCTAACAAAATCAATGNNGTTATGAGACCCTGAAACAAGTTCAGGGTGACAAATCAAGACTTTTTACGAATCCATCAGTAATGGAATAATGAAAACGACACGGGAGATTTTTTTCTGCCCAATATTCCATCATTCCATGATCCCAGTTAAAAGTTTCTATCCAGCAACTGCACTCGAACCTTTTCCCCTGCCCTTGCACTTTCTTGGTCTTCCGGGATGACAATCAACCCATTTGCCTTGACCATGGATTTTAAAATTCCGGATCCCTGCTCACCGGTAGTGGTGACAAAGTATTGACCTTTCTCAAAAGAGACAGATCCTCTGATGAAAAAACGCCTTCCAGGCCTTTTCCTAATCTCCTCCCTCAAGATGGCTTCAATAACAGGTCGGAAGAGTTGATGGCAACCCATCATCTTCAGGAGTGAGGGTCTCACAAACTGCTCAAAAGAAATCATGGACGAAACAGGATTTCCTGGAAGACCAAACACTGGTTTCCCTGCGATGGTTCCAAAGGCCAAGGGTTGGCCTGGCCTCATGGCCACTTTCCAGAAGACCATTTCCATCCCCAGTTTCTTCATCACCTCTTTAACAAAATCATAATCCCCTACGGAAACCCCTGCCGAGGAAATCAAGAGATCGGCTCGGATTCCCTGACGAAGTTTCTCTTCGATTTCATCTTTGTGATCCCTGGCAATGCCTAATTGAACGGGAATCGCCCCACAATCCATCACCTGAGCTGTCAGGGTGTAGGAATTACTTGAAATAATTTTGACTTCGTCCAACTGTCCATCGACATCCACTAATTCGTCTCCAGTGCAAAGGATGGCTACCAGCGGTCTCTGATAAACCGAGACAAAAGACCGTCCTACCGAAGCAAGCATCCCCACCTCTGCCGGGCGGACCCTATCTCCTCTGGAAATAACCCGATCTCCTTTCTTTACATCTTCGCCAGACCTCCGGATGTTCTCACCTAACCCTGCCGCTTTGAAAATCAAAACAGACCCATCTTCCTTTTTGGTTTCTTCAACGGGAATAACTGTATCAGCCCCTTCGGGAATGGGTGCTCCCGTCATAATACGGATGGCCTTTCCTCTTTCAAGTTTCTTTTTCGAAATAAAACCTGCTGGAAGATCTTCAATCACCTCTAAACGAACAGGATATTCTTGTGAAGCCTCTTGGATATCTTCAAACCTCAGGGCATAACCATCCATCGCTGAATTGTCCAATGGCGGAATATTTCGATGGGCGTAACTATCTTCTGCTATCACCCTTCCCAATGCCTCCAAAATGGATACCTTCTCCGACCCTAAAGGATGGATATTAGAAAGAATTTTATTTAAGGCTTCATCGACAGTAATCATGGTTAATATATAACATAAAACTGATTTTATGAAAATGCAGAGTATAAAGAAGAATTTTCTCAACCTCCCTCAGGCAATTTTTAATCTTTTCAATTATAATGATCTTATCCTATTGGGTTAAACGGAGGGACTCTTGAGAAAGGTGTCATCTCGTGACCGAGACATGAGGGCTTAAGAGGGTCGCTTGATGATCCATAACAAAAAGGAGAACCATGATGATCGTTGCAGGAATTGATGTTGGTGGAAAAAATGTTCATATTGTCGTTAAAAAAGATGACCAGATACTCGGTAAAATAACAGGTTCTACAGGTATTAAAAAGGCTGCGGCAGTAGACCAACTCTATGATGAGGTACTCAAAAAAGTTGGCCTGACCCGGAAGGATGTTAAGCGAGTGGTCTCTACAGGGAGTGCAGCGAAAAGAGTGGCTTTTGCAAATGATACCATTCCCGATGTCGCTGCCGATGTTCGAGCAATAATCAAACTGATTCCCACAGCCAGGACAGTCATTGATGTGGGAGCAGAAGAAGGCCGGGCCATCAAAATCGGCGCTGACGGAAAGGTTTTAGACTTTGCCATCAATGAAAAGTGTGCAGCCGGTACAGGTACCTTTGTCGAAGCAATGTCCAGGGCACTCGAAGTGTCTGTGGATGAGATCTCAAAGATCACTCTCCAATCCACCCACACCCTTTCAACCAATGCACAGTGTGCGGTCTTCGGCGAATCCGAGGTGGTTTCACTCATTCATCAAAAAACTCCGAAACCGGATATTGCCCGGGCCGTCATGAATGCCATTGCAGGAAGGATTGCTTCCCTCGCTCGGATTGTAGGTCTGGAAAAGGATGTCGTGATGGTAGGCGGAATGGCAAAAAATGCAGGATTTATTGACTCCCTCAAAAAGAATCTCGAAATGGATGTCGCGGTACCAGAAGATCCGGATTATATGGGTGCTCTGGGAGCAGCAGAGGCAGCCGCTGCTGGAGTTTATACGGAGGAAGTCGGGGCCAAAAAGTAGTGGAAAGGGAAACCAGCTCTGAAGGGAAAACTTAACGATTAAAGAGAACTCCATAGCTGAAGGTTAAGGAAGGAGAAAAAATGGCTGAAGCAAAACCCCAAGAATTTTGGAGATGGCCAGAAACCAATTGGGTCAACCCGGATATAGATTGGAAAAAGGGCAAGGTGATCACGGCCGGGGTGGATGTCGGATCTGTGAGCACCCAGGCTGTCATCATGATTGATGCTGAATTTTACGCTTTTGGCAATATGCGAACCGGTTCAGACAGTCCGAACAGTGCCAGAAATGGCATGAATTTCGCCTTAGAAAAAACCGATATGAAAATCGAGAACATCGATTACTGTATTGGTACGGGTTATGGACGGGTGAACGTGCCCATGGCTCAACAGTCTATCACCGAGATTTCCTGCCATGCTCGAGGGGCCCATTTCATGTATGGGCCAGAAGTCAGAACGGTCATGGACATGGGTGGCCAGGATTGTAAAGCGATCAATATTGATGATAAAGGGAAAGTTCTCAATTTCATGATGAATGATAAGTGTGCTGCTGGAACGGGCCGCGGAATGGAAGTCTTTGCTGACCTGATTCGAGTGCCGGTCTGGGAGATTGGACCACGGTCCTTCCAAATCCAGAAGGAACCTCCCATGATCAGCAGTACCTGTGTCGTCTTTGCTAAGAGCGAGGTCGTTGGCCTACTGGAGTCAGGGATGCCTGAGAACGACATCATGGCTGCTTACTGCTCCGCCATGGCACATCGTATCATGGAGCTACTCAATCGGTTGGGCGTAAAGGAAAAGTTTGTCATCACCGGTGGGATTGCAAAAAACGAAGGCGTCGTAAAAAGACTGGAAAAAGAATTAGGGATTAAGACGGCTGAACGTGTCTGGTACAAGAAGGAGTATATCGATCGCAATTATCCTTTTGACACGCAGCTTGCCGGTGGCATCGGAGCGGCCCTGCTCGGACAGGTTTTGTTGAAGATGGGCAAGGCAAAGAGCGCAAGAAAAGCCTAATTCCCTTATTCCCCTCTCCCTTGGCGGGAGAGGGATAGGGTGAGGGGGTAAAGAAAGACAAAAAGCATGATTGCCAATTACGGTTTTAAGGACGGCTCCGGTGATTGGTATGTCACCATCGATACGGACAAATGCAATGGATGCGGGAAGTGCCCAGAGGTTTGCCCGGCAAACATCCTTGAAGTAGGACCGGATGAGATGGACATCTTTCGTGAAGAACCGGTGGCCTTTGTAAAACATGAGGAACGCAAGAAGGTCAGGTATAGCTGCGCTCCTTGTAAGCCTGGCTATGGGGAAGAGCCTCCACCCTGTTCCAAAGTCTGTGATCTAAAAGCCTTCTCTTTCTCAGAGGGATGGAAGAAGCTATATCAGGGTCCGGGGCGTTTGGTTTGGGGTGTACGGAAGAATTTGGTGACCCGAGAAGAAGAATTGAAAAAAGAAGGTTGGGAAAAGAGATTCACCATGGATGAACCACGCCTATCGGAGATGGCAGAGCAATACAAGGAACTTGGGTTTGAAGTCCTTCTGGAACCGGTGAACACCTCCTCTGAAGAATGCACCACCTGCCTTAAAGACCCCGCCTTCAGCCATCGTTACAAAACCATCTACACCCGCCAAAGAGGTTAGCCTTTCCTTTCATCTTCACCTTCTACAAAGAGTCCCATTCAAAACAACCCTCCTAAACTTCCTGCATAACCCGTGAGTTCTACATATCCTTCACAGGTAATATTTCCCGTTGCTGATGACCCTTTGCCTGCCACGGCACCTTCCCAGTAAACAACGCCTGCTGAGCCCTCTGTGATGAGCTCTTGAGAAACGACAAGGGAAGCAATCTCCATCTCGATCTTGGCAAAAGGGATCTTAATCCTCCATCGACTTGGATACTTGCCTCCACTCTTCGAACTTTTCCAATAATCAAGCACCTCAACCCTGATATCAGAGAGTTTGAGGTGGGTGGCCAATCCTGATTGACTGATCAGAGTCCCTGATGAGGAGGGTTCAACTGAACCATCCTTACGTCTTAAAAAATAGATCATCAGATCCTGTCCGTCTGAGAGGTGAAGACTAAACCAATCCCAACCTACCTGGTCTGAAGTGAGCTGGTTAGAACCAAATTCATGATCAAACCAGCTTGTCCCTTTGACCTGTATGTGAGACGGGGAACGGGGTGTTCGAATCGCCCCTCGTGTTTCAAGGTTGGTATAAGAAAAATAGTAAGAGGCCTGCCCCTCCTTGGGCCCTTTCTGACTCAGCCCATTTTGTCCGTGGAAGACGAGAGGTTTTCTGGGAGTGAGTTCGAGAGAAAGTTCCATGCCCTGATGATGTGCCTCCAACTTTATTCTCCGCCCTTCCATTTTCGCCGACCAGTTGAGCAACCAGACATCCATCCCCTCTTCCCCTGCGCCTGAGAAGCCAGGCCCTTTCCGGGAGAGTCTCTCGGCATACCAGAACTGCCCTGCAGAACCATCGGTCAGGGTAAAATGGCCAAGGTAGAGGTCCCGGATCGACCACGGATTTCTCGGGTCCTTGTTCTCGAAGAGCACACCCTGACGGAAAAAAGTGAGCTGATAGCCAAAATCTTTCCCAGAAGGATCGGCCAGATTGCCGGTGAAGTACCACCATTCCGTTCTAAAATCCGGATGGGAGCCATGATCCCTTGGAAAAACCCACTTCCATGGGCCAACGGCCTGTCTCCATTCCTTTGCCAAGACCCCCTCAAGATATCCGAATGAGAGACAGACAACGAATCCTAATAGACTACCAATCAAGATCATCCGTTGTTTTAATCGTTTTGTTGAACCTTGCATTTACTCCTCTCGAATCTGCATCTGCGGATAGGTCTTGCACACCTTCCAGATAGGGTAGACAGCCGCCCCGACACTGGCAACAATTGCCGTCAGGGCCGTCACCAGATATGGCTGAAAGGTTGGGTAATAGAAAATGGTCCAGTTGAAACTTCTTAGATTGATGACTTTGATCAGGAGCACCGCAAGCGCGGTTCCTGCAATGGTGCTCAAAAGGAAGCTCACCATCCCCATCCCAAGTCCTTCGAGTAAAGTGATCTGTGCCACCTGCCGGGTCGAAAAACCAAGGGCACGGTAGATCCCGAACTCCCGCCTTCGCTCCATAAACAGGGTGAGCAAGGCACCGGCAATGCCAAAGAAGGCAACGACGATTGCAATGGCCCGCATCGAGCGGGTGATGGCAAAGGTGGTATCGAAGACTTCAAGAATATTGGCATGAAGCTGAGCTCCTGTCAAAACTGGAAGGCCTCGGATTTCACCCCTCTTCCTGACCTCCTGAAGAAGCTCGGCTCGCCTGGGGTGATCCGGATCAATAAAGATACCGATATTGTTGAGTGTTCGGTCCTCAAAATGCTTAAGAAAGATGGAGCGATCCATCATGACGAGTCCATGTTCGGTAGTATAGTCATAAAAAATAGCGGCCACTTTGAATTCGACCGGTCCGTGATTGGTCTCCAGAAGTATGGAGTCTCCGGATTGAACGCCAAAGCGCCGCGAAAAACTTTCTGAGATGATCACCTCTCCGCGTTTGACTGGCCCCCAGTTCTCATTTCCTCCCTTTAGCCAGCCGAACTGGGCATATCTTTCCAATACCGACGCATCGACAGCACTAATGTTAATGGAGGTTTGGCGATAAATGATTTGGACGTTTCGATAAGGATGGACACCACCGAGTCCTGGCATCTCTCGAAGTTCCTCATAAAAGTCCTCAGGGACCTCAGCCTCAATGATCTTTCCAATGTAGAGGTCTCCCCGAATTTGCGTTCCCATCCACCAGATCAGGGACTGCCGAAAACTTCCGATCATGGCGCCCAACCCGATTGACATAGACAGGGCGATCATAAATGCGGCCACCGCCACACCAGTCCTTCCCAGGTTCTGACGGATATTCCCTGCCGCCACTTTTCCAGCCAGCTTCCCAATCCGATAAAGGACCACCCTTACAACGGGATGCAGAGTCACCAGGACCACTCCCGTGAGAAGGCTTACACCGAGGACAAAGCCGAACACACCGGCAAACCCAACGTAGATATGGGCCTTTGGAAAGAGAAAAAGGATGACGCTTACCAAAAGAAATAAGAACCCGGCAAGGGCAGCGCGTTGGGCCTTTCGGGTGCTCTCACGACTGGCTGATCTTCCGCTCAGTGTCTTCACAGGATCTGTGCGAATCAGGTCAAAGAGGGGGAATGCTCCGCCCAGTATACTGGCGCCACAACCTAATATAACCCCTGTCACCAGAATCCAACCAGACCAGGCTACTGGCTCCGGCCTTAAAAAGAAATAGAGATTGCTAATGCTGCTTCCGATGAGGCCTGTGAGAAAACGGGTGAGAAAGTAGCCGATCAATCCTCCAAGGGCTCCACCAATGACACCTAAAATAAGGATCTCTGTAAGGAAAGCCACAAGGATTTCCAGGCGGTTTGCACCAAGGCTTCGCAGGATTCCCGTGTCTCGCCGCCGGCTCACCACGGCAAACATGGCTGTGTTATAAATAAGAAAAACACCTACGAAGAGGGCCAGCAGTGAGAGCGCCTCCAGGTTGAGGCGAAAAGCCTGGAGCATGGCAGAAAACGTCTCGCTTTTCTGACGGCTGGACTGGATGAGATATCCCTGGCCCCATCTCAACGCAAAATCGCTTTCATCCGATAAGATGAGGTCGACCCGGTCAACATATCCTTCTAATTGGTAGAGTTTCTGAGCGTGACCCACATCCATGATGATCAAAGGTTCCCCTGAGGGATTTGGAAAGCTGCCTACGATTCGGAGGGCTCCTTTACCCGTTTCAAGAGTTTTTCCAGGTGTAAGTCCGAGCTCACCCATAAGGCCATGATCAATGAGCACTGCCTTTTCATCAACCAGGAAAGAGAGAAAATTTTCTGCTCGGCTCGCCTCACGGTTCAGGAGTGGTGCCTTCGAGATTTCCGGACGAATATGAATGTCTAAGAAAGGGTCTATTCCCAAGAATCGGACAATCTCTCCATTATCGAGGCGTAGGCGACGGTCAATCACCGGAGAAAACCATTCTACCGCCTGATCCCTGGCTATCCCGCCGAGGAGCGATTCATCCATGGGCCCTGCTTGCCGCTGAATGGAATGCGTTGCCTTGCCTCGCAGAAATTCTACCGCCTTGGTGAAGCTCTGGAGAGAGGTTTGTGCTGACAGGGTCATGCCCACCACGGCTGCTACCCCGCAGGCAACCCCCATGAGTTGAAGCAGGCTCAAGCTAAGCCGCCTCGGCAGGTATCTTAGAAACGATTGCGTGACGATCTTCAGCGGGTGACCTCCTCGCAGGAGTTTTCTTCAACAATCAAACCGTCCATCATTCGCAAAATCCGGTTGGCGTATCGGCAGGTCAGGGGAGCGTGGGTCGCCATGATTAATGTGGTGGCCGCTTCGCGGCATCTCCTGGTCAACAAATCAAGAATGTGATCGCCCGTTGTGGTGTCGAGGTTTCCGGTGGGTTCATCCGCCAGGATGATGGAGGGCCTCTTGACAATAGCCCTTGCAATGGCAACGCGTTGTTGCTCTCCTCCCGAAAGCTCATGAGGAAATCGGTGCTCCTTTCCCTCCAGACCCACTTCTTTCAGGGCATGGAGTGCAACCTCTGGTAAAAATTTATTCGCCAGCTCAAGGGAGAGGAAAACATTCTCAAAGGCCGTAAGAGTGGGTAAAAGGTTAAAGAACTGGAACACGAACCCTAATTTCATTCGGCGTAATTGGGTGCGACCTCTCTCTCCAAGGTCCTGTAAATCCTGCCCTTCCACCTCGATGCGCCCCTTGGTGGGACGGTCGAGCCCTGCAATTAAATTGAAGAGGGTGCTCTTCCCTGACCCGCTCTTTCCAAAGAGGGCCACAATTTCACCCTTTCCAATCTCAACATGAGTCCCTCGAAGAGCGGGCGCTTCGGTACCATCCCCTCCGTAATCCTTCCATAGATCAACAATTCGAATCACAGGATCAGCCATGCCTCCTCCTCTAAACCTAAACCAGCTCATTAAAAATCATACGATATTAAATATAATCTTAAGGGGCTTGCTTATCAAGTAATGATTGGGAGGGGAAAGCATCTCTTTTGCCGTGATGAATATTATGAATAGGTAAGGGGATAGCAAGAAGACAGGCGCGCTGAGAAAGTTAATGGAGGGAGTATAGAAGAATGTGCCCTACCCTGGCCATTTTTTTCTTGAGAAATGAGGATTAAACATATCTAAATAGTGCCCGGATGAAGGAATAGGCCATCATCGCAGAGAGAACGAATTTCAAAACCGTTCCGAGCAGTGTTCCAACAACGACCCCCCATCCTGCTTTCAAGGCCTGCCCTGTCTTTCTGTGAACCAACCCCTCTGCGATGACCGCACCGATTAAACCACCCAGGAGCATACCAAGAGGAGAGAAAAAAATTCCGATCACCATGCCTACAAAAGAACCCCAGAGCCCCCATTTCGAAGAACCATACCTTCTGGCTCCCAGGACCGGAATGATATAATCCAGGACCACCGCAACACCGGTAAGAAGTCCCATCAGAATGATGAAGGTTGAAGTGAGTGGAGGTGAAAAACGGTTTGCGAGAGCGAGGAGGAGGAGTCCGATGAAACTGAGAGGTGGTCCGGGTAGCACGGGAAGGATACTTCCCGCCAAACCGATGAGAATGAAAATGGACCCCATGACGATCACGACAATTTCTAACATGGTCTAACACGATTAACGCTTTATGGACTTATCCCCATTTAACAAAACTTCCCTATTTCCTGGGAATCGATAGAAAGAATTTTATCCTTCTTGAGCGCCAGTTCTTCTTTCCTTAAAAGAGCATTAAATTTACGTGGGACCCTTGTTTGAAGCGCCTTTCTCGCCTCTTCCAAAATATTTTTTTGAAGGGGCGCAGAAAGATCCGCATTCTGAACCACCCGACGGAATCGGTTCCTCATACGATCTGAAATCTGGAGACCGTTTCCCGGAGGATCGTAAAGCTCAAAAACCATCTTCCAGTAGAGGCTGGTCAATTCTACAGCCTCAAAGAAAAAGTTCATATAATCTTTGAAATATCTGTGACGCTTTTCGGATGAAATGTGAGAGCTTCTCAGATCTTCATAGGCACGCTGATAGGGTCCGATCCATTTAATTCCCCTCAAAAGTAACAGGAGCCCATCCACCCACTCCTCAATATCCTCTTCCCTGGGATAAACCCCATGACTTTCCACAAAGGCCCTCTGGATGAAATATCGAAACCACTCCGGTGCATTCTGGGAGCTTTGTGGTTCGAGATCAACCCAGAGGTGAAAAGATTTATCCATGAAATCTTCCTGTGGATAGAGCGTGTGAAATAATGCGATATCTTGATAGATTTCGCACTCCCGATGTATCTTCCGATTTTCTCCTCTTCGGTAATAAGGGCCGGCGATATCATTGACCAATCGATGGATGATCTGATCGGCGGCCATGTGAGAAAGAAAGCCACACGCAAAGGCGAATTTATCATAATCGCTACCTTCCCATTCTTGTTCCTCCCACCGAGTATCTTTCCAGATTAGCTCAATGAGAGTGAGAGGGAATTGATTGGGGGTCTTAGAATGGAGCAGGTAAGACCACCCGTCGACGCCAAGGGGTCTGTCCGACTGCTCGAGGAGAAGGGTCTTCATTCCTTCCCACTGGCTTCCGTAATAAGATAAATCCGGACCGATGGAGCCGAGATTGAGATAGGGCTTGTGCTCATCGGCATCAAGAATGTTGATGAATACCTCATAGTCACCCCCATTTTGAAGAATTTTGACCGCTTTATTACAAATCAGAAGGTGAGCAATCCCGGCCGGCATGTCCTTCCCTCTAAAATCCCTATCTCCCTCCCTGGCGCAGAAAGACATTCAAATTTGGGGACACATCTCGAACGTCCTCTTTTAATCCAATCGTTGGGCGTCCCTTCATCAGGGTTAAGGCGTGATTTGATTTTTAGACCTATTCGGAAAGGAAGTCAACTATAAAATCAAAAGCGTTGTCACGCTTGATGAAAGAGGGGTGGAAGGGGGGCGGGAGCTTCCTGCAAAAAACCTTTGAAACGATTTCATGGCAGACCCAGATTTTTTCAACTATAATTTATTCATCCGGGTGAACGAATATAAAAACCGATTCAAAAAGGAGCCTTTTTATGGATCGTCATGAAATGAAGAAGAGACGTCCAAGCATCCGTTCCTTCTTTACAAACCTTCATGCTGACATGCCCTGGCCGAAAAAGATAACACTCCTGATCAGGAATAACTGGATCAAGATGAGACATCTTAAAGGCTGTTGCGGTCATCCCGGGGAACCCGGCTGTTGACAGAGTGAAGCCACTGACCCTGGACGGGTCAAAGAATAAGAGGGTAAAATCACTTCCCTGACCTATTTTTTGGGACCTTCTGACTTTTCTTCTGCGCCACGATGGGAGGTTTAATTTCTTCAGTTTTTGAGATAGGAATGAGAAGGGTCGTTCCTTTTGAGATCTGACTCGTCTTGCTCAGATGGTTGATTTCGAGCAGGGGTTCAAGCTCCACCCTGTAGATCCTGGCAACCCCCTTCAGGGTTTCTCCTTTTTTAACCAGATGGGTCTTGAATGGAAACTTCTCAAGAGGCTGCATGGCCTTGAAATTTTCCATGAAAAGATCCGTTTTCCCAGAGGGAATTTTAATCTCATACTCGTCTTCACCAGGAGGCGTCACCCCTCTTCGGAGTTCAGGGTTCAGATCCTTGATCTCCTCAAGGGTGGTTTCACAAGCTCTGGCAACGAGGGAAAGATCTGTCAGCTCAGGAACCTTCACCTTCTCATACTGTAAAGGCGTTTGGTATTCGACATCAGTGAATCCGTATTTTTCCGGGTCCTTCGCAACAAGGGCTGCCGCGATCATGAGCGGAACATAATCTTTGGTCTCCCTTTTCAAATATCGATGTTTCGTCAACGTCCAAAAATCATCTGTCTGGTAGCGTTTCATCGCTTTGATGATCTTGTATTCTCCTGCATTATAACCCGCGGCCGCAAGATACCAGCAATCGAACATCTCATAAAGGTCCTTCAAGTACTTTGCTGCAGCAATAGTGGACTTTTCAGGATCCCTCCGCTCATCAACCCACCAGTTCACCTTTAAGCCATATCTTTTCCCAGTGAGTAATATGAACTGCCATAAGCCTACGGCCCTGGCCCTGGAATAGGCATAGGGATTGAATCCGCTCTCGATGAGTGACAGGTAGACGAGATCTTCAGGGAGGTTAT
>DCVM01000039.1:24183-25689 GCA_002327985.1 Syntrophaceae bacterium UBA2188 | reverse complement strand
CAACGCGGGAAAGGCACGTTGAGAAGAAGAAAAAGAACATTCCTACTAATAAAATCTTATGGATCAACAGGAACCTCCTCAGACCGTAAAATGCATTTTTTATGCCACGGCGAGATTTTATAACTCATTAGATTTAAAAGCATTTTTACTGCAAAATAATTCAAGCCATTTAAAAATTGACTCAAAGTGTCCAAGGTATGACAATTTGTGCTATTCTATGAATGTTCGTTTGGGAAGTCAACAATAATAATCAGGGATGGGAAGTTGGGGTCTCTGTAGTGTTATCTTATTGATGAAGGGGTGATTTGGAGTGAGAGTGAAGAGTCCTGTTCAATCCAATGCGGAACATAGTACATCGAAAAGATAACCACAAAATCCTCAATTTAATCTTGAAATTTTTCATCGAATTCTTTTTTGAAGATATTGATGTCCGCCACATACTTCAAATGGGAGTCTGTCATTCCCGTTTGAGAAAAAGAAGTTTTCCCTGCAAAGTAGGAGGAGAGTACAGACTTCCAAACCTCTTCTTCAGATTTTATGGTCTTTCTATAAAATTCATAGAGGTCCTTCAGGATATGCGTGGCTACGATAATATTTGTGGTCGGATCAAAGGCTGCGTGGTTGGATACCTTGAGGTTTAACTTGGCAATATATTCCTCCCAGGTAATGGGATGGACCTGCATGAGCCCCATGGCATTCTGCGAGGAGAGGGCATAGGGAGTGAAATAACTTTCTTTTTTCATTACAGCGAGGATCAGGGATAGGGGAAGGTCCAATTTTTTCGATTGTCGGATCGTCACTTCAGCAATATCCAGCCCCTGGCTCAGGCTGATTCCTCGGTTTCTCAGAATGGCATAGACGGTTTCCTTTGTTTTTAGCTCATGGAGTCCCTGGTTTTCCAGGATAAAAACCTCTTTGGTCTTTCCAGCATTCATGATAAAAAATCCCAGAAAAGCAATGACAATCAGGTAAAAAATATGGGTTAGAACAAAACGGATTCTCGTTTTCCTCTTCAATCTTTCGTAGGTGGTCCTCCAGATCACAGGAGGATCATTCTTTTTTTCCATCACCATTTCTACAACGCTCCTTAATGAATTTCTGTGGACCAACCCGTGATCCTAAGCGTAGGCGAAATAACCTCAGTGAACTACCCCGCAGCAAGCTGCGGGGCATCAAATTCTCTAAAAAACTTTCCTCCCCCTTGATGGGGGAGGATTAAGGTGGGGGTGATGATAAGATCATTTCCCCCTCACCCTAACCCTCTCCCCCCAGGGGAGAGGGAGGCCATTCATCCCCCCAGCAGAGCTGAGGGGTATTCTGGCATATTTTTATAAAGATAGACAGCAAATTATGTGCCATGTGCCGATTTTGTTGTAACTTAGCCGAAGCTTTCCGGTATTGACTTGAATTTTCTTTTGGTCCCCGCTGGACTGGGAATCGATTTTCCTTTTTTTCCCTAAGATTTTCCACTTTGTGGAAAAACTTTTCCCTCGCCTTTTGACTCAT
>DCVM01000039.1:0-24090 GCA_002327985.1 Syntrophaceae bacterium UBA2188 | reverse complement strand
CCAAGTCCTTGGCCTTGCTATAATGGACGGTCATGGCAGCGGCCTTTTCTATATCATTTTTATCAGGAACTCCTCTCAGAAGAGAAAGCGGTCCCGGATAATGGGACACCTTGAATAAAATATCTTTTCCATGAGCAAAGGTCTGTATCTTTTGATTCTCTTCTTCGTTCCTGCCAACTACTAATTTTACTCCATGGGAAAGCCGGAAGTGCCTTCCCATTTTAAGCAAGTGAACATCATTTAAAGAGAAGTCAGGGTTGTGGGTCAAGAGGTCCTTCATCCGTTTTGTAAACCCGGGATCGGTGAGAAGACACCCTCCTGCAGGGCATGGATAATCATGGATTCCATAATGTTCTGCCAATTCGATCTGAGGTTTTCTCGACCTGCCCGAGAGATTAAGCAGTTTCTCCCGGTCGACCCACCCTTCTCTCTCCGGAATGGTCATCGGAAGCACTTTAGCAGAGAGGGGGCGCAGGATAAAACCCACAAGCCCTGCTTCTTTTTCGATCAAATGGATCGCATCTCTTCGTTGAGACATGGGCCTCTGTCCTAACACTTCCCCTGTCACAATAAAAGCGGCTTCGGACTCCTCCATATAGGCTTTTGCCTTCTTGAGCATGAAGATCCTGCAATCGATGCAGGGGTTCATATTTCTTCCATAGCCATGTTTGGGATGCTTCACCACATGGAGGTACTCTTCAGAAACATTAAATACCTTCAAAGGAATACCCAGGTTCTCAACGGCTTTCTGAGATGCCAAGCAGGTTTCTTCTCGGGTCGTGCAGGTGCAAAATACAGTCAAAAAATTGAGGGCTTCAAGTTCAACCCCCTGTTCGATCATCACCTTGGCTGCGAGGGTACTGTCGAGCCCTCCGGATAGGAGAGCAATGGCCTTCATCCTAACACCTCATTCATCGATCCGGATCGAAACCCCTGGAGATCCAAGGTGATATATTGATACCCAATATTTTTCAAATGGCTCACCACTTTTTCCCTCAATGAGCCATTCATGAGGTGTTCCATTTCTTCTTTGAGGATTTCAATTCTGGCCAGATTCCCGTAATGACGGACACGGACCTGCTTGAATCCCAACCCAAAGAGAAAATCCTCTGCTTCGTCAACCATTCTCAAACTCTTTTCAGTGATCTCCTCTCCATAAGGAAATCGTGAGGCCAGACAGGCAAAAGAAGGTTTATCCCAGGTGGGAAGTCCCATGGCCTTGGATAATTCCCTGACCTCTATTTTTGTCAATCCTGCTTCCTCCAGGGGGCTTCTTATCCCCAGTTCCTGAATCGCCATTTTTCCTGGTCGATGGTCCTTTTGGTCGTCCAGGGTGGAACCTTCGACAATAAAAGGAAGTGCTTCCTCTTTGGCCAAGCTCCATAACTCCAAAAAAAGTTTACGTTTACAATAATAACACCGGTTAGGAGGATTTTTAGAAAATCCAGGGATCTCCAACTCATTCGATTCGATTAAACGATGCCTCACTCCTAATGTTTGAACCAATTTTTTTACACTTTTTAGTTCCCTTTCTGGATAGAGAGGGGAGAGCGCCGTGACGGCAACGACATGCTCTTTCCCAAGCGTATCTTGTGCCACTTTCAAGAGAAAGGTACTATCCACTCCCCCTGAAAAGGCCACCAGCACCTTCCCCATGGTTTGAAAAATTTCTTTCAGATTTTCAAATTTTGTTTTTAACTCTGAACTCATCATTCCGGACTCTGTGCGGGCGATTCATGAATCGCCCCTATTTAGCACTTCTCTAATCCATCCTCCTCCAAGTACTGTTTCTCCATCATAAAAAACAGCCGCCTGTCCAGGGGTGATGGCTTTCTGAGGAGATTTAAACTTCACTTCCAATCTATCCTCTCCTTTCGGGATAAGGGTGGCCTCTGAACCAGGATGGTTATATCGGATCTTCACCTGGGCATTCATTGAGGAAATCATCTTCGAGGGGATAATCCAATTGACCGAATCGACGATACACCTATCGCTATAGACCTCTTCTTCTCCTCCAACAATAATTGCGTTATCTCCTCGATCGATCCCGATCACATAGAGGGGTTTCCCTCTTGCCAAGCGGAGTCCTCTTCGCTGGCCAATGGTATAGAATGGAATTCCTTTATGTTTGCCCAACACTTTTCCATTTCTATCAACGATGGGACCGGGTTCAATGCACTCTTTTAACCTCTCTGATAGAAAAGAATGATAGGAGGACTCCTGAATAAAACAGACCTCCTGACTTTCGGGTTTGTTATGAACTTGAAGGCCCAATTGAAGCGCCTTCTTTCTCACTTCTTCTTTTCGATGTTCTCCTAATGGAAATAGCGTGTGTCGAAATTGGTCTTGGGTTAATGAGAAGAGGACATAGGATTGATCCTTTCTCCGATCCACTCCTTTTTTTAAACGATAACGCCCGATCTCTTCATCAACGTCCAATCTTGCGTAATGGCCTGTAGCCATAAAATCGGCCCCCAGGTCCAGCGCCTTCTCCAAAAAAGAACCAAACTTTATTTTCTCATTGCAGAGGATGCAAGGATTAGGCGTTCTTCCTTGAACATATTCTTTGCAAAAATATTGAATCACTTCTTTTTCAAACTCCTCTCTAAGATGGAAGACAGAGAAGGAAATCTCAAGCTGAAGAGCCACCCGTCTGGCATCCTCAATATCGGCCAAACCACAACACCGGGCCGTCCCTCCCCGGGTGTTGTCTGCCATTCCGATGCACATGGTTGCTCCAATCACTTCATAACCCTTCTCCTTGAGAAGCCAGGCCGTCGTGCTTGAATCCACCCCTCCACTCATGGCAACGACTACCCTTCGCTTCAATGCTTGACTCCTCGAACCCCTTTCGCTAAAAGAGGATTTCCATGGCTTGATAGGGGCAGACCGGTATACATAACTCGCAGGCGATACATTTGTCTCGTTTAAAGGAAACTTCCATATTGATCCGATTGACATCCAATGCCTTCGTGGGGCAGATGCTGATGCAGGCCGTGCAGTGTGTACAACGATCCTCATGCCATTTGACATCTTGAGCCAAAGGCTGGACCTCCACGCCAATGTCACTGAGATATTTAAATCCTGCTTCCATCCCGGCCCTCTTCCCGGTAAGTTCCAATACAAGCCTTCCCTCCTCTTTGGGGGTAATCCGGGCTCTCATAATATTGACCATCAGATCATAATCCTTGACAAGTCTCGAGATGACGGGTTGATCAACCAGATGCGGAGGATAACGAAGAACAATTCTTTTTTTCTGCATGGGGCACCCCCTTCTCAAAAATCAATGATCAATGATTATTTATCTTTTTTAATGGGTCGTTCTTTTAAGGTTTTAAAAACGATTCCAGAATCCGCTGAAGGCAGAAGCTCAACGGGTTGAGTGAGCAAAAACTTTCCCGTTTCGATCCACTCTTTCAAGGTCCGAGCAATCTCCCTGGCCTTGATATAACTGGAAAGGCCAGCGGTTGGAATCTCTTTTCCCTGGACCATTATCCTGCCGCTCTTGAGCTGCTTATAATTCACCTCTCCGATGCTCCCGGGAATGCACTGAGGGTAGGCGTCGCTATAATCTACCACCTGAGCGAAGATCTCCTCATCCCGAACGGCAGTATAACGAAGGATCTCCTCATTTAAAATGGGAATGGGAACTCCAATCCCGATGGTGAGCGTCACCCCATAGCCTGTATAGGAAGTTCCTCTAAGCCATTTGGGGTTCATCATCTTAAGATCCCCGGTGACGCAAAGCGTACCGGATGGTGCTTTAGGAACCCCTCCTTCCGTCCTTTTCACTCCTGGATTATGCTGGGTTCCATTTCCCACTACATATCCAACGCCGCCGCCAAGAAAAATTCGAGTCCCTACCCCTATCGTCCTGAAATACGGATCATTGAGAAGGGGACTGAGTTGTCCGGCGCTGCAGTAGTTGGCGTTGCCCATTTTAGGTTGAAGGACTCCCATATAGGTATAGATGACCTTCTCCGAGAGATTGACCGCCACGTTATAGTTCTGATAAGCATTCCGAATGTCCAAAAGAACCGCTTCATTCATATCCTTTAGGGAGATATAAGTTTCCAAAGTCTTCCTGGGATAGCAATCTGTCCCGTAAGCGGTGGCGGTCAGCCTAACATCTTTACCCGCAACCAGTTCTTCAATCACATAGGCTCCGCCATAAGCAAACTTTCCCGGAAAGATTTTATTCCTGGGGTCATCATCCGGCATCGCCGTCGCTCCCAAGAAAAAATCTACGGCTGCAAAACCTGTGTAAGTAGGGACATCGTTGAGATAGGTCTTTCCTCCTCCGAGTTTAATCCGGGGCTTTGAGTGACCCACATTAAAATAGGCCCCTGAAGAGCACATCGGACCGAAGGTTCCTGTGGTCACCACATCCACTTCCTGGGCTGCCCTTTTCATCCCCTTTTCAGCAGCATAATCAATAATCTCCTCGGCGGTTAAGACCACCGCTTTCCCCTTCCTAATCTTTTCATTTATTTCTTCAATGGTTTTCGCCATGGGTTCCTCCTGTCACCTTTCCTTTCTCGTCCCTTGTTTACGGTTTCCTGTCTATCATCCATCGTCCCCTTTCAGGGTACCCATGATCCATAACATCAGATCACCCCCTCTCCCCGATCGATCCGGGAGAAATTCGAAATTGTTTAAACTCAAAAGGTTATTTTGAGTTCTCAACCATTGAGCCAAATATCTTCTAAGTCAAACGGTTTGAAGGTTTGTGCCTTGGAGATTTGAACTCGTTTTGAGTTTAGTATTTTTATCTAAATCTGGTACATTGGATAATTCCGTCCTTCTTTATCCCTTTTCCGATGGACCATCTCTTCCAATGTCATCGAATAAAAGATTTTGGATACGGCTTCTGAGACCTCTTTCCAAATATCTCGCATGACACAGGACGGGGCTTTCTGACAAACCTTAGCGTCCTGCAAACAATCAAGTAAATAAAGCTGACCTTCAAGGGTTTCTACGACATCATACAGACGGATTTCAGAAGGAGGCCTGGCTAATGAATACCCTCCTTTAGACCCACGAATCGATTTGACCAAGCCCGCCGCACGGAGAGGATTAATGACTTGTTCAAGATATTTAAAAGAAATATTTTCTTTCTTGGCTATCTCTCTTAATTCAATAGGACCCTCCCCATAACGACATGCAAGTTCAAGCATTGCCCGTGAACCGTATCTAATTTTCGTTGATATTTTCATGGGTTATAATATCATACTTATTCTATAGGAAATAAACTTTATTAACCCAACTATCCATGTGTTGTCAAGGGTTGGTACTGAATTTCAGTGTGAGAGAGAGGCGAGGGAAAAAAGGGTTTTCGAAATTCTTTAAAGGATCGTGACTTTCAAAATCTTTTTTGTCTTTTCGGTGACCTTTACCCGGTCATCGATTCTATACCCGACGATCCATGCGATCATCTCTCCTGAGATGAGCAGGGGGACCTTGGGTCTCTCAATTTTTGGGACCTTATGATCGATAAAGAAATCTTTTAACTTCTGGGTTCCTGTCACTCCTAATGGATGAAATCGATCGCCTGGCCTGAAATTCCTCACCTTCAATGGAAATTGAAGGCTGTTGCAATCCATCAGAGCGGTCGTGGAAGAATCGTGATGATTCCTGAATGCCTCTCGATTCGTTTCCTCAATCACTACCTTTTTCCCAATCTCTTCGATAAAGGTTTGACCCGGAGAAAGGACTTCCACTTCAAAGGGAGGCAACGACTTCACCCTTCCTCTCCGGCATTGAATCATGTCATACCGCTTTTCAATCCACCCTCCCTGTGGGAACTCTAACAAGAAACTTGGTGAAGACTGGTGAAGTTTCTGACAGATTTGATGCACTTCTGCCCAGTGTTCTTCCTCCGTAGTCGTTCCCCCACCGTTCATTCTCTCTAAAATCTTTTTGATCAATCTCCCTTGAATCGCTTGATGAAGAGATCGATATTCAGAAAAATTGAAAGAAAGTGTTTCCCCCTCCTCCCGAGTCATCTTTTGAAAGACTTCTTCCGCCTTTCTCTCTAAATAATCATTTTCCTCCCTGAGAAGACTTGAGGTTTTCAGAACCGCCTTTCTGAAATGGGGTTGATATTCTTTTTCAATCAAAGGAATCAGAGCAAGACGTATTCTATTCCGAAAGTAATCCTTCTTTAAATTTGATGAATCCAGCAGGAAAGGAATCTGTTTCTTGATCGCGAAGGATTCGATCTCACTTCTTCCCACTTCAAGAAGGGGTCGAATGATCGTTCCCTCTCGAATAGGGAGGATCCCTTTTAAGCCCTGTAACCCGGATCCCCTCATCAATCTTAAGAGGACCGTCTCCACCTGGTCGTCTGCGTTGTGACCCAGGGCAATCTTCTGGGCATGATGCGTTTGAAGCAGATCAAAGAAAAAGTGGAAGCGAATCCTTCTGGCTGCATCCTGTGGAGAAAACCCTCCCAGTTTTTGGAATTCTTTTACATCGAATTGCCCATATTCAAAGGGGAGACCGAGCCGTGTGCACTCCTTCTGAACCAGTTCAGCTTCTTGCTCTGACTCGTTAGGTCGAAAACCATGATTAAGATGAGCCACGATCAAAGAAAGGTCAAAGGTTTCGCGGAAGGCAAGCAATAGATGGAGAAGGACCATTGAATCCACCCCGGCAGAGACACCAACAATGACCCGGTCCCCTTTTTCTAACAAATGGTGGCGGTCAACGGTCCTTTTGACTTGATCAAATAACATACCCCACTCTTACATCTTTTTTTCTCCCAGGGGTCCCACTTGGATCTCTACGATCGTCGTTCCCGTCCATTTATCTTTAATTCTGACAGAACAGGTCTTGTCCGGCTTCGCAAAATTGAGGAAGGATTCCTTTCCCTTAAAAATATTGACTAATTTCCATTGGTCCTTTTCCATGTGATAAGTAAAAAAATCAATCAGAGACGGTACATCGACGTTCCATTTCGTAAAATGTAAAATGCCGGCTTTAAATTTTGGAGTTTCATAGACGAAAGATTTTTTTGGTTTATAATTTAATTCGCTTGGAACCCGGACGTCATCCAGATAATACTTACCGATGCGCTCCGCTTCTCCCTTGACCTCACCGGTTGCTTCTGTAACAGGTTGACCTTCCTGGCGCTCTTTAACCGTGGTCGAACAGCCCGTCCACAAGATCCCTAAAAAAATAATCAAGGACAAAGCTATCACCCATCTCTTTCGAACAACCTCTTTTCTCATCACTGACCTCCTTTGTGAAGAATTAAAAGCTGATAAAAATTATTTACCATTCCGTTGTATGAAAAGCAAGAAAAAATAAAAAGGAAAATCTTTTAATCGAAACTCCCCCCATTATTGCCCATCTGGGTTGGCTCAAAGAGATCGATATGAATATATCCCAATCTGGGTACCTCCCCTTGATCAAAGGGAGCAGAAGGCTTGACTGACCCGTAATCCCTGACTCCTGTTTCAAAAGTAAATGGAAATACCACGACATTACTTTCATTCAGGGCCTTATCGATCACTGATACCCTCAGGGTGATCTCGGTCCACTCCCTGAGATAAGAGGCTTTTGAACTGAAGGTGTTCCACTGGAGATAGCCTTTTAAATACTTTTGATTTTTGGATCTAAGAAAGATCCAATCTGTTGGATAGTGACCATAACCGGCCTGATCAACCACGGCTGCGATTTTCAACATATCACCATCCGGGTCTTCTGCTTCAATATAGATTCGCCAGATCGTTCCATAATACCCCTTGTCCACAGCAAAGGCCTGAGTGATGATGGGCGCATGGGTCCCTGGTTTGGGTTTTGCCCCTCCGGTATAAGGAGCCAGTTGGCTCCATCCCTGGTAAGGCACCACCAGTGAAAAGGCCAAAAAAATACCAAACGTTATAAATATTCTATTGATGCTCATGTGTTTCACTCCTTTCATGTATAAAATATAATTCCACGGCGTTCGAATTTCAAGGAAGGGTTAAAAGGAATGAAGAGATTGCAACATTTATCTTTGTTTGCGGGATGAGCCTTTCGATGACCATTCCCGAAAGGTGAAAGCCACTCTTTTGGCTTCTTCAAAGACTTCTTTCAGGGGAACCCTATTCTCTAAGGCCAACCTCTTACAGTCTTCGTATTCTGGCGAAACGTTCACCACTTCTTCTTCCCATCTCGCCAATTTGAAACGGACTTTCCCGTATTTCGTCTCCTGGGTCAGGATTTCCCGATCGGTTTTTGCCCTCTCCTCTTCATGCCACCTCAGACCAAGGGTGGTTGTTTCTCTTAAGAGAAATGTTGTGGCAGGACGTAGCCTTTCAGGAGGGCAAATGAGGGTGAGGAGGTGGCCGGGTCGATTCTTCTTCATCAAGATGGGAGTAACAAATACATCCAGAACCCCCATGCCTAAAAGTTTTTCTATTAGATAGTCATAGAACTGGGGGTTCATGTCATCAATATTTGTTTCCGCCACCGCCACCTTCTCTGTTCCGGAAAGCACCTCCGAAGTCCCAATGATCAGTCTCAGGACATTGGGATGGGGAAGATTATCCCGACCGGCCCCGTACCCAATGCGTTCAACATTGATCAAAGGCATTGAACCGAAGGTAGAGGCTAATGAAGTTAAAATAGCGGCCCCGGTCGGAGTGAGAAGCTCTCTTTCCACTCCTGACGAATAGATGGGTTTTCCTTCCATTAAGGACAGAGTGGCTGGCGCTGGAACAGGAAGGATCCCGTGGGCGCATTTTACAAACCCTCCTCCCACATTCACCTTTGAGACATAAATCCTTTCAATCCCAAGCTCTCGAAGACCCCACACTGACCCGACAATATCCACGATCGAATCCAATCCCCCCAATTCATGGAAGTGGACTTCCTCCATGGATATTTGATGAATCTTTGCTTCCACAGAAGCAATCCGTTCGAAAATCTCCTTGCTCTTCTCCTTTATTTCTCGTTCCACGGTGCTTCTTTGGACCATTTTTAAGATTTCCCTCAAATTACGATGGGATCTTTTTTCATTTCTCCCTTCCACAATCACTTGCGTCCCTGAGATCCCTGCTTTTAACACCTTGTTGACTTTCAAATGGATGGTTGGAATTTGAAGTTTTTTAAGCAGCTCTCTGAGCCGTTTAGGGCCCAACCCTGCATCAACCAGAGAACCCAGAATCATGTCCCCGCTGGCTCCGGAAAAACAGTCAAAATATGCAATTCTCATGGTCTGATCCTTTTATTCTTATCAACTTTAGACTATTATCTGAGAGAAAGGGAATAAAATCAAATGAAATTATCGGCGTTGACTATGTTGTTTAAAGCAGGGTGATTTTATCGTGAATGATTCATTGATATTAATAGGAAGATGAAAGATATTACCATTGACATTTGAAAGAAATTGGGTAAAATTGATTGGGGTTGGCGGTGTAGCTCAGTCGGTCAGAGCATGCGGCTCATATCCGCAGTGTCCGGGGTTCAAATCCCTGCACCGCCACCAATTTCTCTTGTGATTCTGAAGAGTTAGTTTTGTGTGATTTTTGTGTAACTCCGTTGCTCAATAAGTCCGCTCTCCTGCCCGGAAGCATCTCCGCATAATGCTTTGTGCTCTGAATATCGACATGACCCAATGCTTCCTGAACATCGCTAAGACTCCTGCCTTCTTCGTTTAACATTTGCATTGCCCGACTGTGCTTTGTTCCTTCATACAGGGATAGTCGTGGCAGATTATTATATTTACCCTGTGCTCGTTTCGTCATTTCCATCCAACTTGTTTGGAGTATCCTTCTGGTATAAGGCTTCCCACCCTTGGTAAAGACAAAACTACAGTTCTTCGGACTCGACTCCATACCTGCTCTAAGACTTTCTTCAAGTTCATCGAAAAAATCAACCGCAAGGTGCGAGTTCGTCTTGGTTCCTTTGACCTTAAACCCTGTCTCCGGCAGGGCATGAAGAATAGAAACACACCTTTTATTCCAATCAATGTCAGCCTTTTGGAGTCCACGGGCTTCGTTGGGCCTTGCTCCACTGCACCTGAGAAACCTGAATACTGGTTCGGTGCAGAACTCGTATAACTGCTTGTGATCTTCCCGTGTGTACCATTCAATCTTTCTCTTGGGGACTTTCTCAAGTTTGGGGAACGGTGGGATTTTAGTAATAAGGTTCTCTCTTTCAAGCCAGTGGAAAAACCCGCCAAGTTCGTGCATGATGTTGTTCACGGTCTTTGCTGCGAGTCCCTTCTCCTTCAAACTCTTGAAGAAATCTTCAATTTCTTTTTTCCTGATTGCTGGCACATCCAGTTTCTTGAAGTGTAGAATGAAAAAATTATTACACATCCGTTCCCTTGTCCGTTTATGATCCTGACCGCAGGTCGATTCTTTGACCCACTTGAGAACCAACCTGTCAAAGTTCTTCACAGTGTGTTTGTAGGACTCGGGGTCAAAGGTGTCTTTATGCTCAGTCATATCATAGGTAATACGGACTTTTAATCTCTCCGCATTATGCTCATTGAGTTTAGTTCCATCCCAGTTTTTGTAAATGAAGTGCCTTTTATTCTTCCAAGTAAAAATAATCCTCCACCTGTTTTGAAGGTATTTTCCAACTCGGACACCGGAATCAGGAAGCTCTGTTAGGTTCATTTTCTTCTCCTCCTTTTTTTATTGGTTAACAGAAATCGGAACTTCTGACATTAACCATTATAATGTTAAAATTCCCGACCAAGAACCATTCCTTTGGGAGTTAGTTACTCAGTCCTCGTCCCATCTTTATCCCTACTTTATTTTGCTGAACTGCTCCATCCCCTTTCTGGGGGGAGGACCATATCGCAAAAATAGCTGAAAGTCAACGATATCGTTTTTGTTCCCTATCGTGTTGGATAGCCCACTTGAGATTTCTCCGTTTTAGCATCTCTATGTCTTCAAAGATTGGCTTGAAGAAGTCAAATACTTCAAATTTTCTGTAAGGCTGATATTTCTTGTACCATATCTTGAGGTTCCGAAAGGCTGCCTTCGCTGCCGTATCTCTATCCCAATTCCCCTTCACATCCTTCAATACTTGTCTTATCGAAGGCGGGCTACTTTCAGCTATCACACAAGTTAGTCATGTTTACTTTTTTCCTCAACAGAATTTATAGATTTATCTTTCTTAAATACCTGGCAATACTCATTAATCTCGCAAGGCGCCTTTTCGCCACTTTCCTGTGAGGGTGGGAAGTCCTTCCCCAAGGATGGTAGAGGGTGGCAAGGGTGGCACTTCATCTTCTTTTGAGCGAAACCAAGGGAGCAGGAGTATTTTTCTTGCGGTTAATAATGGGATGGCCTTTTCTTTAGCATAGTGGGCAATAATCGTTTGATATTCAGCTACCACCCTGCCACCCTTGCCACCCTGCTCATCCTCGTCCCCGTCGAGCCTGATCGTAACCCAAACTCTGCTACCGTGACCCCCTTTCTGCTTTCCTTGAACCCACCCCTTCCAGCGGTGTTGCTGATACCGACCTCGTGCAGCACGCGATGAAATATTGAACCTTTCACGGATTTCTTTTTCGTATGCCTTAATTGAAATTCTGGAGTCTTTATACGAAAGGGCACCTTTTTGTCTTAACCATTGAAGCATTTCAAGATCATCACCCTTAGGCTGATCTTGGCCATCATAATCCAATGAGCCTTGGACTTTTCGTTCTACATACTCGAAATTTGAATCCAAGAATTCAAGCAAATCCACGAATGCCATTTCAACATCGAATATTGAAGCTTCAGTCCTTTTGTGACTGTTCGCAAGGATCGCAATCATTTTCAAGAACCAATTTTGAAGGGAAAAGCCGATGATCTCAGTAAAACTCGAAACCTTCTTGCTGTACCCCTCTCCAAATTCGATCAACAACAGATGCAACTCGTTGAATCTTTCAATCGCTTCCTTTGAGAAGGTAAGTTTCGGCGATCCTCCACCCTCCCTCAATTTTTTTAAATGATCGAGGACGGTATCGAATGCTTGGGATTTGAGAGTCCCATCGCTCAAGGTCTTTTGCGAAAAGATTTCCCTGGAACGTTCTATTTCAGGGAGGAGAAAAAGGAAGCGCCTGGAGAATCCACTTTTTACTACCTCGTCAGAAATCGTGAATGGCTGCAAGAGAATTTGGATACTGCAAGTCGGATAATATCGCAAGGTGCGCCTACGAGATAGTCCTGTCTGCCTTTTTGTGATGAGATTCTTTCCAATTGGATCAAGGGCCGTGGTAATATATCGGCGACTTTCACGGTAAAAAGCTTTTTGTGATTTCACCAGCTCGTTGGCATCGTCAAAAATTAGAATATCGTCACCGAGATGTCCTTTAATTTGGGAGTATTCCCCTGTTTTCCGTTCTTTAACTACCTTTCCTACCAACTGTTCGGGGTGATAAGAAGTGGGTTTCGTAACCTTCTCTCCCAGACCTGTACAGACCTTCGTGATGATATCCTCAATTTCTTTCTTCCCCCCACCCGATCTGAGGATAAATATGAAATTAATTCTGCAATCCACTTCAATCTCGCCCAGAGAAACAATCCTCTCTTTAACGATCTGGCTATTCAGGACATACCAGACGGCCTTAATAATTCCCTTGTAAGAGTTACCATAAAGACCGGTTGCTCTTCCGAGATGGTTAAAATTTTGAAGATGAAAGGTGGGGTATAATAATTCTGAGTTCACGGATTCTTCATCGAGACCCCTCTTTTCAATTAATTTCTCCGCATTTAAATGGTTGCTCATAGCTTTTTCTCCTTAAATCCTTCCAACCTATCTTTGGGTTGGTGATGTTTGACCTTAATTTTCCATATTATTCGGAACAATCTTCCCCTTCATCTTCAGATTCATGGGTTGCTTGATAACAGATCTTGACGAGGCTTGCCTTATCAAAATTCCTTGACCTCTTAAAATCATCTATTATCCTGATAGCTTTTTCTCTTTCGGCTTCACTTGTTGCATACAAAAGGAATCCGGCCATATATTCCATGATCACCTTTCGGATTTCTTCAGCAGGAGAATTAAGCTTCTTTAGAATTTCCTGAATATCTTCCCAATCATTATTGTGATCTGTCCTGGATGATTCCCTCACCAATATTCCACAGAGATCCTTTATCCCGTCTCTAGAAGTCACTTCTAAGGATGCATCCAGTAGCACACGTTTCTGCTCATCCTTATCTAATTTGATTATCTTTTCCAATAACATTAACGCCTTTCTTGGGATGCCCTCAGAGGCTTTAATTAACATTTGCATAATGTCGGGTGTTAATTCGGCTTCTTCTTCCCGCAAAACATGATCGATAAGGGCTTTGATCGTATCTTCATTCAATAGGGCCAGGGAATAGTGTTGACAGCGATTTTTCAAAGTAACCACCAATCTTTCGGGATTGGTTGTGCAAAAGATCAGATAAACATATCTTGGGGGTTCTTCGGCCAATTTAAGTAGGGCTTCCTGTGCATCGGAAGTCAACCCATGAGCTTCGTCGAAAAGAAAAACTTTGCATTTTCCACAAGGCATATAACGTACATTATCAATAATGTCTCTTATTTCATCAACACCACGAGTATTAGCGGCATTCCTTTCATAAAACTCCAGGGCTTTACATCCCAGCTCTTTGGCAATAATCCTTGCCAAAGTCGTCTTCCCATTTCCGCTGGGGCCTGTGAAAAGGTAAGTGTGCGGACGATCTTTCTTCTCTAATAAGCTTTTTAAACTTTTGATCGTTGGCTCGTTGCCTAAAAACTCATCAAAGTTTTTGGGGCGATACTTGATGTGGAACGGTTGTTCCGAGTCAGACTTTTTATTTTTTTCATCCATGGTTTTTTTCCTTTCTTGGTTCCGAAATAAAAAAGGGAGCCTTCGGGCTCCCTTTCCCTGTGGCTTGTCAAAAAGATATATTGACAAGCTGATCCCTATTTGTCTTAAAATAATAGGGACGGAAAGAGAGACTGGGATTATGTCTTTGAACCGTCGGGCCCCCTGATTACCGACCACCATCGGTAAGGGGGCTTTTTACTTGCTTCCCACCTCCTTTTTCTCCAGGATGATCTTCCGATATTTCTTGGAGCTTTGATTGGCTGTGGTTGGTGTTTCCGACGCCCCCTGGTCTTTAAATTTCTTCTCGGCCCAGCGCCTTCTCGAAGCCAACACCCAAGCACATTGATCAGAACAGTATCGCTTCTCCTTTTTGGTCCCTTTAAGAAAATAGGCCCCGCAATCCTCTCGTTGGCATTTCCGAATTAGGTTCAACGGAAATTCCCCCAAGAGAGAGGCAAAATCCAACAAGAGTTTGTCTTCCAGCTTGGGGAAATAGATGAAGACTTTTTGATCCATAGCCTTCACTTCGATTTCAAAAGGTTGAGTAAAGGCATGATGTTTCAGAATATTGTCGGGCAATTCATACCCTGTGCCTTCAGTTGGTTTGGGGTGGGAAGAAGCAATGTCAATTTTTTTCAAAGGTTTTTTTAGAGTGAGAGATATTGTTGTTGGATTCATTATTTTTTTAAGGGAGCTTTTAAGCAGATATTGAATGGCGCCTGCCTGCTTTCTCCTTTCCTCCCAGGCCACAAGGGAAGCGTCGGGCATGATGGAGGGACCATACTCTTCATATACGACTCCCCTGATCTCTGCCCAAATGCCAAAGAGCTCCTTTTCGGATAGCTGTTCAATCTTGAGGTTGAGGAACCTCAAATACCATTTCAGGCGGTCTTTTGAATTAATTGCTTTTTGCTCCATTTTAGTTCCTCCAATTTTTATTACCTATTATTCTATCAAATATTTTTGGGAATGTCAAATATTATTTTATATCTCACGTAGTATTAAGAAATATGTTAGATAAATTCAGAAGCCATTACCTCCCAGGAATGGAGCAATCTTAGTGGAAAAATCTGACAGAGAAAATTAACTTATTGCGAGGATTGGCGACAAAGCAACGGTCCATTTTATCATTGGGTCTAACTTATCTGAAAATTGGCCACCGAGTTGTGAAGCCAATTCCTTAATCAATGACATCTGCCGTCATCCTTAAGGGGGATACAGGGTGCTAGGGTGATATTCTAATTTGTCACCCTACCCACCCGTGTGCCGCATACCATAACCGACCTTAACCCCTGCCACACTACAAAAATAAATGTGAGCTACCTTTTACAATTCATTTCCGCAATCATCGCAGAAGACGGTTTCACTATTATCCATATCATCATCCGTGATCACATCTTCTTTGTTTGCTGGTTGGTTATATCCAGCAAAACAGGTAGGGCACACTTCTTTTTCTTCCCCATTTGATTTTACTGTGTATCCTCTAATTGTGTGATTTTCGATTCTCATATTCATATCACCTCCTTTCCTGCAATTTTCTAGACATCATCCTGAATTTCTCTTTCTCGGAGATATTCTTCCACTCGTTCCAAAACCTCTGCACCGTCCCTTACACCCAAAGGCTTCAAAATGCTTTCAAGTCCTATTTCGGAATTCATAAAATAGACGAAGCGTTCTGTAAAAAAGAACTCTTTTGCCCTTTCAATTTCTTCTTTAAAGAAATTGATGTCCACGGCGACGAATACTACCCTGTCCAAGTTAGACTTTATATCCGCAGGGGTGGATTCGAAGATTTCCATACCAGCGGGTTCCTGTGCATAGAGAATTAGCTCGCCGTTGCACGCAACCAAGTTTAGGCGGTTCATATATTGCTCGCCCACGATTGCAACCCTTTTTATGGCCTTCTTCAAGGAAGCGAGGTCACGAGGAATGACCTGTACGGAATTCTCTCTTTCTGAAAGATACCTATCGAATATTTCTTCCCCAAACGGGAAAAGTGAGTTGTTAACATAACCAAAAATCATGTACTTCTCGAAGTTGAACCAAATACGCCTATCAAGCCCTTCCCCTATATCAATGCAGTAGCCCAAGGGGTTTTCCTTAAGGAGATGCTCAAGTAATTGGCTCGGGATGAACATGGGTTCCTCCAAGCTGAAAGTATGGGTGGGAGTCACCCGTCTCAATGTAACGTTGTCCGAGGCATAAAAGCTCTGGCCGTCGTAATTAATCCCTTGTAAAGACTCTTCAACTCTCTCGTATCTCTGACCGCTGAACTTCAGATGCTTCAGACAAGTTGTGAACCCATCTGGAAGATTGATAAAATTATCTTCCGGGGGGACTTGCAGAGAAAATTGAGAGTAAGTATTGATGAGAGGGAATTTTGCCTTGAATTGACCTGCACGGAATAAAACGTGGTCTTCCTTCTTCTCTAACTTTACCGTAACACCCAGTGCCATATTGGATAGCAACTTAGAAAATGTCCGGGCAGGAAGGACAAACTCCTCTTTAAAAGTTATGGGACTCCGGTACTTGATGCCTATAATTCCATTGGTGGCTATTATCAAATCGTCTTTTAGATACAAATAGCCATAATCAGGGATCAATCCCTTTGTAGTTGAAAAACCTGCACATTTTGCAATGATCTTTCTCAACTCGTATGGAATTAAGGAGTCGCCATCGAGGGGCACCACCTTTTCCACCTTCTCTTCCAGTACCTCTTCGTCTCTTCTTAATGCAACCAAACCGTTTCCCTCAGCTTCGCAGAGATCCTCCGGGGAAACTGTGAAACTGGATTCCACTCCATTACCGTCGTCAGGCTCTTCTGCGCTATCTGATACGGTAGGGAAGTCGTTCCCACCTGCGGTTTCAATCAATCTCTTTGGGTCTTCATATTCGAGGACATCGTTTATCCTGTTAACTTTTAAATTGACTTTTGATTTTTGTTGCGAGCTGATACTATCTAATTTGTTTTCATTTTTAATATCCATTATTTTGTTTCCTCCTTTTAAAATTTTTCACTTGCACTTCTAAGCTTCACAACCTAATCTTTTGAAAATTCAACTGAACTGAGCCCCTGTGTAGCTGTGTAGCCAATTCCGACTAGCACAATGACCCTGCCAGTTCTTATTCCTTTCACCTCCTCTCCAAGGTTCTGTCCTTTCCCATAGGTGTTCCCCTGTGCCTTCGGTCGAAGTTGCTGCACAGGTGCACAAGCTGTTCTAACCATTTGAAATATCAATCGCCTTTTGTGTGCAGCACCCATGGCCGGGTTCATCTTGACTATCGGCCACCCGCCTCCTAGCCTCCAAAATAAAAAGGGAGCGGTGACTAAACACGGCTCCCTTCCATTGGTTCGCCAAAACGATCGTTGACAAACCCGCCCCAATTTGATTTAAAATAAAGATGGCGGGACGAGATGCCGAGCAAGGTTTCTTTACCGTCATGGCCTTCAGGGGAGCCGCAATCTCCGCTGGAGGCTTTTTAATTTACTTTTCAAAGAACTGAATTACTTTTCTTTTTTATCAATATTGAATCTCCTCTTGGGCTTCTGGATGAATGCCTCCCCCACCACCTGCCGATTCAGATTCATCTTCCTAGAATGGATAAACCTTGAAAGCTGTTTACCACTTTCTCCATCCTTTCTCTCAGTAATTACTTGTTTGTGGTCCTTGATTAATATGGACCATAGTTTCTCAACCTCTCCCTTGAGATGATCAACATCTGCCTGTAAACCACTGATCATGGTGAGATTATCCAGATTCAGCGAGCCTGCTTTCTTAAAGAGAGCAATGCCAGCCTCGGATAGCTCCGAAACTGCTTGGGAGAAATCTATGCTCCTTTGTTTGGCGTAATCTTCGATTTCCTGAAAAAGTTTGGGATTGGTAAAAGAAACGGTCTTTGGGATTCTCATCTTACCCTCCTTTATTTATTTCAATATCATGTGTCGCTTCTAGCTTGTGGATCGCACTCTCCGTTTGTGACACTACTGTTATCACTCAGAGACTCTTTAGTCGGAGGATCAGCGCTAAGGACGGAATCAAAGTCCTTGAGCTGTTGGATAAGGTTCTCCACGGCAGACCTAAGTGGCTTTGAGTAGACCCCCCTATCTAACTTGAGTAGCGGCTTACCCTTTTTAATCCAGTTACTCGCAGAAGCTACCTTGTTGGTGAGCGAGGTTATCTTCTTTTGGATCTTTTCAAAGTCAGGCACCTCACTATCATCAGGGATATAGACCTTGCTTGAACTCTGCGTTGTTGGAGCAATTATCTTATAGGTTCCATCAACACACTCCATAAGGATCTCAGCGTCAGACGAACCCGGAAAGTTAGCCCTGAGTTGCTCGATCTTACCCCATGTCTTATCATTTAGCGTCGTATCAGACTTAGACTTTGGCTTGGCCTTGGCCTTAGGGGCCTTACTAGGCCGGTGGGGCAGGAGCCGCTCAGCATCGCAAAGGCTCAGTTCAGACATCTTGTCTGAACTGTATAGCAGGTCACGGTACTCGTAATAACCCATGAGCCTGTTAGCGTGTCTCTCGCTGATAGGCAGGTTTTCCTTGCACCACTTCCCCCAAGACCCGTAAGGAAGGCTACCCTTGATATTAGTCAGCAACTCACCCGCCCGGATTGCTTTGGGCAAGGTCATTTTAAATATGTCTCCCATCTCACCCAATAGTTTTAGTAACTCTTGTAAGTCTTCTTGTTTTTTAAGCATACAGTCCCTCCTTTTTACTAGAACACCATATGTAGATCACCACGTTTAAAAGTGTGTTGTCATACATTCTAAATTACATTGTACCATACCGTAATTTTTTTGTCAAGTATTTTTTTGCCCCAAGATGGATCATGCAGGCTCCATTCCTAGTCAACGATATCGATTCCGTTCCTTATCGTGTTGGATAGCCCTCTTCAGAATTCCATATTTTAGCATTTCTATTTCTTCAAAAATTGACATGAAGATTTCAAATAATTCAAATTTTTTATAAGGCTTATATTTTTTGTTCCATATCTTCAAATCCCGAAAGGCTGCTTTCGCTGCGGTATATTGATGTCAATTCTCCTTCACATCCTTCAAAACTTTGTTGGGATGTTCCCCACACATGATATGGCTTATTGCAATGGACCTTCTTTCTTCAGTTAATTTAAGGAGCCTCAAGGCGACATGGAGGTTAATGTGACCTTTCTTCACATCCTTTAATAATTCTGGAGCTTCAACCTGAATCTTTCTGGCGTAACCAATATAGCGACCACTTACTCCAATGGACTCACCCAGAACATCACGAGCCTTCCCTTTATGACCCTGTGGCAAATTTGCCCCAAGGTTACGGAATGCCTCCGTTTTATCGAGTTCTTCATCAAAGATTTCTTGATCTATTACCTGACCTAAAGTGAATTCTATGTCTTCTATCTGAAATTTAACGTCAGGGTATTTGATTCCCGCCATCATCCTTTGTTTGGCTTCGACCTCGAAGTAAGGCAGGTATTTAAGGGCTAGGACGGCTCTCTGGGAGACTGTAAGATGCCGGCGATTGCCGTTCTTGCTGATGACGTAGGCGATGGGTGATATATTATCGGGCAATTCTTCAAATTTAAGCTCCCTCCCAACCTGAATGCACGCTTGATACCGGGCTCTGCCGTCCAATATCTTCCCTTCGTATAAGGTTATGGGTTCTTGAAGTCCATTAACCCGAATGCTTTCCACCAGACCCTTAAATTCTTCATCCCGCAATTCTGGGAAGAAGTTCAGCGGGTGGGGCTGAAGTTCACCTTCCCAATCATCGGGGAGAGGTTGCGTATTTTCTTCGGCCAGTTTCTTTTCAACTTCCCGTTCCGCCATTATCCTTTCCTGCCTGAACGAATCAAGCTTTTCAGGGTCCCCATATCCCATCGTAATAAAGATTTGTTTCAACCTTTCCCTTCTTTCGGGGTTACGGTTTTCCATCTCCCTGTCCAATCGTTCCTTATGATCCTCTCCAACCACTATCCCTGTTGCTAATGTTTGAAACTGTTCGTCCATACCTTATTCCTCCTCTACCTTTGCACAATTAGTGGGCGACTCCCCTTAGACAACGCTCAGGGATATTGACCCTTCTTAACTTAACTGCAAACCACCATCCGCGCTCTGGATTGGTTGTCTCCACTTTTGGCTTTATGTACTCACCGGGTCTTGCCATATGGTGTATCGCCCACTTTTTAGCTGAAATGACCTACTTGCATTAGATTCGCTTTCCACATCCATCACAGAAGTAGTAATCTTCGTTGTCCATTTCTGCTTCAACGAGAAGGCCATCTGACCCGATATCTGTAAGGTCATCTTCTGTAAGGCATCCTATGTGGTAAAGCTTCCCATCAATCCAAACTCCCTTGACTTCTTCACCTTTAAAGTGTGCCATCCTTATCACCTCCTTTCCTGTCATTTAGCGAGACCCTTTCTATTTTCTTTCTGAATTCGTAACTTTGCAGATTCGATATCCTGCCTAAAAATTTCAAGGGAGCTATCATTCTTTCCCGAGAAAACCCTTCTGCCGAGATATCGGGGTGTTAATTTTTCCGAACATGCAAGACAGATTTTGAATCCTAAATCGAATCTTTCTTTCGGAAATAAATCACCGCAAGATTCACATTTTACTTTCATCCCTTTTCACCTCCTTTCTCATCCCCTACCGCTTGCTTGAAAGGAACGCTTCTAACTGCCTGTCCTCCAACTTATTAGTTAAACTGACCTTAAGTTAATGTAGATACTTTTTTACACTTTGGAGATTCTTTATAGCCCTGTAGTCAGCGGCGGAATCCCGTTGTGCTCAACCTCGTCAAGAAGTCGGCCTGGGTGTCTTTGTCGACCTCCTGTGTGCGAAAAGTAAAAAGGGATTCCCCTGCTCGAACACATGTCACGAACATTTCTAGCCCATTGAAGATCAAACGGTCTGGGTTCAACAGCGTTGCAACCCGTTTCTCCCGCTGCATTCACCCATCCGAAGCCGTCGATATGCTCGGCAAGTTCAGGCATCAAATCTTCAAGCATCGGGGCTAAGTCGAGCCACCTGAGCACACAAGGTATATTTCTCAATTCGTCGAGGCGTGACAGATACTTATTCAATTCGGCACTAGTTCCCAGCCAGACATTTTTGTAACCGTTGCCCCAGTCCGCCGGAAGTCGCTCTGCAATCAAGTGTGTTCTTTTGCTTGCCAGCTGCCAGATGAGATTGGGTGTTTCACGAATGAGTGCCCATGCGTCGTTTCGCCAGGCGTCGGCTTCGGGCGAGAAGAAATCGGAATAGGAACACGCAAAAACGCTCCTGCACTCCCCCGCCTGCTCCGCTTCCTCCTGCACTCTGAGTGGCCCTCCCCAGGTTGTAGTGCATAGCCTCACGTTTTCGGGGTCTATCTTTCTTCCTGTTTGTGCAATGAACATATAGCAGTTTTGACAACCCTCGCTGAACCTGTGACAGCCGATCCAGAAATTGAAAGAATAGTCATGTTGCCTATTAGGAGCCGTAAATCTTTTCATTTTAAACCTCCTCTAATTTTTTTGATCTAATAATTTGAAACGGGTGTTCAATTCTGTGAAAAACTCTTTTGCTACTTTGATAAATTTTTGATTCATTTCCTCATCTTTTTATTCATCTCGTTTCACCCCCTCTCTCTTTGTTTCATGGCAGGCTATCTTATGCCTGTATCTGTGTTTCTTGCATCCCTAAGAAATGATTAAAGGATGCATTCTGGTTGTTAAAGTGGAACCATTCCCTGTCTATGGCGTATTCAATCACCTGTTCAATAATTTTTTCACTTATAGCGAACACTTTAGGCTGCCAGTTCAGCAAGTTCAGTAGGTTCTTCAACACTTTCGATATCTTCAGCCGGCTTCTTCCTCAGGAGGATCAGGCGGAAGATCATTACCTGTGATAGCTTTGTAAGTATCAGCCACATCCTGTCTTTTTGTTGTTCTAAAGATCAAGCAATAATAGGGATTTTTCTTATCTTTAGAATCTTTAGAAACTTCAATGTCACTAAAAGGTAGCGTGACACGCCCGATCAGCTTATTTGTGGGTTTTTTACCGCTTTTACTTTTTTGACTAATTTGACTAATCAGTCTTAAAGCACTTTTGATCGACGAAACGACACCGGTGTTGATCTGGTCAGCTATCAGATCCCTGTTTCGATCTAAGCGTTGGTATATGGGACGTTGGGTATCATTGACGGAGCAGTTGATGCGACACCATTCGCCGAATTCGCCTATTTGATCTTTTTTCAGGGCTTTGGCTTCGTTAAAACAGGATCCCATAATCAAGGCATTATCAAGAGTGGCTTTATCACAATCTTGGGATGCACGATATCTTTCATTGATAGTTTTGGCCAGGGCATTTAGTCTAGGTAGGTCGTGGTTTGTCGCCGCAATGGCGAGCAGGGTTATCGTTTCTTGGTTACTGGGTAGTAAGTGATATTCTGTTTCGCTTGATAAAACTTTTTGTTTTTTCATTTTTTATCCTCCATTTTCAATCTCAATTATTTAACCCCATTATACACCTAATAAAAATAAATGTCAATCTAACCTATTGTTATTATTATATTTTAATCATACTTAATAATTCTTGTTGAAAAAAGTATATTCATTAAGTAAGATAAAGGAAGAGGTGATTGGATATGTTTGAATCAAATGAAGTGAAAATAACCTTGCTCAGATGGTTGACCGATTTTTGCAATTCTGATCTTCAATCGATGAGAGAAAACGAAAAGGAACGTTTGGCTCTTCAGTTGGAGAATTTCTCGGTGTTAGCTGGAAGTAAGCAGTCAGAGGATCAGGCTGTTTTAAATGTAGAAGAGAGGGATAAAGTTACTTTGATTTATGACAAAAAACGATTAGCTCGATTGTATTCCGATTTTCGTGGGAAATCGGTCGGGGAGTTTTTGGAGGAAATCCGGAAGCCTCTTGTAGCTCGGGGGGTTAATAATGAATCAATGAAATTAATGCAAGAAACGGTTAGGAACTTTTTTGAACTCTTTATTATGGAAAGGGAAAGGATTGATAGTCACCAAAAACCAACCATTCTTGGCTTTGAAATTGTTAGCCCTTTGGTGCCATACTTCTGGATTACCCCTGAAAAATTCCAACTGAATTACGATTTATTGTTGGGTAAAGAAGAGACAATCAAAATAGCTGTTAGAGATGAGGAAGGGTATGATATTTATACACTAGAAGAATCCAAACGAGTCAAAAACTCATTAAAAAAAAGGGGTGTCTTTCTCTCCAGTAAGAAATTAAGAGAAAGTATAGCTCTTACACTCAGGTTGTTTAACTGGAGTCAATTCATACTGAATTTTTGTGCTTTACTCAATAATGTTCCAACTAAGTGGATTCAAAAATGTAGAGGGTGCAATCGTTATTTCTTAAACCCCTCTGAGAGGGGAAAAATATACTGTAACTCCTCTTGTGCATCCCGCTCCATTACTCGGCAGAGATACGAGGAATTAAGAAGCGACCCCCAAAAATATGAAGCCCATTTGAAGAAACATAGGAAATACTCAAGTGAGCGATACAGAAGGTCAAGAATGGAACAGTTCGGCCCCAATATCAAAATTGGTAGAAAGGTCCATCACAAAAAGAAGGGTTAAATATAGCCTCTATTGCCAGAATACCCATTTCTTCTTCTTTTATGGGTTTTTCTGTATGCCAGATGGCTTCCCAATCATCCCAGTTCATGATGGATTGGTCTGAATCGTTCTGTATTTTGATATCGGATGAGATAAAGTCATAGATGTCTTCATGGATTTGCAGCCCAGATTGGGTTAACAAAGTTACCGTATCGAGATTAATCCCTCGGGCTTTGGTGTTATCACTTGCATTTTGTAAATGAATCCTGATTTCCTTGATTCCGTCAATCAATAATGTGGGATTGTGAAATACAAGCCTCCCGACAAATTTTACATCGTATGGATGGGTGACATAGATGGGAATGTCGCAAGCAAAGATATGGACAAATTCTTTTTCAAAACGCTGTTTCCCAGATTTGCAGGCCCTTTTTTCCTTAAAGACAACCCCATCCCTGTACACGTAGCCGCAATTATAAAATCGGTCTGTACTCATTAATTTCTTAATTCCATTCCCAGGTTTAAAGCCTATGGTCTTCATTTTCTTCCTTCCTTGCTGTCTCGGTCTTCCATGAAAGAAACATTCATTCTTCTATCGTTGCTAAGTTAGATGCTGTCTCCAGTCGCCTTTTGACTTCCAGAGCCCCTTTCTTATAGACGGTGACACAGACCAGGTCTTCCCCTTCATAAAGGTCAAAGTATCTATTTCCGTAAGGC
>DCVM01000090.1 GCA_002327985.1 Syntrophaceae bacterium UBA2188 | reverse complement strand
TGAGGAATCCCTCCCTTTTTATTCGGTCTGGTGAAAGGAAATCCTCAAACAATTCTTTCAATGGTCCTTTCACCCACTTGGCAATGGGCACGCCAAACCCTTTCTTCGGCCTCTGGATCACCTTATCGGGAAGCCAATTCTTCATGGCCTTTTTCAGAATATACTTCGATGTTAATCCTTTTAATTTCAATTTCGACGGGAGTCCCATGACGAACTCGACCAATTTATGATCGAGAAAAGGAGCCCTCACTTCCAGAGAACAGGCCATACTTGCTCTATCCACTTTAACCAGAATGGATTCCTGGAGGTAAAGTTTCAGATCGAGATATTGAAGCTTTGTGATTTGATCATCACGAGGATATTCCTTTTCATGTAAAGATATTTCTTCAACCAATCGATCTCGATTGAACTGTGCGTGGATATCGGGTGCTAATACCTTTTCGTTTTCTGAGAAAGGAAAGGAACCCAGCCAAACGGAGTTTCTTATACCGTCTGGATAAGGGGTGCCGGAGAGAAATTTCTTAACCTTAAAATCAAAACTGATATTATCGTCAGACACAGGGAGTAGATTCGCCAAAAAAGTGCTGATGGGCTGTAAAGGCCCTAAAATTCTCTCAAAAGGTCTGGCAAACTTATGAGCGAGATAGGTTGGATATCCGGCGAAGAGTTCATCTCCTCCATCTCCGCCCAAGGCGACCTTCACATGTCCTCGTGTGAATTTGGAAAGAAGATAGGTGGGCAAAACGGATGCATCAGCCATGGGTTCATCTAAAATGTCCGGAAGCCGGGGGACAATATTAAGTAAATCCTTAGCCGTCATGGTCTGTTCATGATGCTCGGTTCCTATATATTTGGATGCCAGCATAGCATATTTCGATTCATCAAAAGAAGAATCTTCGAAACCGATTGAAAATGTCTCTATCTTTCCTGGATTCTCTTTTTGGGCCAGAGCAGCAATAGTACTCGAATCAATTCCTCCGCTCAGAAAAACACCCAGCGGGACGTCACTGATGAGCCGGCGCTTAACAGACTCCTTGAGAAGTTCCATCATTCTCAATTCCACCTCACCTTCTGACAGCTTTTCTTCTTTCTTCTGAGGAACAAAAGGAGACCAGTATTGCCTCACCTCTATCCCTTTCTTATCAAAAATAAGGTAGGAGGCAGCGGGAATTTTTTGGGCATCTTTAAAAATGGTATGTGGGCAAGGGATATATTCAAAGAATAGGTATTTCATAAAAGAAAGGGGATCGATCTCTTTTGGAAAATCCGGATACCTTATGAGGGTTTTCAATTCAGAGGTGAAAAGAAAAGTTTGGTTTATAAAGCTGTAATAAAGGGGTTTCTTACCCAAGCGATCTCTTGCCAATATGAGTCGATTTCCCTTTTCGTCCCAGATCCCAATTGCAAACATTCCATTAAAATGTTGGAAGCACTTTTCCTGATATTCTTCATAAGCATGGGCGATGACCTCGGTATCAGAGTTCGTTTTAAACCTGTGCCCAAGATTTTTTAATTGATTTCTCAATTCCCTAAAATTGTAAATCTCACCATTAAAAACCACCCATACGGTTCCGTCCTCATTGGACAGAGGTTGATGGCCACCGGACAAGTCAATAATACTCAGGCGACGATGACCAAAGAATACGAAAGGACCTTTCTCGTCAATAGGTCGAATGTATTCCCCGCTATCATCGGGACCACGATGAAGAAGACTTTCTCGCATTTCCCTCAGGATTGTGTAATCAGGAATATTCTGAGTCTTTGAGGTGAGAAATCCTACGATACCGCACATAATGTTTTAGATAATAAAGTTTAGGGTCCAAGGGTTAGGGTAAAGATGCCAGTTTCGTCGATGGGTTAAGTTTATTTTCTATCAGAACTCTTTAATGGATACATGATGCTCGATCTTTTCTTTCCGAGTTTCGATACCCGCATCGCCGCCCCTAAACACTTGACTATCTTTTAAAGCTGGCTTCATAGCCTTAACCCTTACCCAAAAAAAATCTTATATCGTTCGTACCTACCATCAGCAAGCAGGGGTAACCTTATCATCATGGCAAATTACGGAATCGTTTCCTTGATTTGATAGGTGGGTTTTCCTTGTGATTCATAATAAGTCCGGATAAGGATCTCGGCCAGGAAACCCATTAAGATGGAGAGGAAACCTAATACAAGAAGAAGAACACAAAGCAGTGGGAGTGGTGTTAGGATAAAGGACGTTCCCTCAAAAATTTTGAGGTATAAGGCATATGCTCCCACGAAAATAGCGCCCAATATCATTAAAAGCCCCAGCCCTCCAAAGACATAGATGGGTTTCTGGGAATAGTTTAGAAGGAATTTGACCACTAAAAGATCCAAAACAACTTTAAAAACCCGACTCATCCCATATTTTGACGCTCCGGATCCCCTTTGAAAATGACGAACCGGAATTTCTGAAACCCGGGCTCCAACCCATTGGGCATAAATCGGGATGAACCGGTGCATTTCACCATAGAGGCGAATATTTTTTAGAATGTCTCTTCGGTAAGCTTTGATTGTGCATCCGTAGTCATGAAGATGAACCCCTCCGATCCAGGAGATGATCTTGTTGGCAATCATGGAGGGTAATCGACGAGAAAAAAAAGGATCTTTGCGATCTTTTCGCCATCCACTGACCACATCATA
>DCVM01000076.1 GCA_002327985.1 Syntrophaceae bacterium UBA2188 | reverse complement strand
ACTTTGCAATATTCCTTTTTCTTAAAGATGGCTTGCATAAATAGGAGGAAGAGTGTTAAATTAACCTTGAGGAAAAAAATGATTGCTTTTGATCTCTTCTGCCCAAACGGTCATAGATTTGAGTGCTGGTTCAAGGACAATGCCTCTTTTGAGGAACAGAAAGAAGCCGGCATCATCACCTGTCCGGTTTGTGACGATCATCAGATCGAAAAGGCCTTTTCTCCTTTTGCAATCAAAAAGAGTGGGGAAAGGAGGAAAGAGGGGATCCATCCTCACCAGGCACTTCAACTGATTCACGATTATTTAGATAAGCATTTTGAGGATGTCGGACCTGATTTTTACAAAGAGGCCCTCAAGATCCATTACGGAGAGGTCGAAAAGAAAAATATAAAGGGAACGGCTACCACCGAAGAGGAGGTTATCCTAAAAGAAGAGGGGGTCCAATTCTTAAAAATTCCAGTGATCAAGCGCCTGCTGAATTAAGGCTTTAAAAATAGACTGACTTCCTGAAATTTTTCGCCTCTAAAAAGTAAAATCTGAAGCGAATTACCTGCCTTGACTGTATCCAATATTTCTTCAAATTCTTGAACGCCACTCACTTCTTTTGAATTGACTTTCGTAATGATGTCTCCGGCTTTGATTCCAGCGGCTTCTGAGACACTTCCCGGAAGGATCTCCGCCACCAACACACCCTTTCTGCCCTTAAAGTTAAAGTGGGAAGCGAGGGCAGGGGTGAGTTCCTGAATTCGAATTCCGTGGCGTTCTCCGTAAGTACTTTTTGCGGTGAGAGCAACCCCCTGTTCAGCGAGAATTTTGGCTGAAACGAGGATCGGAATTTTAGACTTGAGTGCAAGGATAATCGCATCGCTGGGCCGGGCGTCAACCTCGATCACCTCTTTGTTCAATTTTAAAAAGAGGGTTGCATAATAGGTTTGATCTTTCAGCTCAACAATTTTTACTTCCTTTACCTTGACTTGAGCTTGGGTCAGAATCGAATGGAGGAGGTCATGGGTCATGGGCCTCAGGGAGGTAATGCTTTTTAATTCTTTATCGATCGCATTTGCCTCCAGGAGGCCGATCCAGATGGGGAGTGCCTTTTTACCCTCTTTGTCAGCAAGGAGGACAACGGGATTGTGCCCAATCACATCCAGCCTCACTCCCTTCACCTCCATTTCAATGTATAGAGGGGGGGTCTCTTTACTGATGGCGACCCATACCAGAGAGATAAACAGGGTAGCTGCCAGGCCAATCTTCCAATACGTTTTCATGAGCGTCTCCTTCCCCCTCCCTCTTTGCCTCCCCACCCCAAGACTGTGTCGTAATAGCAGGCAAAGTGGAAGAGGCAGTCAGGCTCCAAAGATTTAGAATGCGGGTCTTTTAGGTGATGGGAAATCGTCGTTTGTATAAAATCAAATGTTATCATATGTTTGGCACGCTTGAATCCGAACGGCCAAAGGTTACCGCTCTAAATCTTTTCTACCCGACCGCCCCTCCCCCTTTCAGATAGTCGGTTTTTTCATATTACGACACAGTCTCCCGTGGGGGAGGGAAGGGTGGGGGTTTGTCTTTTTTCTTAATATGGCCATCAAACCGATGATCATTTTTTGTCCATCCCGCTTTGTTAAGGCCGTTGGTTTTTTGATGATCCGTTGACAAAAGGCATGGTAATGATTTACATCCCAGTTTAATGTTTCCAAAAGATAAGCAATGAAATCTTGTTGGCTCGACGTAATGGATTCCAATCCCTGAGGGCTGTCCGAAGGGATAAGACGACCCTTGGGTGTGGGTTGCTGGGGATGGGAAAGGAGACCTTTAAATCCCAATTCTTGAAAACGTCTCATCACCTTTTCGAAGCCTTCTTTGGTCAACTGGGTTGAACTTTCCACTCCTGCAACTCCTTTAAGAATCTGGCGATAGGACTCCTCATCAAGATGGAGGCCCTCTTTGGCAATATGGACAAGTACCTTCTTTTTTCTCCCAATAGGCATTTCTTACATTATAACCAAACGGGATGGAAAAGAAAATCCATCAGGGGATAGAACTTCAAATTGACAGGCCATCCATTTTTAAATAACATAAGACCGATGGATCCCTTATGATGAAATGTCGAATTGTTCTTTTGACATTTTTTAATCTTCTCCTTACTTTTTTGGATAGGGGGGATGACCGTGTGGAGTTGGTCAAATGAAAATTGGCGTCATTTCAGATACACACTTAAAAGAGCCGCACTCTGAATTTAAAAATATGATTGAATACCATTTCAAGGATGTGGAAAAGATTTTTCATGCAGGGGATTTTGTGGACGGGAGCATTGCAGAATATCTTTCGAGCCAGAAAGAGTTGATTGCGGTTTGCGGGAACATGGATTCTATAGAGGTTCGAAGGGCATTTCCTCAAAAGAGGGTCATTGAATTGAAAGGGTTTAAGATTGGCCTGATCCACGGGGGAGGCTCTCCCTTCGGGATCGAATCACATATCCAAGGACAATTTGATGAAGTGGATGCCATTGTTTATGGCCACACCCATATCCCGGCCCATCATCAGGTTAAAAACATTTATTTTTTCAACCCGGGTTCTCCCACCCGCTCTTTTATCCATAAACCCACTCTCGGAGTCCTCCACCTCGGAGAAAAAATAGAAGGTGAGATCATCAAAATTTAGAAACAAAATATTCTGGAAATCCCCTTCCTTCTCCCCGCTGGGGAGAGGGAAGGGTGAGGGGCGATACCGTTGAATGTGATGAGATTTATTGCATTTATATTACTAAACTCTTGCACTTTTTTATGCCCATAATTGTTCGAGGTAAGTATCGAGAATATTTTGTTTAAATCGGATTTTCATTGCATTTAGGGTAACGCTGATTTTCTCAAGCAAAATGTTGTTTCGTCCCTGGAAGGCCAACCATCGAATAGATAAATCGAGACACATCTTTTCATCCTTTAAGTATTGAAGGATCTTGAGAAAGATTAAAACAAAATAGCTCAGAAGGACCAAAGTCACATGGCGCTCGATGGACTGAAGATTTCGAACCTGATAATCTCCGAATCCGAGGCGTTGCTTGAGGTCTTTGATCATCTGTTCGATCTTCCAGCGTTTGGCGTAATACTTGATGATATCGATGGCAGCTAAATGGATATTCGTGCAGACCAGGTAAATGGGTTTTTTACGTTTTTCTTTCACCACCACGACGGCCACTTTCCCCAGGCCCTTAATGTCTCCCATAAACCTGGCAATGCGAAGGGTTTTGGTTTTCCCATACACGAACAGGGAAACCTCTCGATAGGAAGAAGCCAGATTCAACAGGCTTTTGACGCTGGTCTTTCTCCCATGAATCCAGAGGACCGAATTGGATTTGAGTTGCGAAATCATATGGTAGCCACACCTTCGACAGGCCTTAGCCAGGGTTTTGGCCCAGTAACAGCTATCGGCCAAGATGTAGAGTTTACAAGGGATTGGTAGTGCAAGGGTCCGGATGATCTTTTGAGCCAAGGCGATTTTGGTCTCAAATGGACCGCAACCCCGCACTCCTTTCGGGTGATAGAGCTTGGCCCAGCAGGGCAAAAGAAACTCTTTGTAGAGCAGGGCCGAAACAACCCATTGGTGGCCAAAGACATTAGCCATATTTTGGGCATGATCCTTATGCCAACCGCAGCCAGGAATCTTCTTGCCCGTCTTTTGAACAGGCGTGTCATCGACGATAAGAAACAGGACATCCCGGACACCGATCCGCAACGTCTGAAAGAATTGATCAAGGGCGGTCTGGGTGAGCTCTTCCATGGCCCAAAGGTTTTGTCCCAGGAATCGAGTAAAGCTCGAGAGCGATCGGTGCAAAAACGAATGAGCAAGAGACTGGACCATGGAAGAGGTATGAACTTCTTTACCCAACTGGATGAAACCGATGATAAAGCAAGAGAAGATTTTAAAGGAAGGTCTTGAAAAACTTTCGGAGAAGAAGGATAATATGTTCCGGATCTCTTGTCTGGCATTTTGGATTCTCATGGGCTGTTCTCCTTTCTGGGCTAAGATAAGTTGGCGCTTTCTTTAGCCTATTTTAGGATAACAGCCTTTTTATGCACGCAAGAAAAAGTGCAAGAGTTTAGTCATTAGTTTGTGATTGTCGACGGTATCTAATTATCTACAACCGAAGCATGTTTTAAGAGTTAACGATTGCCGATAGAAGAACTAAACCGCTGCGCGGTAGAAAACAAAGGTTGGTGCGAAGCACCGTTTTTTTTCATTGATACCTGTTCAATTTGGTGTTAAATTGCCTGCGTTGCTAAGTTTTGGCAACTTGTAAGGGAAGTTCCCCGATTGAAACCCCATAGGATAATCTTTTTTATTCGCGCAGTGGCTCTGTTCTTCATGCGTCAATCCAAAATTGAATCAACACCGTGAATTCACATGTTTGTCAACTTTATCACAACTTCGGATTGACGCTTATTTGCAATGTTGTATTGTAAGGCAAAATCTAAAAAGGCAGAGTACAGGAAGAAACAATTTATCTTAGCCGCCAAAATATTTTAGGAAAGGAGAGAGGAGAAGAAAGGGGGAACAAAAAAAGTGGTAGAAAAAAGTAAGTTAACACGACAGGGCCAACTTTTTTACGAATGACCCTTACTCTATCCTGCTCTATCTTGGCCCCCTGCTCCATCTAAGAACCCGCCACCGGCTCAAAGGGCCGCTTCATCTTGGGCTGTTCAAAGAGCTTCAGGAATTTTCCGAAGGCAATGGCGTTGCCTTTCTTGTATTTGAAGCCGGCCAGGGTCACCAGCGGGTTGCGGATTTTGACCAGCATTTCCTTCCAAAGCTTGGAATCCGCCCTAACCATGAGATCGAGATTTAAGCAGTCCAGGTCTTGCAGTAACCGCGGTCTGATTTCGGCCACCCCATGGCGCACATGAATAGTGAACGCTTCCTGGGTGTCGGAAAAGATCATCCCCACTACCTGGTTAACTTCGGCGCTGGCTTTCGGGTCCAAGTTCACAGCCATCAAGTCGAAAAAGCTCTGCAGGGGAATATCTTTTAAGGCCCCTGGAGAAGGCTTAGCCTTGGATAAAGACACAAACCCATCCCGGATTTCCAGGGCCTCGGTTAGATAATAATGCCGGGCGTTGGGATTCTCTTCCCTTTCCCCCAGGGCCGATAAGGCTTTGATCCGGATCTCTTTGGCCTCGGCATGCCCGGGATTCAATTGAATCAAATGGCCGGTGAGCTCCAAGGCAGCCTGGAACTCTTTCTTTTTCAGAAGTTCCTTAGCATGCCGGACCAGCTCCTTTTCTCCCCCGGCCAGCCTGGCTACCAGGCGGGCCTGCTCTTTGCGGGTCAGGGGCTGCAGGGTGGCCGCATCGCCGTCGAACCAGCCAAGGTTGCCCGTAAACATGGACCGCACCGACCAGGATACGTTACCGTAGAAAGGTTGCAGATAGGGCGCCTCGGCCAGATGGGGCGGAAGTTTGATCTGCTCGGCCAATTCATCCGGCGTCAGTCCGGCGTTGATGCCCCGGATAGACTGGTCATGGACATACTGAATAGCGTCCCGGTAATTGGTGAGGATTTCCTGTATCTTTTTAGCGCCGACGATTGGACGGGTGTGGCAGGGCACCAAGTATTCTGGGTTCAAGTCCCGCATCTTATCCAAACTTTTGTACCACTGCTTCAAGTTGCGGAATGTGGTTCCTCGAATCGTGTAAAGATTGGGAAAGGCCCAGTAGAAGTTGTCCGCAGGTATCAGCGCCTTCTGTTTGGGCAGCCAGACCACAATTTGGTCGTCCGTCTCGCCGGGCGCATAGATCAGCTTGAAGGGGATGCCGGCCACCTCCGCCTCAAGGGTTTCGGAAAAGGTCCTGGTAGGGCGGACAAAGCCGAGTTTGCTGTCTGGCTTTATCCCCACCAAGGGACCGATACCCACGTTAAGCACCTGGCCGGGAGCGAGAAAATTGCCGTACATCCGCAGGGACCGTGATCCGATGATCGGCCCGATATCGGTAAAGAGCCTTTTGACATGGTTTTCGGTGGTTTCATGAGCGTAGATCTCGGGCCGACCGGCGACGGCAACAAAGGCCTCGGCGCCAAAGACATGGTCAGGATGGGAATGGGTGTAGATGATGGCCTTAACTGGTTTTGGGGTTATCTTCCGGAATTCGGCTAGGACTTCAGCGGCCTCTTCCATGGTGGTCATGGTGTCGACAATGATCACGCCCTCATCGCCCTCAATCATAATGGAATTGGCGATGCCGTAACCGATGGCCACAAAGATATTGCCCCCGACCTTTTCCACGCCCTTCTTGAATATTTTGCTGTGCTCCGCCAGCGCCTTGTTTGCGCCGACCGGTATCGGCGGAGAAGATTTCTTTAGTGCTCGGCTCGAATAAAACCAAATCCCGGCCAGTACCACAACCACAAGGACGACGATGCCGATCAGACCAATAAAATTTTTCTTAAGCATAACGAACTCCTACACGGAATTAGTGATAGTGATAAAAACTCATTTTGATATGGGTTATATGGGTTGAATGTACTAATAAAAAAAGTTGTATGTCAACGAAAAAGCACTGATGACCAATTCATAATGACATATGCACATTGAAGTGTACCCCTAAAACTCCTTTGAATTCGTTTATTATTTTTTCCTTTTTTAGGTTAATGAAATCCGTTATAATAAGGCCGCCTAATTTCTGGAGGGGGAGGAGATGGAATGAAAATTCATGAATATCAGGCTAAAGAGATCCTGAAAAGCTATGGGGTTCCTGTTCCAAAAGGAGGAGTAGCTGAAACTCCTGAAGAGGCACTCAAAATCGCTGAAGGGATAGGAGAGAAAAGAATTGTTGTAAAAGCACAGATCCATGCGGGTGGAAGAGGGAAAGGAGGAGGCGTCAAAATTGTAAACCATCCTAAAGATGCGGAGAAGGTTACCAAGGAGATTATTGGAATGACATTGGTCACCCATCAGACCGGACCCTCTGGTCGGCTTGTTCGGAAAGTTCTGATTGAGGAAGGGATGGAGATTCAAGAGGAACTCTATTTAGGAGTCGTCATCGATCGGTCAAAGGCTTGTCCTGTGATCATGGCCAGTCGAGAGGGGGGAGTGGAGATTGAGAAAGTGGCAGCGGAGTCTCCGGAGAAAATTATAAAAGAGTGGGTAGAGCCAAGCGCTGGGCTGAGAGCTTTCCATGCGAATAAAATCGGTTATGGGCTTGGACTCGAACCGGCTCAGGTGGGGAAGATGAGGAATGTTATTTTTGGTCTCTATAAGGCGTTTTGTGAGAAGGATTGTTTACTGGCTGAAATTAATCCTCTTGTTCTCACCCAGGGTGGGGAATTTATGGCCCTCGATGCCAAGATGAATTTAGATGATAATGGTCTTTTCCGACATAAGGAAATAGCTGCACTCAGGGATCTCAATGAAGAGGCCCCTCTTGAGGTGGAAGCCTCCAAGTATAATTTGAATTACATCAAATTGGATGGGAATGTTGGTTGCATGGTAAATGGAGCAGGCCTTGCCATGGCGACAATGGACATTATTAAAGTGGCGGGGGCAGAGCCTGCAAACTTTCTTGACGTCGGAGGTGGAGCAACGGTTGAAATGGTTAAAAACGGATTCAAGATCCTGATGTCCGATCCTGGGGTGAAGGTGGTATTCATCAATATTTTTGGAGGAATTCTCCGCTGCGATACGCTTGCGAAGGGGGTGACCGAGGCTGTTCGAGAGGTGAAAGTCAATATTCCTATCGTGGTGAGATTGGAAGGGACAAATGTGGAAGAGGGCAGAAGGATACTCAATGAATCAGGCCTCAATTTCACTGTGGCCATTGGAATGAAGGACGGCGCTGAGAAGGTGGTGGAGGCATTAAGAAGACAGTAAGCAGGAAGCAGTAGGCCGTTTCCTTAATTTGGATTTTTTCTGCCTTCTGCTAACTGCCTGGTGCTTTCTTTTATCTGGAGGTGAGCATGAGTATATTGGTAGATGAAAACACACGAGTCGTGGTTCAGGGAATCACAGGAAATGAGGGAATGTTTCATACCCGCCAGATGGTGGAGTATGGGACAAAGGTCGTGGCAGGTGTGACCCCCGGGAAAGGCGGGCAAAGCATTGATGGAATTCCAGTGTTTAATAGTGTATCGGAAGCGGTCAAGAATACGAAGGCCAACGCCTCTGCGATTTTTGTCCCCCCTGCTTTTGCTGGAGATGCCATCCTGGAGGCGGCTGAAGCAGGAATTTCAACCATTGTCTGTCTGACCGAGGGGATTCCAACGCTGGACATGGTGGTGGTTCGGCAATATCTCAAGGGAACAGACGCAAAGTTGATTGGTCCCAATACTCCTGGTATCATTTCGCCCGGTAAATGTAAAATCGGAGTAATGGCAGGTTATATTCATAAGCCGGGCACAATTGGAATCATCTCTCGTAGTGGAACACTCACCTATGAGGTCGTCGATCAATTGACCAAAAAGGGAATCGGGCAATCGACCTGCGTGGGGATTGGGGGAGATCAGATCATTGGGCTAAACTTTGTCGATCTCTTGGCCTATTTTGAGAAAGATCCCCGTACAGATGCAGTGATCATGATCGGCGAAATTGGTGGAACGGCAGAGGAAGAGGCAGCTCAATTTATTGAAAGGTATGTTCATAAACCAGTATTGGCTTTTATTGCCGGTTTGACTGCTCCTCCTGGTAGGAGAATGGGGCACGCAGGTGCGATTATTGCGGGAGGGAAAGGAACAGCTAAGGAGAAGATGGAGGCATTGAGTCAAGCAGGCGTTAGAGTAGTTAGAAACCCTGCATTGGTAGGAGAAGAGATTGTTCCCATCTTGACAAAAAGATAAAAGAGCATATTAAAAAGCTTCTTATTTTATTTCAATAAGTTATTTTCACAGATTTACATTTTTTTTGATTTAAGTTATGATAAGTTTCAATGCTTAAACAGAAAGGATTATTTTATGTTGGTTGAGTTAAGAGATCGGTTGAAAGAGTTAAAGGGCCGCCTGGAGTCCCTTAGAGGTCCTCTTTGACGTCGAAGGAAAAGGAAAAAGATTAGATGAGATTGGAAAGATGATCGCCAAACCAGATTTTTGGGAAGGGGGTGAAGCGGCTCAAAAGATTTTAAAAGAACGAACTTTCATCTTAGAGAGTCTTTCCCCTTGGGAAGAAGAGAAGAAAACGTTGGAGGAGATGGAGATCCTCCTCCAACTGCTTGAGGAACAGGGGGATGAGCAGGAGGCTCAGGAGTTATCCGAGAGGGTACAAAAAAGTGAAGTCTCCCTTCAAGAGATTGAGTTTAAGAGGATGTTAGGAGGGGAACACGATCCAAACCATGCCATTGTCAGCATCAATGCAGGTGCAGGTGGAACGGAAGCTCAGGATTGGGTGGAAATGCTTCTGAGGATGTATCTGAGATGGGCGGAGAAAAAGAATTTTGGTACAAAAATTATTGATATCCTCCCAGGTGAAGAAGCCGGTTTAAAAAACGTTACCTTTATGGCCCATGGCCGTTACGCCTATGGGTATTTGAAAGCAGAGAGTGGAATCCACCGCTTGGTTCGGATTTCTCCTTTCGATGCGGGAGCAAGAAGGCATACTTCTTTCGCATCGGTTTTTGTCATCCCAGAAATCTCTGATGACATTATGGTGCAGATCGATGAAAAAGATTTAAGAATAGATACCTTTCGCTCAAGTGGGGCAGGAGGGCAACATGTGAACAAAACCGATTCGGCGGTACGAATCACTCACCTCCCTACAGGTATCGTTGTTCAATGTCAAAATGAGCGGTCCCAGCATAAGAATAAGGCGACTGCCTTGAAGATATTGAGGGCACGCATTTATGAAAAGGAATTGAAAGAAAAAGAAGAGAAACTTCAGGACCTTCACAACACCAAAAAGGAGATTGCCTGGGGGAGCCAGATTCGTTCATATATTATGCACCCCTATAAAATGGTTAAGGATCACCGTAGCAACAAGGTGATTCACCAAGTCGATCGAGTGATGGATGGAGAAATTGACGAATTCATCAAAGCCTTTTTGCTCAGCACAACTTAAATAAAGATCATTGAAGAATTAGCATTGCAAAATTAGCATTTAGCAAAAAAAAGAAGAAAATTTTCAATTCATTGTTAATTGACCATTGCTAATTTTGCGATTTTCAATGATGGTTTCTATTAGGGTTGACTTTTTATGGCTGGAGAAATAACATTAGACCAACAGACAGCTAAAGGGGCCGCCGAGGAAGAACAAGGATTGCTTGGAGACCTCGAAGAAAAAGTCCGTCATCTTTTAGCAACATTTCATCAAGTTAAGAAGGAGAGAGATCATCTGGCCGCTGCCCTGGAGGAGGAGAGAGAGAAGGTTGCTCAGCTCGAAAAGAAGATGAAACTTCTCTCTCAGGATAGAGAAAAGGTTAGGACACGAATAGATCAACTCCTTCATCGTTTTAAAAACGTCGATACCTAACCGGGTCCCTGAAATCATTTTGAAAGTTGTGAGGAGATGGGAACAGAACGATTGGTTGAGATTAAGGTGTTTGGCCAAACCTACACCGTCAAAACGGATGCAGAGGAAAATTATATCCAGGAAGTGGCCAAATATGTCAACGAAAAGATGGATGAGGTTTTAAAAAAAACAAAGAGCGTTTCGACACTAAACGTGGCGATTTTAACCGCTCTAAATATTGCGGATGATCTTTTAAAAGAAAAGGAAAAAAGGATGGCTCTGCTCCGGGAGGTTGAGACCAAATCGAAAGATTTAGCTGAGAAAATTGATATCAAAATGGGAGGGATGGAGTTAGAAAAGACGCCGCTTACTGGTTGATTTCCCCCTGCTGTATTCGGGTTGACCAGAGGATTTTTGATTGGCGACCTTAAAAAGAGGGACCCTTTTCGAATGGTTGGTTAGGATCACTGGCCATAGGACATTAAGCAGGGGATTTAAGATCAACACCGTCTTCAGAAAATGAAAGGTGTGGTGGAATAGAGGGAAGGAAAATATTTCATCGATCCTGATATGAGAAGAGAAATGGGTTTGATACCTATGATCGTTTGGAAATTGATCGAAATCCTGCAGAATTTTCCAAAGATGTGGAGTCGATGGGGAAGATGGTTAATGATCTCTATCAAATTAGACCATCTATCCCTCTATCGTTCTCCCCTTAAAGGTGGTCTCGTTATGGAGGAAAAGAGAAACAACACGGACTCCTTCTTTCAAAGGAAAGCAGGGTTTTGCATAATAATGAAGGTCAATTGGAAATCAACCTTGGGGCTCCCCTCAATTTTTCTTCCATGTCGGGTTCCATTGAACCTGTCTTTTTCTCTATCCCATTCCAAAACTCCCTTTTTTCTAAACTGAAGATTTTATTTTTTTTAAGTTGCGTTAATGAGTTGTATCGGTGATGTTTAGTTGAATCACGAGGCAAAAAATATTGTTATCTTGTAATCATAAACCATGCGGGGAGGTAGCTTTTCCTGTGGCAGGAAAGTGAGTACTATGAAAATAGTTTTTGTTTTTTGTCATTACGCTATGCGCTATGCCCAAGGCGCTATGCGATTTTCAATATAAGGAGGTGAAAGGACCATTGAAGTTATCCATTGAGATGTACATCATTCTCATTTCTGTGATTGCATTCCTTGGAGGGATCATTGGATTCCTTGTTAGAAAGAGATTTTCTGAGGCCAGGATTGTTTCTGCCAAAGAGGTCGCCAAACGCTTGATCGAGGAAGCTGAGAAGAAGGCGGAGATATTAAAGAAGGAAGCCCTCCTCCAGGCCAAAGATAAATTCTATCAAGAAAAGGCTGAGTTTGAAAAAGAGACGATGGAGAAACGTCAAGAACTTCAGAACCTGGAAAAAAGATTGATCCAGAGAGAATCTCATCTGGACAAAAAGATTGAGCTCATGGAAACCAAAGAAGGAGACATCGGTCGCAGGGAAAAGGCTTTGACCCAGCAAGAAAAAATGATTCAAGAACAAGAGAAGAAGGTTGCAGCCCTTTTTGAAAAGCAACGTGTCCAATTGGAGAGCATTGCGAAGATGTCTTCTGAAGAGGCAAAGCGGTTCTTGATAGAATCTATGGAAAACGAGGCAAAACATGAAGCTGCCAAGAGGATAAAAAAGGTCGAAGAGGAAACCAAGGAACTTGCCGATAAAAAGTCGAAAGAGATTATCAGTCTGGCCGTTCAACGTTATGCTGGAGAATATGTCGCTGAGAAAACCGTTTCTGTGGTCAATCTCCCGAATGAAGAGATGAAAGGCCGCATCATCGGTCGTGAAGGTCGAAACATCCGAGCGCTCGAAGCAGCGACCGGAATCGATCTGATCATCGACGACACACCAGAGGCTGTAATTCTTTCAGGATTTAATCCTGTTCGCAGGGAGATTGCCCGAATTGCCTTGGAACGTCTGGTGAGCGATGGACGGATCCATCCTGCTCGGATTGAAGAGATTGTCCAAAAAGTGGAGCAGGAAGTCGAAACAACCATCCGTGAAGCAGGGGAACAAGCGACTTTTGATGTGGGTGTCCATAGCATGCATCCCGAATTGATCAAACTGATCGGGCGACTCAAATATCGAACGAGCTTTGCCCAGAACGTCTATCAGCACTCTTTGGAAGTGGCGTTTCTTTGCGGAATCATGGCTGCAGAACTTGGGGCCAATGTGAAGCAAGCCAAGAGAGCGGGTCTTCTTCATGACATTGGAAAGGCTGTCGATCATGAAGTGGAAGGGTCCCATGGGAAGATTGGAGCAGAACTGGCAAGGAAATATGGGGAATCACCTATGATTGTCCACGCCATTGTTGCCCATCATGAAGAGGAAAAGCCTGAGTCCATCCTTGATATTTTGGTGGAGGCTGCTGATGCTCTTTCAGGGGCAAGGCCAGGGGCAAGGCGTGAGATGCTTGAAACCTATGTAAAAAGATTAGAGGATTTGGAGAAGATCGCCCAGTCCTTCCCGGGGGTTGAAAAATCTTATGCCATTCAAGCGGGCAGGGAAATTCGTATCATGGTTCAGCCTGATCGTATCTCTGATGAAGATTCGGTCATTCTTGGCAGAGATATTGCCAGGAAGGTCGAGAAGGAATTGACTTACCCCGGACAGATTAAAGTGACGGTGATCAGAGAAATGCGATCCGTCGATTATGCCAAATAGTTTCGTAGTCTAATCGTCCTGTAGTCTAATTGTCTTTGACTATTGAACTAAAGGACTAATCGACTATGCGACTATTAAATCCGAACATAGGACCTTTTGAAATGAAGATTCTTATGGTGGGGGACATCATCGGAAAAGCAGGTCGGCAAGCGCTCGAGCGTGTTTTAAGAAAGGTGATTGCTGATCATAAGATTGAGTTCACGATTGCGAACGGCGAGAATGCAGCCGGGGGCATGGGGATAACACCCACGATTGCCATTGAGTTTCTGGATCAAGGAGTGGATGTACTGACTTCTGGAAACCATATTTGGGCGAAGAAAGAAATTATACCATTTCTGGATGAGGAACCTCGTATTTTAAGACCTGCAAATTATCCCCCCAAAGTTCCAGGGAGAGGGAAAGGTGTCTTTCGTTCGGGTAACGGGCAGAAGGTGGGTGTCCTAAATTTGGAAGGTAGGGTTTTCATGAAGCATCTGGACTGCCCCTTTCGTGTTGGAGAAAAAGAAGTCGAGCTGTTAAGAAAAGAGACGAACATGATTCTGGTCGATTTTCATGCAGAAGCGACTTCAGAAAAAATGGCGATGGGTTGGTTTTTAGATGGGAAGGTCAGTGCTGTTTTGGGAACCCATACCCATGTCCAGACGGGTGATGAAAGGATATTGAATGAGGGAACGGCTTTCATCACGGATGTCGGAATGACAGGCCCCTTAGCCTCTGTGATCGGAATTCGTAAGCAGGTCGCCTTGGAGCGTTTATTGACCCAAATCCCATGGAAATTTGACGTGGCTACAGAGGGGATCGAACTGCAAGGAGTGGTGATCGAAGTCGATCCGAAAACAGGGAAATCCCAAAATATACAGAGGATCAAAGTTCCATTCGATGAGAGGAGTTAAGGGTGGTTAAAACTTTTAAACATGAGAAGACCGTTTTTGATGTTTTTCAGGAGAGGGGTTTTATTGAGAAAGTCACTGATGAAGGAAAAGTCCCTGAGATATTAGAGGGTAAGGTCAGCTGTTATATTGGTTTTGATCCCACGGCTTCAAGTTTTCACGTTGGGAATTTGGTGCCTATTATGTCCTTAGCCCACATGCAGAGACACGGCCATCAACCGATAGCCTTGGTGGGTGGTGGGACCGGTTTGGTCGGGGACCCAAGTGGCAAGGATGAGATGCGTCAGATCTTGACTTATGAGGAAATAAATAAAAATGCTGAAACCCAGAAGAGGCAGTTTTCTCGGTTTTTAGATTTTTCGGAGTCCAGGGCTCTTCTTTTAAATAATGCTGATTGGTTGACAAAGCTTAATTATATTGATTTTCTGAGAGATATCGGCGTTCATTTTAGTGTCAATCGCATGCTGGCCACTGAATCGGTAAAGATTCGGTTGGAGACAGGACTTTCTTTTATTGAGTTCAATTATCAACTCCTTCAGGCCTATGATTTTTGGTATCTTTTTGAGCATCACAACTGTATCATTCAAATGGGAGGGAGTGATCAGTGGGGCAACATTGTGGCTGGGATCGATCTCATCCGTCGTCTTGAAGGGAAACAAGCTTATGGGATCACCTTTCCCCTGATCATGACGGCTGATGGTAGAAAGATGGGAAAGACTGAAAGAGGAGCAGTCTGGTTAGATCCCGAGCGAACCTCTCCTTATGAATATTTTCAATTTTGGATCAATACCGATGATCGGGATGTGGAAAGGTTTTTAGCTCTGTTCACCTTTCTGCCCATGGAAGAGGTAGAAGAATATGGGAAATTTAATGGGGCTGACATTAGAAGATCCAAAGAGAGGCTGGCGTTTGAGGCAACTCGAATTGTACATGGGGAAGAGGAGGCTATAAAGGCAAAGGAAGCGTCTCAAGCCCTCTTTTCGGGAGATGACAAGGACGAGGCTTCCATACCGACTACCTATATGGATAAAGAAAAATTTATCCAAGGAATTCCAATATTTAAGTTATTTGAAGAAGCAGGTCTCTGTGGTTCAAGCTCAGAGGCGAGGCGATTAATTGAGCAAGGCGGAGGGTATTTTAATAAAAAGAGAATCGATAAATTCGACGTTGTGATAACCCTCGATGATTTAGGTGATAAGGGGGAGGCTTCATTAAGGGCAGGGAAAAAGAAGTACCGGCGTATAAAACTTAAAACCCCTTGACAAAAAGGATTTATTTTGATAGGATGTATTTAACTGCATGGTTGTTTTTCCTCTTTGAAAATTTATTTCTTGACAATCTGATAAGTCTGGTTTATATTAGTTGGGTTCGGCTTTGTACGTTCTTTGATAAAAGAATAGGGGTTACTGTTTCTGGGTCTTTTATATTATTTCCTTTGAAAAGGATCATTTTCAGATAAAAACTGGAGAGTTTGATCCTGGCTCAGAACGAACGCTGGCGGCGTGCCTAACACATGCAAGTC
>DCVM01000019.1:29626-39210 GCA_002327985.1 Syntrophaceae bacterium UBA2188 | reverse complement strand
GATGGATTCGTAAAAAGTCCTGATTTGTCACCCTGAACTTGTTTCAGGGTCTCATAACTCATTGATTGTGTTAGATGTTGAATCAAGTTCAGCATGACGTTTTCCCTCTTTAGGGACTTTTTACGAGATCATCATCATTCCATTATTCCAAATTGGCCCTTTCACTATTTTTTGGTGCATTTCTCAAAAATCTTTTTGATCTCACCTCTCCCCTTGATAAAGCTGGGGAGCAAGGGAAATTTACCCTTTAAAAAAAGCTTCACACCAGGAAGGAGAGAATCCTTCATTAAGTCTTTGCTCTTGAGTATATATTCCATCAGCATGGTTACTTCATGGGCTCTTCCCCCTCTCCGGACGCTCTGGATAAAAGCCTCATGGAAAAGATGGATATTCTTCTCTTTTGCAGGAATTCCCTCTTCCATGGCCATCTCCCTTAAGGCATCCATGAGGACCCCGATGTGGATCTCATTCGGACAACGAGTTCCACAAGTCTGACAGTAAACGCAAAACCAGATGGCACTGCTCCCTAAAACTTCTTTTTTCATCCCCATCTGAATCATCCGAATGATATTGTTGGGCCGGATATCCATGTAGGGAGCAGTGGGGCAACCCGCTGTACACTTCAGACACTGGTAACATAGGCCCAGATTTTCTCCGCTCTTCTTCTTAGCTTCTTCTAAAAAAGAAGAAGCAACTTTCCCCACACTGGTTAGGGTTTCCAATTTTATCTCCTCCCTCTTTATCGCTATGCGCATAGCGCCTGCCTGCGGTAGGCAAGCTAAGCGCTTAGCGTCTTCTAAACAAACGTATCAAGTATCCGAAATACCTGGTTCGCTGAAGTATTTCTTAACTCACAGGCATTATTTGGACAAGAAGCAATGCAAGCACCGCATCCCTGGCAGAGTGCACTGTGGACGATTGAAATTCCATGACGAGGATCCATTTCCCTTGCTTCATAAGGACAGATCTCCACACAGATCCCACACCCGCTACAAATCCCCTCGTCGACAAAAGCAATTAAGGGATCTTGAAGAAGTTTATCTGTGGAAAGCAATGCCTGAATTTTACTGGCGGTGGCAGAAGCCTGAGAGACAGTATCTGAAATATCTTTTGGACTCTGGCCGCAACCGGCAAGATAAATTCCTTTGGTCGAACTTTCCACAGGGTAGAGTTTGATATGGGCCTCGGTCAAAAAACCATGTCGGTCCACTGTCGCTCTCAATTTAGCCGCTAAATCTTTTACTCCATGACTGGGCACAATGGCTGTCGCCAAGACAACCATATCTGCTGCTACTTCTACCATTTTTCCTGTTAAGGTATCAACTCCCAATATCCTAACTCTCCCATCATCCTGAAAAACCCTGGAGACACGGCCCCTGAGATAAAGAAGGCCTTTCTCTTCAATGGTTTTCTGAAGGAATTCCTCATAACCTTTGCAGTCTGAGCGGATATCCATGTAAAAGATATAGGGCTGCCCGTCCGGAACCTGCTCTTTGTAAATTTTCGCATGCTTGGCCGTGTACATACAGCAAATGCGAGAGCAATAAGGCATGTATCGGTCCGGATCCCTCGAAGCCACACACTGAATAAAAACCATCTCCTTGGGTACTTTCCTGTCAGAGGGTCGAAGGATCTTACCTTTCGTGGGACCGTCGGGCGAAAGCATTCGTTCAAAAGCAAGCCCATCAATCACATCCGGGATTTCACCATATCCATATTCCCCTAATTGCTCCTTGGGATAGAGGTCGTAGCCAGTGGCGACCACAATCGCTCCGACCTTGTCCAAAATTCGTTCATCTTCTTGCTCGAAATGGATGGCCTTCTCAGGACAGACCTCTTCGCATCGATGACACGTTCCATCAATAAAGTGTCGGCAATGTTCCCGATCGATCACAGGTTTATTCGGAACGCTCGAAGGGTACAGGAGGTCAATGGCTTTTCGCATCCCCATTCCCCTTTCGAACTCCGAAACATACTCTACAGGACAATTCTCAATACAGACGCCACACCCCGTACATTTCTCACCAGCCACTGAAGTGGCTTTTTTCCGAATGACCAACTCAAAATTCCCCACATAACCCTTCACCTCTTCTAATTCCGAATAACAGTAAAGTTGGATCTTTGGATGCCCTTCCACCTCTAACGTCTTCGAGAGGAGTCCATTAAAGGCAGGATCGAGGTCTGGAAAGGTCCTTGACAATTGGGCCATGTGGCCCCCCAGTGCCGCTTCTCTCTCCAAAAGAATGACTTCATAACCTCCTTCTGCCAGATCAAGGGAAGCCGTGATTCCCGCAATACCTCCGCCGATCACCAATACTCTTCGGTTAATGGCCACGGCGATCGCTTCGAGCTGCTCATTCCTTCTTACCTTCTCAAGGGTAGCCTGGATGATCTCTTCTGCCTTTCGGGTCGCCTCTTCTTTCTCCTTCTGATGGACCCAGCTACATTGTTCCCGAATATTGGCAATCTCACAGAGATAGGGATTCATCCCCTGAGATTTGACCGCCTTACGGAACGTATTCTCATGCATACTGGGTGAACAACAGGCCACCACCACCCCATCCAGACCTTGATCACGAATCGCCTCGCGAACGATCTGCTGCCCTGGCTCTGAACACATATAGATATAATCCGTGCTGTGGGCCACGTCCTCAATCTTACCTATCTTTTCAGCAACCGATTTGACATCCACCGTTCCGGCAATATTGACCCCACAATGACAAATAAAGACACCCAATCTTTTCATAACCGCTTTGCTTAAGGTTTGAGGATCGCTCCGCTTGAGGAGCGTTTCACTTAAGGCAAATTCTCTCTTCTTTTGCCTCTTCCCTCAAGGCCGAAGGCCGCTCCTCTATCCTACAGCCTTCTTAATGTTTTGCAAACAGTCCCTGGACTTTACTTGCCGCAGCATTCGCATGGGCCACGGCATCAGCAATATCTTTTGGCCCCTGGGCACAGCCTGCGATAAAGATTCCTTCGATATCCGTTTCAACAGGTCTCAATTTCCTCTGGGCCTCTGTTAAGAAACCATATTCATCGGCCTTGATCCCCAGCTTCCCCGCCAGCTCCTTCGTATCTTTCTGAGGAATCATCGCAGTAGCCAGGACCACCATATCTGCTGAGACCTCAACTTTTTTCCCCGTCAAGGTGTCCACACCCCAGACGATGACCTTGTCTCGCTCTCGAAAGATTCGGGAAACTCTTCCTCTCAAATAGAGGATTCCCTCTTCTTCCATCCCTTGCTGAATGAACTCTTCATATCCCTTTCCTGTTGAGCGGATATCCATATAGAAAATATACGCCTGCCCATCATGGACCTTGTGTTTATAAAGTCGAGCATGCTTGCCCGTATACATGCAACAAACCCTTGAGCAGTATGGCATATAACGCTCAGGATCTCTTGACCCTGTGCATTGAATGAAAACCACTTCTTTAGGAATCTTGCCATCCGAGGGTCTTCGAATCTCGCCCGTGGTCGGCCCGGATGCAGAATTGAGTCTCTCAAACGCAAGACCATCGATGACATCGGGAACCTCACCATATCCGTACTCGCCAAAACTCTTTACGGGAATCAAATCAAAACCCACTGCGGTCACAATCGCTCCAACCCTTTCTTCTACAAAACGATCCTGCTGTTCGTAGTCAATGGCTCCAACCGGGCAAATCTTTTGGCAGACCTTACATTTTTGCTCCTGAAAATAACGACAATGGTTTGGATTGATGACAGGCTTATTGGGAACGGCCTGTGGTGACAAAGTATAGATGGCCTTCTCCAATCCCATGGCCCGATCAAATTCGGACGGATTTTTAGAAGGGCATTTCTGTTGGCAAAGTCCACAACCTGTGCATTTCTCCCAATCTACGTAAGCCGCTTTTCTTCGAATTTTAACCCTAAAGTCTCCGGCCCTCCCCTCAACACGATCTACCTCAGAATAGGTAAGAAGTTTGATGAGAGGATGTTGACCGGTTTCCACGGTTTTAGGAGTTAATGTGCACTGTGCGCAATCGAGGGTGGGAAAGGTTTCAGAAAGCTGAAGCATACGTCCTCCGATGGAAGGAAGCTTCTCAACCAGGACCACTTCATACCCCCCGTTCCCTAAATCTATCGATGCAGAAATCCCAGCAATCCCTCCACCGATGACCATCGCCTTTTTTATGAAACCATTGTGAGAATTACTTACTTCCGTTTGTCTGCTCTCACTCCATTCTTTACTCACAACCAACACCCATAACTACTACCCCCTTGCCCTCCCCTCAAAAGGAAGAGAGAGGGGAGGTCTATAGAAATCCTTTCTCGCTTAGAAGGGGCAAAGGATCCACCGCATTCTGCTCAAACCCCAGGGTTCGATAATCCAGTCCCATGGCGATTCCGAGGAGTTGGGTAAAATAGAATACCGGGATCGGTTTAAAATCAAGGTGTTTCTGTTTGATGTCAGACTGTTTATGATCAATGTTAAAGGTACACATCGGACAAGTAGAGACCATCGCCTCTGCCCCGTTTTGAATGGCAGAACCAAGAATTTTGTAAGCACATTCTGTGGCTACATCCGGTGAACCCACCGATTGAAAAGATCCACAGCATTCGATCTTGTAGGGAAATTCAATAGCCTTGGCTCCCAGTGCTTCAAGAAACTCTTCAAAGAGAGTAGGCTTCTCTTTATCGTCAAACCCCATTTCTTTGAAAGGTCTAAGGAGCATACAACCATAATAGGGGGCTGCAAGAAGCCCTTCCAAAGGCTTCTTTACTTTCTCCCTGAGTTGGGGGAACCCAATGTCTTGCTTCAGGATCTCTAAGTAATGTAGGATTTGAAGATCCCCCTGATAGTTCTTTTCAATAAAATTATTGATTTTATCCCTCTTCTCCCCGTCTCCTTGAATCAATCGGTTCGTCCTTTTGATTACATTGAAGCAGACAGCACAAAGAGTGGTCAGAACCGTTCCCTCCTCCCTCGCTGTGGCCAGAATTCTGGATGGCGGGAGAAGTGCCATAATGTTATCGGTGGCCAACGGAAAGGTGGCCCCGCAACAGGTCCAATTTTTAAGTTCCTTTAATTCAAATCCAAGAAGAAGGGAACAGTTCCGAGCTGTTTGATCAAAATTCTTCGCCTTGGTATAAAGTGTACATCCTGGGAAATAGAGATAATCCATAACCAACTCCAAAAACGCATAGCGCCTGCCTACGCGCAGGCAGGCATAACGCATAGCGTTAAAATACCCCTAAGACAGGAATTTTCTAAATCCGCTGATAAATGCAATCTGGGGAAGTTTTTCTAAAAATCCCTCTGGAAATTCTGGAATCTGAATGGCATCCTTTCTTTCCTTCTTTCTCAGCACCACCATCCTTAACGCATCCATGACCCTGGCAATATCAATTCCTTTCGGACACCTCGATGTACATTGGAGGCAAGAGGCACAGAGCCAGAAGGTATTCACTCGTAGAGCCTCTTCTTCCAAACCCAGAAGCGTATATCGAATGACTTCGTGGGGACCGACCTCCATGGCAAACGCCACGGGACATCCGGCCGTGCAATTCCCACATTGGTAGCACGCAAAAAGGTTTTGCCCACTGATCAGCTCAACCTTCTTGGTAAATTCATTATGGACTTTCTGTCTTGTGAGCTCAATTTTCATCATGAATCTCCTAAAATTCTTATCAAACCAACGTGGCTATCACATATCCAAGAGCCAGGAGGGCTTGTGTTCCAAGGATGGTAATGACATTCGCTCCCAATATCGGAACCAACTTTTCTGTACTATCATAATATTTTAATGCCCCTTTAGCCGCCTTCCATCCAAACCCAATCGTTCCCAAACCAATGAGGGTCAACACAGGCATCATCTTAGTAAGAACTCCGAAGATAATACAGAGATAGGAGGCAATGAGAAAAGCCACAAAAAGATAACTCGCATCCTTTTTCCCAAGGGAAATAACGAAATGTCTCCTACCCCCCTTCCGATCTGCCTCCCAGTCCGGGAACTCATTTAGGAAAAGGAGGTTTGAGGTAAGTATCCCCGGTGCAAGCGATGCGACCAATGTTTCCCAGCTATATCTTCCTGTTTGCACATAGTAGGATCCTAAAACAAGCAGAGGCCCAAAGCCGAGACCCGCAAAAATTTCGCCCATGAACCATTTAGAAAGATAAATATTATAAAAGTAGGCAGAAAAACCTGCTAAAAGAAGGAGAGGAAAAAGAAGCCAACCTTTTTCCATCACGAAATAGAATCCAATAACCATGGCGATGAGTAAACAAATGGTTCCAAACCAGAAGGCCTGTTTGGGCTTTAAAAGATTTAAAGGAAGAACACCGCTTCCTCCGCTGAAAGGAGTTCTTTGAGTGTTGAGATCAATCCCATCCACATAGTCGTGGTAATCATTGATGACATTGACGGTCATGTGAACAAGGATTGAGCCCAACATGGCTAAGAGAAAATGGCCGAGATGGAAATAGCCTTCATGGGCAGCAATCGCTGTCCCCAGGGAAACCATGATGACCGTAAGTGGTAAGAACTGGAAACGAGGAAGCATCAACCATGCCTTGAATGACCCAGGATTGATTTTATCCATAATTTAAGCCCTCAAATTAAAGGCAGGTTGAGAATGAGGTTAAAATTGAGAAAATGCTTATCTTTATCCTTAACCATGACCTTAACCTTTACGATATCTTCTTTCTCCTTCAATGTAGAGGTCATTTCCTCTTACATCATTGACCACAATGACTGGCAGGTCTTCAACCTCTAATCTCCGGATTGCTTCTGGCCCTAAATCCTCATAGGCCACGATCTCAGCTTTCTTAATTCGTTTGGCCAAAAGGGCCCCAGCCCCGCCTGTCGCAGCAAAATAGACTGCCTTATGCTTTCTCATTGCCTCTTTCACCGCATCGGATCTCATCCCCTTACCAATCATTCCCTTTAAACCCCTCTCGATTAATAATGGGGCGTAAGCATCCATGCGATAACTGGTCGTGGGCCCCGCGGATCCAAAAACCTGTCCCGGTTTAGCAGGGGTAGGACCAACATAATAGATGATTTGTCCCTTGATATCCATAGGAAGGTCTCTCCCCTCTTTTAATAAATCAAAGAGCCTTTGATGGGCAGCATCCCTTCCTGTGTAAATGATGCCATTGATTAAGATGCGATCCCCTACTTTCAGTAGCTCCACATCGGCACCGCTCAATGGAGTTTTTAATCGAATGGGTTGAGTCATGCAACCTCCGCAAGAGGAGCACTTCGTTTGAGGAACGCTTCGCTTAAGGTTTAAATGCCTTAAGGAAACTTAGTTTCCGGTCCTCTATCCTCAAGGCCTTTGGCCGCTCCCTTTCATATGACGACTTCTTTGTGTCTCTGTGCATGGCACTGAATGTTTACTGCGAGAGGAAAACTGGCGATATGGCATGGCATCATTAAAATGTGAACGGCCAGGGAGGTGGTTCGTCCCCCTAACCCCTGTGGCCCAATACCAAGTTTATTAATCTCCGTCAAAATCTCCGATTCCAATTGATCCAATTCCGGATCTGGATTTTTATTCCCAAGGGGCCTGAGTAAACTCCTTTTAGCAAGGAGAGCGGCCTGCTCAAAAGTTCCACCAATTCCAACTCCTACAATGGTCGGAGGGCAGGGGTTCGACCCTGATTCCTTGACTCTCTGCACCACAAATTTCTTAATCCCTTCTACCCCATCGGATGGCGTGAGCATCACCACTCGGCTCATATTTTCGCTGCCACCGCCTTTAGGTGCTACCGTAATCTTAATTTTATCTCCAGGAATGACTTCCGTATGGATGATTGCAGGGGTATTATCACCTGTATTGAGCCGCGAAAAAGGGTGGCAAATGGACTTTCTCAAATATCCATCTCGATATCCCTGACGAACTCCCTCCTCGATGGCTCCATTCAGACTCCCCCCTACCAAGTGGACCTCCTGTCCCAATTCGACAAATACGACGGCAAAACCTGTATCCTGGCAAATGGGAACATTCTCTTCTCTTGCAATTCGAGCATTCTCTTTTAATTCCTTCAATATCTCCAACCCTAAAGGAGACTCCTCTTTTTCCATCGCTCGATCAAAGGCTTGAAGTACGTCCTCTCCGAGATCGGTATTGGCCTTTATGCAAAGGTCTCTTACCTTCTCGGTGATCAATTTCACGTTAATCTCTCGCATCTCTCCTTCTTTCGGTCAAGGATCGCTCCGCTTGAAGAGCACTTCGTTCGAAGAGCGCTTCACTTGAGGCAGAATCTCTATCTTTTACCTCTATCCTCTACGATCCTAAAGTCCTGCGAAGCGGGACGCTCCTTATACGTTTAGTTATAGCTTCAGCTCCATAATGCTCTTCTTCACGCTCTCGGCAGACTTGGCAACCAGACTTTTTTCTTCCTCTGTTAATTGAAGCTCGATGATGGATTCCGCCCCACCTGCCCCTAACTTAACCGGAACACCGAAACAGATATCTTTCAACCCAAATTCTCCATCGAGATAGACACAGCAAGGGAGAATTCTCTTCTTGTCTTTGAGAATGGCCTCTGTCATCTGAATGGCCGCCGCAGAGGGGGCATAGAAGGCACTTCCTGTCTTGAGAAGATTGACAATCTCTCCACCGCCTTTTCGGGTTCGGTCGACCAGACGATCGATGGTCTCTTTGGAAAGAAGCTGTGAAAGAGGAATACCGCTAATGGTTGTGTACCTTGGGAGGGGAACCATCTCATCCCCATGGCCCCCCAATAGGAGCGCTTGGATATCCTCTACAGATACACCTAATTCGATGGCAATAAAAGCTTTGAATCGAGCGGTATCAAGGATTCCTGCCATCCCCATGACCCTCTGTTTCGGAAGCTTGCTTCTCTTAAAAGCCAGATAGGTCATGGTGTCCAGAGGATTGGTCACCATGATAAGAATCGCCTGCGGAGACTTTTCCACCACTTCTTTCACAACCGATTCGATGATTTTCTTATTGATTTCCAGTAAGTCTTCCCTACTCATGCCTGGCTTTCGAGGAACGCCTGAGGTGATAATGACCACATCAGAATCTTTGGTTTCCCCATATCCATTCGATCCGATCACCCTGGCATCAAACCCCTCTATAGGACTTGCCTCGAAAAGATCAAGGGCCTTGCCTTGAGGAATCCCCTCGAGGATATCGACTAAAACAACGTCGCCAAGTTCCTTTTCAGCGGCCCAGTGGGCTGCTGTGGCCCCCACAAACCCTGCTCCAATAACGGAGATCTTCTTTCTTTTCATAAAATCACCTCCTATTAAACTATGAACGATGAGGGTTAACTTTTATTCATCGTTTAACGTTCATCGTTCATTGCCACCATCCTTCTGTATTTCGTGCTTCGGGTTTCACTGTTTTTGTTTCACCGATTTCTCGATTCCAGTTGATACCCTTTCAAATGAAAACCGCAAGTCTTCCGGATAATCAGCTCGGGCTCTAAAATAATTTCTGTTGGAAAGTCTAACTTCCCTCCTTCAATTCTATCTACTAATGTCTTTACAGCCAGGGCGCCCATCTCATACTTTTTTTGGCCGATGGTTGTCAATTCGATTCCCTTCATGGAGGTAAATTCAATATCGTTAAATCCAATCAATGC
>DCVM01000019.1:21993-29614 GCA_002327985.1 Syntrophaceae bacterium UBA2188 | reverse complement strand
GGTTCCCCCATCTTAAGAAATATTTTTCCCCCCTGATAGCCAGACCCCTTTAAAAAATCGCCTTCTAAGAAATAATCCTCTATCACATCCAAACCATAATTAGCAAGTGCTTTCTTTCCACCTTCAAGGCGCTCAAAACCAACGGAGGATTCGGAAGAACCACCGATGACACCAATCCGTTTATGGCCAAGTCTGATCAGGTGTTCAACGGCTAAAAACCCTCCAAGGATATTATCCACACCAACATAATCGACTTTCTCTCTGATCATAGGATGATAAGTTCTACGATTGACCAATATCATGGGAAATCCCTCTTCAGCCAACTCCATGATATTGGGGTCACCCATATGTGCAGAAGTGAAAATAATTCCATCTACCCCCTTGCTTCTTAGCATGTCAATATACTTTTTTTCAGCCGAAAGGTCATAATTGGTACTACAAAGAATGATATTATACCCTAGGCTGATACCGGTGGCTTCGATTCCTTGGGAAAGTTCCGTATAAAATGGATTGGCGATCGTCGTGATGACGAGACCCAACGTCTTGGTCCGTCTCATCACCAGGCTTCTTGCAATAAAATCGGGTCGGTAGTTTAACTCTCTGGCGATGGAGAGAATCTTATCTTTTGTATCATTTTTAATACGAGATTTATTATTCAGTGCCCTTGAGACCGTGGTATGGGAGACATTGGCCATCCGGGCAATATCTTTAATAGTAATCTTCTTATGCATATTCTTGTGTTAACGGTAATAAAAAAAGTGAAACTCTTAAGAGCAAAGAGAAATGACTTAGCCATCAGGAGAGCGTGTTATACTTTTTTAGAGCTCTCAAATCTACCACCCTCTCAGGCTGTTTTCTTTTGGGCTTCAGCCTTGGCCTTAGCCATGGCCTCATCCTCTCTCTTGACATCTTCCAGGGTCTTGGGCTTCACCTTGTCCGGCAGGGGCTCCAATCCATACTTCCACTTCAAAAACTCAACCCCCGTCTTCGGATAAAGGGCATAAATCAGCGTATCACAAAGATCTTTGGCAAGTCCTTTGGTCTCCTCTTTGGCCCTCTCCAACTCCGGCTCAATCAAATCCGCAGGCCGACACGTAATCGGCTCCTTACCCTTCTTATACCCCTTGAGCACCACCTTCTTGATCTCATCCGAGATCGCCACCGGCGGCCTCCCGTAAAGCCCATACACATAGTCCTGCGTCTCCATCGATACCATCTTATAGCGACCAAATAACACATTGAGCACCGCCTGTACCCCCACAATCTGAGAGGTCGGCGTCACCAACGGCGGATACCCCAAATCCTTCCTCGTCTGCGGCAACTCCGCATACACCTCGTCAATCCGATGCAACGCCTTCTGCTGCCTCAACTGACTCACCATGTTCGAAATCATCCCCCCAGGAATCTGATGCCTGAGTACACTCGTATCGATCACCGCCATCTTCGTCGTATCCAAATAATCCCGATACTTCGGCGCTATCGTCTCCAAATACTCCCCCAACTTGAGTAACTTCCCCAGATCCAAACCCGAATCCCACGGCGTCCCCTCCAACGCCACCACCACCGGCTCCACCGCCGGCTGGGATGACCTCAACGCAAACGGCGCTAAAGCCGTATCCACAATGTCCACCCCCGCCTCAATCGCCTTCAAATACGTCATCGACGCCATTCCACTCGTATAATGCGTGTGAAGCTGAATAGGAATCCTGACGGTCTCCTTCAACGCCCTGACCAACTCATACGCATCATAAGGCGCCAATAACCCCGCCATATCCTTAATACACAAAGAATCCGCCCCCATCCCCTCCAATGCCTTCGCCTTCTCCAAATAATAACTAAGACTGTATACCGCCCCCCCCATCCTCCGCTCTGTCAACGAATAACAAATCGTCCCCTGAATATGCTTGCCCACCCTCTTAATCACCTTGAAGGCCGCCTCAAAGTTGCGCTCATCATTGACCGCATCAAAACACCGAAAGATGTCTATCCCCACCTCCGCCGACTTTTCCACAAACGCCCCCACCAAATCATCCGGATGATTCCGATAAGCCACCAAATTCTGCCCCCGAAGCAACATCTGAAAAGGCGTCTTGGGCATCAACTTTTTTAACGTCCTCACCCTCTCCCATGGATCCTCCCCCAAAAACCGATGCGCCACATCAAAGGTCGCTCCCCCCCACATCTCCACTGAATGAAATCCCACACTGTCCAACTCTTCGGCAATCGGTACCATATCCTCGGTCCTCATCCGCGTCGCTAATGACGATTGATGCCCATCCCGAAACGTCGTATCCGTAATCTTGATCTGCTTCTTCGCTACCCTCTCCATCCCTTCCATCACAAACCCTCCTTTCTTAATCAAAAGAAATTTTAAGTTATTTTTATTTAATGATTACAAATTGTTAATAATATTCATTGAAAAATATTAGATTAAACCAATATTTCAGTTTATAAGTGCGTTAACGTTAACATCTAATTTAAATTTAAATAAGTTTCGAACTATTGTCAAGAAAAATATTTGAGGCTTAAAGAAGTTAACATAGGCCTGGTTTAAAGGTTGAAAATAATTAGTTCAGATTTTTTCTGTGGCAAGATAATTTGTTTTAAACCTAAAACTTTAATGAACTTTTTTTTCGTATCCTTCCCAGTATCTATCTCTTAGACCCTTTTTGTGGATCTTTCCGGAACCAGTTCTGGGAAGCCCCTCAATAAAATCAATCGATTTAGGTGCTTTGTAATGAGCGATTTTATCCTTACAGAACTGGATGATATCTTGTTCGGTCGCCTTTTGGCCGGGTTTCAACACCACGATTCCCTTAACAGCTTCACCCCATTTTAGATCAGGGATTCCAACAACTGCACATTCTAAAATAGCAGGATGCATGTAAAGAACATTTTCCACCTCTGTGGAATAGACATTTTCCCCACCCGTCAGGATCATATCCTTCTTTCGGTCAACGATGGTGACATATCCCTCTTCATCGATCACAGCCATATCCCCGGTATAGAGCCAGCCGTCCTTGATCGATTTCTTCGTTTCCTCAGGTAATTTCCAGTATCCTTTCGTGACAATATCTCCTTTGACGATAATCTCACCGACCTCTTTTTCATCCATTTTCACTTCCTCTCCATGGTCATTGACCACTTTCAACTCAACACCAATGAATTCTCTCCCTGTTTTGGACTTGAATCGAAGTTGATCCTCGCTGGATAATTTTTTTAATGGATCTTTTAAAAGAGAGAGGGTTAAGTAGGGACTCGTTTCGGTCATACCATAGGTTTGGATATAGTCGCATTTGAAGGTCTCCACGATCTTTCGAACCACTTCTGGAGCAATGGGCGCTCCTCCACTTAACAGGACCCTCAAGCTTTGGTAATCAAATTTTCCAACATCAGGATGATTGACCATCAAATTGAGCATGGTGGGAATGAGATTGGTCAACGTGACTTTTTCTCTCTGGATGGTTTCCAGAACTACTTTGGCATCAAAATCCCTGACTAAAACATGGGTTCCCCCCACCCATGTCACCGCCCAGGTGGCCCAAGCGTCTGCAAGGTGAAAGAGTGGAGCGACATGGATCCATACATCACGATCTGTCAGATGGATTTCTGCAATGGTGCTGAGCGCATGAGTGGCCACATTCTTATGAGAGAGCATCACTCCTTTCGGACGCCCTGTCGTCCCACTGGTATAGTAGATCTGGGCAATATCTTCGCTATCGATGGAAGGGGCAGGCAATGGGCTGGACTCCGCTTGTCCCAATACTTCTTCATAGTTTAAATCCATGGCACCCTGAATTCCCTTGACCTCCCCCGTCCAAAGAATTTTTTCAATCCCTCGAATTTCTTCTCGCACCACACCGACTTGATTCTTAAACATCGAATCAGCAATTAATATTCTCGATTCTGAATCCCGGAGGATAAAAGCAATTTCTTTAGGTGAAAGCCGATAGTTGATCGGCACAGAGATCGCTCCAACCTGGGGAATGGCGTAATAAGCTTCTAAAAAAGTGTGGCAATTAGGATGGAGAATGGCCACCTTATCATTCCTCTTAATCCCAAAAATTCTAAGAGAATGAGAGAGACGGTTGATGCGGTCACCAAACTCCTGGTAGGTCCACCTCTTCTCTCCGCAAACGATGGCCTGTTTTTTCGGAAAGAGCTTGATGGCCTTCTTGAGCGTCTCGTTTAAAACCATCTTTTGATCGCACCCTTTCTTTTAACTATTCTTCCTCGCTCTTGGTCAAATCCTCAAATCGGATATCCAAGCCCAAGATGCCTCGGATCTCTCCCACCTCATTCCGGATCGTACCGGAGACGGTGATGCAGAGGGCCCCCGTAATCTTCGAAGAATAGAGGTCTGTCACATGAACCTTACCATCTTTCAAGGGTTCAATGAACCAGGACCGGTTCGAATAATTTTCACCTACTCCCACATTCTCATATTTGGCTTGATCCACAGCCTGGCAGATATTCCTCGTGATCTTCGTCCCGTGCATATTGACGACATAGGCAAACTGAATATAAGGATGTTCATCCACCAAAGATTGTAAGATGGGCTCCATTTGTCCAGCGGTCATGGCTTTCATCCCGGGCTCCTCAATCACCCGTTCAATGATATGGGCAGCCATTTCGTGGGCCCTTGCCTTAAGGATATCGAACTCGGAAACAAAGATTTCGGGGAGATATTTTCGGGTTGCCTTCTCCATTTCCTGATCTGAAATAGAGGTCGTTCTCCCTTCTTCATATTGTTTGGTCACCCACCGATTGATTTTGGCCACCCCTGGATGGGACTTTTCGACACGATCTTTCCCTGTTAAGGCAAAATGGGAGTTAATCCATTGGGCAATCCCTGCCAATCCAGACTTATCGTTGACCGAAATGGAAATGGGGCGATTCAGGATTTTACCTGTATTAAAAATATTGTAAATTTCCTCATTTTTAAGAATCCCGTCCGCATGAATTCCGGCACTCGTCGAATTGAAATTGAATCCCACAAAGGGCATATTTGAAGGGATAGGGACACCCACTGCTCGCTCCAAGTAGTTACGGATTTCGGTGATCATCGTGGTATCGATCCCATTGTTGTGCCCCATCAGACTGATATATTCGATGATCAACCCCTCGATGGGAGAATTTCCAGTACGCTCTCCAAAACCGAGAAGTGTGCCATTGGCCGCCGCGCATCCATAAAGCCATGCCGTTGTCGCATTGATGAATCCCTTGTGAAAATCATTATGACCATGCCACTCCAGATATTCAGAAGGTACGCCTGCATCATCAATGATCGCTCGGATGATCTTGGGAATACATCGGGGGAGTGCAGCACTCGGATAGGGAACCCCATAACCTAACGTGTCGCAGAGCCGAATCTTAACAGGAAGTTTGGCTTCTTCGGAGAGACGCATGATGTCCTGAGCAAAGGGAACACAGAACCCATAGATGTCTGCCCGGGTCACATCCTCAAAATGACACCGGGGGACGATACCGAGATCCAGTGCGGCCGAAACAATGGAGAGGTACTCCCGCATCACCACCCTTCTGTTCTTCTTCAGTTTTAAAAAGATATGGTAGTCCGAAACGGAGGTGAGAATGCCTGTTTCCTTCAATCCCATCTCCTTCACCAGTTTAAAATCTTCCTTGACCGCACGAATCCATCCTGTAATTTCAGGATAGCGGTAATTCCTCTCCTGGCATTTTCTGACAGCCTCTTTATCCTTCTCACTGTATAAAAAGAATTCACATTGCCGGACCACCCCATTCGTCCCTCCTAATTTGTGAAGCATCTCAAAGAGGTCTACGATCTGCTCTACGGTATAAGGAGGCCTGGCCTGCTGTCCATCCCTGAAAGTAGTATCCGTGATGAAGATTTCCTCAGGGGGGTCGGTAAAGACAAATTTATTGTCGAATTCTACCCGACACACTTCATCATAGGGGAAGATATTACGATAGAGGTTTGGTTCTTGGATATCTAAGAGTGGAAATTGTTCGATGGCATGTTTACCTTGGAAAGTCCTCTTTTTTCGGCCAATGGTCATCTCTTCTCCTTTACTGTAAGTAAGAATTATACTTTAATCTCTTTTAGTTTGATCCACAGCTCATCCAACTGCTTGGCATCGACCCTTGAAGGGGCGTCGGTCATCAGACAAGTACCTTTTTGAGTCTTTGGAAAGGCAATGACATCCCGTATGGACTCCGAATGACTGAGAATCATGATGAGACGATCGAACCCAAAGGCAATTCCCCCGTGAGGAGGAGTCCCATACTCCAGGGCCTCTAACAGGAATCCAAACCTTTCTCTGGCCTCCTCCTCCCCCATTCCCAATTTTTCAAAAAGGAGCGATTGCACTTCCCTCAGATGATTTCGGATACTTCCCCCGCCTATTTCTGACCCATTTAAAACCAGATCATAAGCCTTGGCCTTGACCCATTCTGGATGGTCTTTCAGCTTAGGAATGTCTTCATCCTTGGGGGCAGTAAAAGGGTGATGGACCGCTACATAACGTCTTTCTGCTTCATCGTATTCCAAAAGGGGGAAATCGAGGATCCAGACAAATCGATATTGATCTTTAGGAATGAGTCCTAATTTCTCGCCAAGATGAAGGCGAAGGTTGGCCAGAGCCTGGTGGACTACTTTAGGAGGGCCGGCCATAAATAAGAGAAGGTCCCCTGCCTCCGTTTCCATCGTTTCATCGATTCTCTTTCTTTCTTCTTCTGTGATGAATTTCTGAATGGAAGACGGCCAGCCCATTTGACTTATTTTTGCTGACATCAACCCTTTGGCTCCATAGGCATAAACGAAATGCGTGAGATTTTCAATCTCCTTTCGTGAAATCGTTCCTCCCCCTTTTACATTGATCGCCTTGATGATCCCCTTCCCTTCAATCGCATCTTTAAAAACCTGGAAGGAAGATCTTCTCAAGGTTTCCGTCACCTCTTTCAGTTCCATTCCGAATCGAATATCTGGCTTGTCCGCTCCGTATCGATTCATCGCCTCATCGTAAGTCAAAATGGGGAAGGGAAGTTCCAAGGTAATGCCTAAGACCTCTTTAAAGATATGGGCCATCAATCCTTCCATCGTCCTCTGAATCTCTTCCACTGTGATGAACGACATCTCCACATCGATTTGTGTAAATTCGGGCTGGCGATCCGACCGGAGGTCTTCATCCCTAAAGCACCGCACAATTTGAAAGTATCGGTCAAACCCGGAGACCATCAAAATCTGCTTGAAAAGCTGAGGAGACTGAGGCAGTGCATAAAAATGACCTGCATTGAGCCGGCTTGGAACCAAAAAATCTCTGGCTCCCTCAGGGGTGCTTTTGGTCAACATGGGTGTTTCAACCTCTAAAAACCCTAAGCGATCAAAATAATTTCGCACTTCTCTCGCCACCCGGTGGCGGAGGATTAAATTCCGCTGGAGCCCTGGCCTCCTCAAATCCAAATATCTGTACTTCAAGCGGGTATTTTCCGCCACCTCCTCCTCCCCCTCGATCAGGAAGGGAGGCGTCTTAGAGATATTGAGAATTTTTAACTCCTTCACAACGATCTCAATCTCTCCGGTCATTAATTTTGGATTAGCCGTTCCTTCTGGTCTTTCTACAACGGTTCCATTCACCCCTAC
>DCVM01000019.1:0-21957 GCA_002327985.1 Syntrophaceae bacterium UBA2188 | reverse complement strand
ACCTCTCGGTTTACATCTTTTTTCTTGAGGTCTCCACAATAATCTGTCCTTTTCAGATTTCCCAATAGGTCGATCATCATTCGTGTTTCTTCGATCGTGATTCGTGATGAATGGACTGAGGTCAATGAATTGGTAATAATAACCAAATATTATAGATTGGTCAAGAAGTTATGAAACCCTGCAGATTAACCCTCTCAGATATTCTCCTTCAGGATGGCTTAGATTGATGGGATGATCCCAGGGATGTCCCATTCGACCTACGAATTGAACCCTTTTCCCTGAATCCAAGGCTGCCGAAAAAACTATTTTTTGAAATAAATCCCAACCCATATGGTGAGAACAAGAGAAGGTGAACAGGAGTCCCCCCTTATTCAATAAACGAAAGGCCGAAAGATTGAGATCCTTATACCCTCTCGAGGCGCTTGGAAGATGCCCTTTCTTCCTGGCAAAAGGAGGGGGGTCGAGAATGAGGATATCATACCTGGTTTCAAGACCTCTCATGATCTCAAAGGCATCTCCTCGAATTAATCGATGGGGTATCTTGTCCAATGGGTTTAAACCAAAATGTTCCTTGGCTATCAACAACGCCTCCTCCGAGGAATCAATAAGGGTCAACTCTTTTGCCCCTCCTGAGCCTGCATGCATAGAAAAAGCCCCTGTAAAACAGAAACAGTCCAGCACATTCTTTCCTTCTGAAAGTTTTTTTAAAAAGAAACGGTTTTCTCTCTGATCCAAGTAAAAACCAGTTTTTTGACCCTTTTTGATATTGACTTTAAAGCGGCAACCGTATTCTTCAATCTCAATAAAATCTGGAATCTTCTTCCCGTAAAGGAGGCCACAGCTCTCCGCCAATCCCTCCTCACTTCTCGTTGCCACATCACTTCTCTCATAAATGGTAAGGGGGCGAAACTCCTTGGCAAGCAAATGGGTCAACATCTCTTTGAATCGATCCATCCCTGCTGTTAAACACTGAAGCACAAGGGTTTCCCCATACCGATCCACAATCAATCCCGGGAGGTAATCCCCCTCTCCGTTAATGACCCGATAAGCATTCGTCTTCTCCTTAAGCCACTCCTCTCTTAAAACAGCTGCTCTTGAAATCCGCTCTCTAAAAAAATCTTCTCCTAATCCCTCCTCTTGGGATGTCAGGAGGCGCAGGATGATCTGGGAGCGGGGATTGAGATGCCCAAGGCCTAAAAATTGCCCCTCCTTGGAGTAAACCTCCCCAACCTCTCCAGGAGAAACTTCTCCTTCTACCTTGGCTACCGCCCCGGAGAAGACCCAGGGATGTCCCCGCAACACCGGCTTCTCTCTGCCTTTCTTAAGGATCACCCTTGGAAGGATGGCCATCGTTCCCTTCTATGATTGTGATAATGAATGGTGGAATGGGACGATATAGAGATGAGGTGGCAAAATAACACAGTGCATCTCAATCGTAACAAAAAAACTTCAAAAGTTATTTTCTAAGTAACGCTCTTTCGAGTAAGTTTCCAACGAATTCCGTGTAGGTTATTCCTTGAACGCCAAGGGCTCTGGCCATCCCGGATTGAGGAGAGATATCTGGGTTTGGATTCACTTCTAACACATAGATTTTTCCATCTCGGTCAATGCGGATATCCACTCTGGAATAATCCCGGCATCCGAATAGTTTAAAAACCTTGACCGCAATGTGTTCGATCCTTTTCTTCATTACCCATTCTAAGGGAGCCGGGCAAATCGGTTTTGATTTTTGATATTCAGGACTCTCAATGACCCATTTGGCTTCGTATCCACATATTTTGGGAACCTCCTCCGGAAACTCAGAGTAATCAATTTCTGAGACGGGGAGAACACCTACCTCCCCATTGGTCTCCATCAAACCCACGTTCAACTCCCTTCCTTCGATGAACTCCTCCACCAAAGCAGGCTGCTGATATTGCTCAATCACATACTGAATCTGCTTACTCAAGGTTTCGTCATCAAACACCACACTTTCTCTTGTAATCCCTAAACTTCCATCTTCATGGAGGGGCTTGACGATGATTGGGAAAATATTTCCTTTCACAGGTCCCATTGCCCGCTCGAAGACTTTATATCGGGGGGTCAAGATACCTTGAGATTGGAGGATATCTTTGACTTTCCCTTTATCTTGACACAATCCCAGTGTCAAAGGAGAGGACCCGGTATAGGGGATTCTAAAAAGATCCAACAAAGCAGGAACATTCATCTCCCAGCAGCTATTCCCGTAAACACTTTCACATAAGTTGAAGACCACGTCGGGCTGGTATTCCTTCAACCAGTGAATGACGGGAAAAATTTCTTCACGCACGGCCATCACAATGCACTGATGGCCAAGAGATCGAACTGCCTTTTCAACCGCTCCGATCTCTTCGACGATTGCTCCCTCTGCTACAATATCCCTTTCTTCCCCTTTCTGGAGCCGTTCAAAAAGATTGTACAAGATCGCCACTTTTAGCACGGATCCCCTCCTCTTCTTTCGGACTTAAGCCATCACCTTCTTCGAAGCAGCCTTTTCGTCCACCGTGGATCTGTTTTTCTTGAACTCAATGATATTCGGTTCCGGATACTCAAAAATCTTTCCCTCATAATTTCTCAAGACAATTTTTCCCCTCTCTTTTGAGACCACATAATCGGGTTGCAATGGAATTTTCCCTCCACCCCCCGGAGCATCAACCACATAGGTGGGAACAGCATACCCGGTGGTGTGACCCCGCAATTTCTCCATGATCTGAATTCCGGTCGCCACAGAGGTCCGGAAGTGTTCTGTTCCCATGACCAGATCGCACTGGTAGATATAATAGGGGCGGACTCGAATCTTGAGGAGTTCTTGAACCAGCTTCTTCATGATATAGGGTTTGTCGTTAATCCCTTTGAGAAGGACCGTCTGACTCCCCAAAGGCATCCCTCCATCTGCCAGCTCACTACAGGCTCTTCTGACTTGATCCGTAATCTCCTTGGGATGTGTAAAATGGATAGAAATCATGAGTGGGTGATATTTCTTCAACATCCTCACCAGCCCGCTGGTAATTCTCTGGGGAAGGGTTACCGGGACTCTCGTCCCGATCCGGAGAACCTCAAGATGAGGAATCACCCTCAATCGACTCAACATCTCCTCCAACCTTTCGTTTTCCAGGAGGAGTGGATCTCCTCCTGATAATAGGACATCTCGAACCTTTCGATGGCCCTTCAAATACTTAAGGACCTCCTCAAAATTTCCTTGGGTGATGGAGCGTTCGTTACTTCCCACCAATCGTCTCCGGGTACAATATCGGCAATAGACGGCACATTGATCCGTGACCAACAAAAGCACTCGATCTGGATAGCGATGGACAAGACCTGGCACCGGTGAATGTCGGTCCTCTCCCAGAGGATCCACCATTTCGCTTTTTGACAAATGAATTTCCTCAACGCGAGGGATGGCCTGTCTCCGGATGGGACAATTGGGATTCATCGGATCCATCAGGCTTGCAAAATAAGGGGTAACGGCTAAGGCTAATCTTCCTTTTGAATGCTTGATCCCCTCCATCTCTTCGGGGGTCAAATCGATGATCTCTTTGAGTTGTTCGAGAGTGGTAATGCGATGTCGTAGTTGCCACCTCCAATCGTTCCATTCCCTCTCTGAAACCCCTTTCCAGAGTTGAGGAATGGTCTCTCTCGACTCTTCAACCCTTTCCTCCCCGATTTGAAGGGGAAATAAATAAAGCTGCGAGGCCCCTTTCCCCCCCCTTGGGGGGACAAATAAATTAGAGTCTGAAGCAGGCTCCATCTTCTCTCCTTCCCGCATATCTGCTGAGAGGGCAATGGCTCACTATCTGACAAACCATCTTAGAAAATAAAAAAGGAGATATCATCCGATACCTCCTCCTCCAAGATAAAGGGAAAACCCTCTTTCCTGAATAGCAGATACGCACCTTTTCTTTCTTTTGCGTTGCACTCGAATAGCAAGCTCCTCTTTTCGATCACCGTGACGCTTGTTGGCGCCCCCTTGCGTCAACGAGGGGGCGCCAACGCTTTAGCCATGAAATAGGCTCTACTTTTTCTCGGGTTCAGCAGGTTTCTCTGGTGCTGGGGCCGGAGCCGGTGGTGTTGCTGGTGCAGGTGGAGCTGGTGCCTCAGCAGGTTTCACCTCCTCTTTGGCGGCTGGCTTCGGTGCCTCCTTGGCTTTGCATCCAATCCCCATTGAGGCAATATTAATGACCAAAACCATTGCGAGGAAAAGAAAAATCCACTTCTTCATATAACGTCACCTCCTTTCTGAATGAAATAGGAACCCTCCCCTTTTTTCCCAGATGAAGAAGTTTTCACCTCATTGGGAAAAGAAATCTCTCGAATTGACTTTCTTAATAACCTTGGGTCAACAGGCTTTTTGATAATACGATGAATACCCATTTTTTTCAATCGAAGAGTAAGTTCGTCAGTGACCAGTGGGGTCATCAATACAAAACGATCATTCCATTTCTTACAAAGGGAAAAACTTTTTTCCAAAACATCAATTTCGACATCCGCTAAGATCATTCCTCCCTCAACATCTTTTTTTCTTTTTTCCAATTGGGAGATTTCTTCAATTTCTTCAACATGGAATCCATACTTCTTTAAAATTTTGTTTAAGCTGAGTCGGACAAATTCATCCTTATCAAGAATAAATGCATACCTCACTTTTTCCTTCATAAAAATTTAATTTATCAAATTCTATGCCAAATTTTTAAATACTCCTTTACTTTGATGTAGAAATAAGCATAATGATATTAATAAGTTACATTTTAATCTCCTTTCTTAACTATTTAAATCAAAAAAATTAAAAATAAAATAGGAAAAAATGCCATCCCATTTTAATAACTATGCGACAAAATACCATCTTTCCCAATCATAATCTTTAATCATACGACTTTTTGCCACTTTTTTTCTCCCCCTCTTCAATCTTCTATTTCTCCCATCTTGCGGTGAATGGTTCGAACATTAATCCCCAGCAACTGAGCTGCCTTCTTTTTATTTCCTTTCGTTGCCCTCAGGGCCTGGATCAACATCTCCTTCTCCACCTCCTCAAGGGGCGTTCCTATTTTGATGGAAATCACCTCCGGTCTCTCTTTAAGATCTCTAATTTCTTGCGGAAGATGTTGGACATCAATCACCTCCGGGCTATGAATGACTAAAATGGACTCGATGCTATTTTCCAACTCTCTCACATTTCCGGTCCATTCGTAGTCCATCAGAAGGTTCATGGCCTTCTGAGAGATTCCTTTCACTTTCATATGATATCTCTGATTATATTTTTCTATAAAAAAATTGACGAGAAATGGAATGTCATCCTTCCGGTCCCTCAAGGGAGGAAGTTTAATATTCACCACATTCAAACGATAATAGAGATCCTCACGAAATCCTCCCTCTCTGACCACTTCCTGAAGATCTCGGTTGCTTGCCGCAATAATTCGAATATTGACTCGGATCGTCCTATTTCCACCCACCCTTTCGAATTCGCCTTCCTGAAGGACTCGTAAAAGTTTGATCTGAGTCGCGGCAGGGATATCTTCGACCTCATCTAAGAAGAGTGTACCTTGATGCGCCAATTCAAATCGACCCTTTCGTGAAGCAATCGCTCCGGTAAAGGCCCCTTTTTCATGACCGAAAAGTTCACTCTCAATAATCCCCTCACTTAACGAAGCACAACTCACTTTGATAATGGGCATAGAGGTTCGTGGACTATGGTAATGGATGGCATTGGCAATCAGTTCCTTTCCTGTCCCGCTCTCACCGATAATGAGAACAGAACTATCGTAGGGCGCAATATGATGGATGAGCTCAAAGATTTTAACCATCTTCTCACTTCTTCCTATAATGTTCTTGAAATGAAACTTGTCCTCTAATCTGGAGCGCAAATCTCGATTTTGAAGAATCAGTGTCTGTTTCTCCAAGGCCCTTTCCACCAATAAGGAGATGACCTTGGGATTGATCGGTTTTTCAATAAAATCGAAAGCGCCCAATTTCATCGCCTGAACCGCCTTTTCAATCGTCCCCTGGGCAGAGATGACAATCACCTCGGTCTCCGGCCTCAGACCTTTCAGGGCTTCTAAAAGTTCGATCCCGTCCATCTTGGGCATGACCACGTCGGTTACCACCAAATCAACATTTTTATGCCGAAAAAGGTGAAGGGCCTCTTTCCCGTTTGAGGCCAGGAGGATTTCATACCCCTTTTTCTTAAACAAAAGCCGGAGGCTCTCCCCGACGGTGGGGTCGTCTTCCACAATTAAAATAACTTTCTTGTCCATCTCCTCACGGTCCCAGAATATCTTGGAATGATGGAACCTTGGAATAATGGTAAAGAAAAAAAGGAGTGAAGACAAAATATCCTTTTCTTCTTGAAATCCATCCTTCCCCTATTCCAATATTTCCACCCTCAAGAGTTCGCTGTCGGTTTAGTTACTCTTTTGGCCAATAGGAATTCTTATTCTGAAGATCGACCCTTTGTTGAGCTCGCTTTTCACCGAGATTTCTCCATGATGGTCCGAAATAATCTTTTTGGCAATCGAAAGCCCTAATCCAGACCCCATGGGCTTGGTGCTGAACATAAAATCGAAGATCTTCGAGAGATGCTCTTTAGAGATCCCTATCCCGTTATCTCGGATGATGATGAAGATATTCTTCTTGGATCCCCTGGTGAAGAGATGGATCTCCCCTTTCTCGGAGACGGCTTGAATGCAGTTGATGAGGAGATTCGAAATAGCCAAATTGAATTGGCTGACATCGATCTTCGCCATGGGCAACTTTTTTTGAAAATGGGTTTCAATCTTGGCATTTTTCATTTGGGCATCCGGCCTTAAAAGTCGAACCACCGAGTCTAATACTTCGTTCAATGAAATCCATTCAAATTTCAAAGGAGGAAGACGATTGAAATCTAAAAATTCTTTCAGGTTATTCTCCAAACGCAGTGTTTCGTAACTGATAAAATTGATCAGAGAATGAATCTCCTCTTTCTGGGAAAGCTCCACTTCCTCTCCCAGCTCCTCTCTCAACAATTCAATATTGATATTTAAAGAACTCAATGGATTTCGAATCTCATGGGCCATCCATCTGGCTAACATTCCGATGGTGGAAAGATCTCGACTCTTGGTGATCTCCCTGAGAAGTAACCCTTTCTCCGTGATATCGGCAAACGTTGCCAGACAACCTAAAAAAGTGTCCCCTTTCCTGTCAAAAACGGGGTAAAAACTGCAATGAAGGATCAGAATCTCCTGGCTCGAAGAAGAGGGGGAGGGCCTATGAATGGCTAATTCAACATCATGATTACTCTCTTTGTTTTCGTAAACGGAATCGAAATGCTTCTTGATATTTTTATAGGGGATGACCCTCTCCAATCGCCTTCCCTGTGCCTGCTTCCCACTGATTTGAAAATAATTTTCTGCAACAGGATTGAAGATTTGAATCCGTTCCTGAGCGTCGGCGAAGACGACCGCCTCCTTAAAATTCCTCAAGATCATCTCATGGAGGTTCTGCTCTGTTCGATTCATCCTAAATGAATTACTTCATCCATCCATACCGCTTCAGGGCATGATGAAAAATGGCTTTGACCAGTCGCGTATAATCCCATTCCATGCCTCGGGCCATAATCACAAGGTCTCCATAAACGGGGGAAAGGCCCGGAAGGGGGTTGATCTCTAAAAAGTAAGGAGTATGGTTTTGCCCCACCCGGATGTCCACCCGTGAAACATCTCGGCATTCTAAAGCCCGATAGGATCGGATGGCCACTTCTTCAATCCGTTTTAAGAGATTTTGGTCAATCAAGGGGGGACAATGGTATTGAACCCTTTTTTCCCACTCCCTCTTTATTTCCAAAGAATAAATGGATTCTTCCGGAGGACTTCCCTTGATCTCAATCTGCATCACCCCCAAAACATAGGGATCCTCATTCCCGAGGATACCCACCGTGAACTCAGGGCCTACAACAAATTCCTCTATAAGAAGGGGAGAAGCATATGTTTTTAAGAGTCCCCTAACCTTTTCTTCTAAGGATCGAGGATCCAAAACTTTTGAGTCTAACCGAACCCCTTTGCTCGACCCTTCGTAACACAACTTAACAAAAAGGGGATAACGAAGGTCTAACCCGTCGAGATCCTCCATTTTCTCTATTTTTTTAAATTGTGGGGTGGGGATATTCTGGGCCATCACGACTCTCTTGGCCATGGCTTTATCCAAGGTGAGCGAGAGGGTGAGTGGATCGGACCCCGTATAAGGAATATTTAAAAATTCCAAGAGAGCGGGAATGTGGGCTTCTCGATTACGACCCCGAAGACCTTCTGCAATATTAAAAACAAGATCGACAGACGTCTTCCTCAAACGATCGATCAAACCGGGGTCCCCTCCCAGCTTGATGACCTCATGTCCTTCGTTCTCCAAAACTTTTCGAATGGCATCGATTGTTTCCTCGGAATCGAACTCCTCCAAAAAATCAATGGGCTGATTTTCTTGCTGTACAAAATCTTTTTTGAGGTTATAGGTAATGCCGACTTTCAATTTCATCTTAGGAACGCTCCTGCCTGTGTCGCCAAGTCTGCAAGGCCACAATTTTAATTCGGTATATCTCTGTTTTAAATCTTTGTCAACCATGATCTGCAAAAAAATGAGGATCGAAGATGGGCGAACTCAAATCATTATCGAGAGAATATAACCCTCTTCAAGGAAAACAATTTTGGGATTAAATCAATCGCTTTCGGAAGGCTCTTTTTTATGTTACAGTGTCTCCATGATCCCTCAGGACAAAGGGCTGGGGGCGGGGATGAAAAGGGAAGAGATCTTTCTGGCATTGATCCAATTAAGGAAAGGTCTCCTTCAAACTTGCATCGTCATCCTTTTCTGTGGAATCGTCCTCTACCCCATCTCAAAGGAATGGCTATATTTTCTCTGTCGTACATCGCTTAAAATTGATCTGGTGGCTTTCTCCATCCCTGAAGCTTTTTTCTCCCTTCTCAAACTCACCCTTTATACCAGCCTATTCACTTCTATCCCCGTGATCTTCTACTATATCTGGAGGGCCTTTTCTCCCCTCTTTCAATCCAAGGGGCTGAGTTCAGGAAGCGTCGTTCTGGTCACCTCCATTTTCCTTTTTTATCTGGGTGCTTTTTTTTGTTTCTTTGTCACCCTACCTTTTGGCGTCCAGTTCCTTTTAGGGTATCAATCCGCCACCATCAAACCGATGATCTCTGTGGGAAAATATGTTTCTTTTTGCACCTTTTTCATCTTTGGATTTGGGTTGGCGTTTGAACTTCCGCTGATCCTGGCCTTATTGAGCTCCCTCCGGTTGGTGACTGCAGCATTTTTGACTCGAAACCGAAGATATGCCCTCTTAATGATCGCCATTTTATCAGCGATTCTTACACCGACACCAGATATTTTTAATATGAGTTTAATGGGGGGTCCTTTATATATCTTATTCGAAATCGGTGTGATTTTGGTTAAGCTTATTGAGCGAAAAAGAGCTAAGGGAGAAATATCGGCCGCCGAAAAGTAACTGGGAAACAGATTGGTTTACTCCTTTAACGGTCAGTGTGGCTGACCCTGAGGGTAAATAATATAAGGAAATTAATGATACGATCATTATAAAAAAGGCACACCTTCTTGGTGTGCCTTTTTTTGATCGAACATAATATAATGATTAGAATCGAAATGATTTCATCTCACCTTTGAACCTTCCAAGAGGGTAACCACATAAGCCACTGGAGTCCCCTTTTGGATCAGATATTCCACCTTCACTCTCTCCTGAGGGTTGGGGTATCGGTGGGGAATATAGACGGTTTTACGTCCAATCCTAAAATTGAGGATGGTCTTATCCACCTCATTCTCTACATCCAACCACCTTTTCTCCCGAATTGCCAATACTTTCCCCGTGAGGATGGAATAGGGTCCCTGGGCCATCATGATATCGGTTTCGAGCACAAGCATTACCATGATAAAGATAAAAATAAAAATCCTTTTAAATGGTTTCATCTTTGCACTTCCTTGACCCAACGGATGGATCTCCTCCTTCTCATCGCTTTCTGCCGAAATGGGGCAGTTCATTGAGTAGACCTCCCTGCATAAATACAGACTTTATTTCGTCCTCCCCTTTTGGCATCGTAGAGTGCCTGGTCTGCCATCTTGACCAGTTCTTCTTTCGATTTTGCCCGATGGCTTGGGAAATTAGAGATACCCAAGCTAAGGGTCAAATTGATCTGGGCCTGTCCTGCTTCAAAGGAGGTGTTTTCAACGAGCCGTCGAATACGCTCCGCAATAATAAAAGACTCTTCCAAACCAGCCTCTGGCAATATGATGATGAACTCCTCCCCCCCATAGCGAGCGACGGTATCTTTCTTTCGAACAGACGTTTTCAACAGAGAAGAAATTTTGTGAAGAATCTGATCCCCCTCGGTATGTCCAAAGGTATCGTTAATCTTCTTAAAATGATCAATATCGACCATGACTAAAGATAGGGAGGTCCCACTGTAAAAAGATTTTTGGGCATCGATACCCAGCCTTTCCTCAAAATACCTCCGATTATAAAGACCGGTTAGGGTATCATAGATGGCAATGTTTTGAATGGAACTAAATCTCTGAAAATGTTTTAAGGTGGCTGCCATCTGGTATCCGATGACAGAAAGGAACTGTAAGTCTTGGGCGTCAAAGGCATTGGGTTGATCACTGTTAAGAGAAATGCATCCTAAGATCTCTCCCTCCACCGTGAGGGGTAAGGTGAGGTAGGACTTCAAGGTCGCCTTGGAATCCATCATCATCTGTTTGGGTCGTAACTTCCTTTTTTCCACTTGGACGACCATCCGGTCGACCTCGATGGATTCTTCTCCCAAGATGGAAAATACTTTAACCATGTTCTTCACCACCTCTTGAGAAAAGGAAGGGGGACAGGATTCTTCTTGATAAAGGAAGAGGTGAAGATCCTCTTTCCAAAACACTCCAAAGGAAGAAAAGTCAAACAAATTGGGAAGATTGACTCCTGCTGATTCGACGATCTCCTTGATTTCAATGCTCGTGCTGATCGCATTAAGGGTAGAACGAAGAACGTTTAAATTTTTAAAAATCAACCTCACCGATATCCTCCCTATTTTTGAGAAATAATTCGCTCAGCCTCTTTGACCTTGGGAAAGACCTTTGGAAAAAGTTCCTTGTTGATCACCCCCTCGGCCAAAGCCGAAAAAAGATGGGAGAGATGATTGATTAAACTTTGAAAACCCCGATGAATTTCAACCGGACCAACGTTTTGGCAATCCTCTCTGGTTTCATCCAAGGAAATGCCATCTTCAGATACCTTCAGAGACATCAAAAAGGGGTGCTTCTCTCCAAGTGTTCGAATGGATAAGGTAAAAAGAAATGCCAGAATGGTTTCGCCGATCAACGCTGACACCACTTCCCAGATCTCTTCTAAGAGATTGGAGTAGAGATCTAAAACGAGCTCAGAGGAGCCTTTTCCTCCTTTATCTTCTCTCACCAATGATGTCATTCTCTCTTCCTAACACTCTTTTCTTTTTTCCTTTTTTAATTTTTTTAACAGGTTATGAATTTCCCCATGGTAGATATAAAAAACCAGAATGGCTAAACCGGATATTCCTAACAGGATTAAAAAGGTTTGGTACTGGTAATCGAAGGCCTTCCCCCCCTGAAGACAGGCCATCAATGTCCCGGGTATCCTCCCGATTGTGGAGATGATCAAAAAAATCCCCACATGCATGGGGGTCAAACCTAAAATGTAACACAGGGCGTCTTTGGGAAAACCGGGGATCAAGAAAAGGATGAAGCTGAGAATGGCTCCTTGATGTTCAACTAAATAGTCAAATTTCCTTCTTGTCTCCTCGGAAACAAATTTTTCAACAGCTATTTTTTCAAAAATCCTGGCCAGGCTGAAGGCAAGCCAAGATCCCAAAGTCAAACCGATCATAGAATAAACAAAACCGCCCTTTACTCCAAATAAATAACCTCCTATAAATTCAATTGCCCCACCCGGAATTGGGGCAACCACCACTTGTGTGATCTGAAGCAGGATATAAGCCAGTGGAGAATAGGCTCCAAAGGAGCGGATAAATCCTTTTAGTTGTTGGCGATCGTGGAGAAAATCATAAATCTTAATGACTTGATTCCAGAGTTGGGAATTGAACTGATAAATGATAAAAAAAGCCAGCCCTGATAAAATACATATCACTAAAACCCATTTCCATTTTCTCTGAGTGGCATTTGTCATAAATCAGGACTGTTTTGCCATGAAGTGTATGGCAATTTCTATGCTTCCATAACATAAAATAAGATTTGAGTAAAGGCAGAAAAGAGAAAGCCCCGGCCTGGGTCAGGGTTTTTCCGTAATAGCTTTGGTGTCCCTCAAATGTTCGATGTTTCCAAAAAAACAGCCGTCAGTGCAACGAATATGGCAATGACGGCCTCCGGAATCGCACCCCTTTGCGGACCCGGTCTCCAGAAAAAACATTTTCTGGCTTTCCCTTACACAGCGACTCGGTTCTTAGAGAGGAGAATGATCATAAAGGAAATAACGCCAGAGGATCTAAAATTTTTGGTTTTGCAGCAAAATCCAATGTGGACGGGCTATCGCCTAAAAGCGGGGGAACCCTTTGATCAAGGTTCATATTGAGGATAGAAGATCTTCGGCTGAATCCCTGTCTGCTGACCCATCATGGCAATATCTGCATACGTGATTTGTGTTGTCATGCTTATAGCTCGAATGTATAATTGTTGCAAGCATTAATTGGGCAATAGCCCGGGGAAATCTGACACCGTTTGCTTTTCCTCCCGTGGGCTAATCTTGTTTGACTGGTCCGAATACATATTTTCCCTTTTTGTCAATGTATCCAAGCCCATCATAAATGGGCAAAGACCCGGTCGATGCCTTAAACTGAAGCTCTTTTGCGACTCTTGCCAAACCGTTCTCAAAGCTTTCTGTGTAGCCGAATTGTGGTTGAATGACCATTTGCCCAGATTTATCAATAAAACCAAGTCGTTGACCTACTCTCACTGCTGCAACGCTTTCTTTAAAGTCAAGTGCAAGATCAAACTGGGGTTTTATCGCTACTTGCCCTGACTTGTTGATGAACCCCCATTTGTTATCTATCATGACTCGGGCAAGCCCATCCGAAAAAGAACCAATTCCGTTTTTCTCATCGACTTCGAATTGGGGCTTAATGATTATTTTACCAGAAGAATCTATGAAACAGAACTTTTTCCCAACTATTACAAGAGCAAGTCCCTCCGAAAAAGATTCGGCATGGTTAAATTCAGGCCTAATGACTATTTGGCCAGATTTATTGATAAAACCAAACTTGCCATCCTTAACGATACACGCAAGGTTTTCTACAAAGACAAAGGCTAAATCGAACTGAGGTTTTATAATGAATTTGCCCGTCTTATCAATGAAACCATACTTGTCTTTTACCTGTACTGCCGCAAAGCCGCCGAAAAAGGTCGTTGCGTCGCTAAATTGATAATTGATGATCAAGCGGCCAGTCGAATCGATGAATCCTGCTTTCTCGTTGGAAACTACAGTCGCAACCCCTTCAAAAAAGGGTGAGGCATGGTCATACTGCGGTTTGATGACAAGGCGTCCCATTTTGTCTATAAACCCACTTTTTTCGCCGACAACGACTCCAGCCAAACCTTCTGAGAAAGGTCTCGCAAGGTCGAATGTGGGTTTTATTACAATCTCTCCATTGCCCCTCATATATCCCCATTTTCCACCTTTTTGTATGGGAAACAAATATTCTTTCTCAGATGGGTAGCCAGTGGACAAACTACTCAAAATCATTATGGATCCTATGACGAAAATCGCTGAGCATGTCTTTCTCTTGTTCATATCAGACCTCTCCGCAACCTTTTTTCGGCGTCACCATTGGTGGCCACTCCATTACATTATCTTCTTCTCGAAATTCCTACCTAAACATGCGGTATTTGTCAATAAGAAAATAAGAAAATAGCTTTGTGAAAATTATCTTTTTCAGGATTATTGCTGGAAATCTGGCATGATGATCTGAATTCTTGCCTTGAAGACTACAGGAGAGACTGTCGAAAAAGTCCCCAAGCAGTTTCTTGGGTGAGATGCAGAAAAAAATGACCTCACAGAATGCACCACCATCACCGATTTCATAACTGTGAGGGGTCATGAGACCCCTGACAACCGCCCATTAACTATACTGAAGGGTTTTTCGACAGTCTCGGAAGATATCCTCGGAAAAGGGGATGCGAATAGCAAAGATTGAAGGCCGGTCTACGTCAAGATTTGTTCATTTCCATTTGAAAGTGAGAAAAAGGAATTCAACCAGGTCAAGAGGTAGAGGTAAAAGAATGGGACAGGCTGCTTTCATCAAAAAGTTGCTTGTCCCCTTTTCTTTACTGCTCGCGAATTGTTGGAGGTTATTAATAAGATGTCCTCGATCCCATTTGCTGCTGGTTTTCCGGGGCATTGCGAGGATAAAAAGTAAAGAACTTGGTCATCACGATGCGCACATTGAATTCCGCTCCCAAAACCCTTCGGAGAAATCTTGTCGATCGGAACCGCTTGAGCCGGACGAGTAGATCTATCTTCTCGGACTCCGGGATGCCATAGGCCGATAGCCACAACATCACCTGATCCTCTCGAAAATATGGGAGAAGCCCCTGACACAGAAACATCAGATCATAACGCGCCATCCGCGTGCCTCGGATATCCCGCAAAAAATGGTGAAATCGCGGCATATCAATGAACACAAAAACCGGTCCCTCCGGGTAGTTTTTGACGAGAATGTTTCGCGTTCTCAACATACCATGATGTAGGCCTAAGCTATGCATTCGGGCCATATCTGCAAACAGGGGCGATAAGTCCAGAAACCTGCTTGCCTCGGACCGGGTAACAAGCAAGCTCCTCAGGGGTTGACTCTGGGCTACCCATTCGGTTACCAATATCTCGCCCCACCCATACAAACCAAAGTGGCCATGGCACCAAAACAGCGGAAGGCTACAGGGAATCCCGAGCTTTTCAAGCAGACTCAGTCCATTAAACTCGTGTTGTACGCGGAAACCGTAAGCCAGACTGCGACACCAAGCAGTCAGCCCTCGTCGGTACAGTTTGACAACGGCTTGCTGTCCGTTTGCGAGGACTTCGCGCCAGATTAAAGTGATCGGTTCATGCCTGATCAGTTCCCCCCTTGTGAGGCTCAACTCAACCGGAATTCCTTCGGGCAGACGACCGCCACGGGGAAACACCTGTAGCAAATATGATGGGGCTGAGGAATTACGTTTCATGCCTTGTCCTTGACCATCAGGGCATAACGGTGACCGGAGCTGATCAGGAAAAGGGCTGGACACTCAACCAGTGTTGCGCCACAGTCCTGCGCCAAGCGCTGCAATTCCCTAACCTTCATTGTCGACTTCGATGGCTTCCGGTTAAACGGTCGGCGCAGTCGCCTCAGTGTGTTCTTCGGAGAGTAATAATCGAAGAATGACATGATGAGAAACCGTTTCGAGACCCGCAGGAGTTCGCGCACAAGCCGTTCCTGTTCGGCTTCCGTTAGCAGATGGTGGGTTAGACGCACACAGACCGTTCCATCTATACTTGCGTCGCGGAGAGGGATGTGAAAACCTGACGCAGACATCCACACCTGGCGCGTCGAAACCTGTCCATGTACGCGTCCATAACGCAATTGTCCCACCGCCACATCCGCCTCAATCAGCAGGTCAGTGAAGTGCGCCATGGGCGGACTCAGCCGGCCACCACCGCACGGCAGGTCCAACAGTACTTTGACCCGCCCCTGGTTCCTTAGCATTCTGTCCAGGAGGTGGAACTCCCGCCAGGTGCTGATGCGCTTGGTCCAGCGGTCACGATACTTGGCATTGTAAGTCGCCGCTCTTTGATCCTTCTGGTAATTCTGCTGATAGGCCTTGCTCGTCTGGTCGCTATTGTCAGAACGAGTCTCTGGTCTGTAGCCCATGCTGTTTCTGCCTCATCTTTTCCTATGAACTTTCTTATAAACTTACCACTTACCACAACTGGATTAAAAAAAGATTAAAAAAGAATTAGAATTTTCTAATTCCTTTTGACCTGCTGAGTCATTTGGTTCAAAAGTCCCAGAAAGAATAAAGTACTATATTGGCAGTTGAAATGTTGAATAGATCGGAAATCCAATCCTCCAAGGATTACAGTCAAAAACATTGCATCATTGACCCCTTGATTGCCTAAGAAGCATTGAGGTAGACCCATCATGGATTAGGAGAGGATACCCGAAAGACAGAAGATTTCTTTTGAAAAGAATTAAGGTTATCTTCCTTTCCTTCTATGTGGATGCTCTTTCCAAGAAGATGCCCTATAAATAATCCCCTTCATAATCAGCAGATGTTCCCTCAAAAATGGGAGAATCCTAATTTTGAGGGACAAGCCCACTTAGGCAATTAAATGGCTAAAGGCAGGATTGGAGGGCTTACTCATAAGCCCCTGCCTTAACAGAAGAATGAGGAGGGGAGCCAAAAAGGATTATCGGGAAGATGAGCGGAAAATTCTCCCTTCTTATTCAACTCTGTCACCTACTTATCTTCAGTGTGAAGTTGATTTGGGACTTGATGATTACCGAAGGAAATAAATTAAAAAGCAGAATCAGAGAGACCCTGGCTTTCTGTAACAGACTTTTGTTACCCATTCCTTCATCATTTCTCATTAACTCAGGAGCAAGGGGTTAATCCCTCAAAATAAAGCGCCAAATTCCTGTGGGCTGTCATAATCATCGCACCAAGGAGAAAGGTTCAAATCCTATATCATTGCAGAAGAAATACTCATCTTTACTCTCGTTTGTGCCTTTGGGATTTCTGAAAACAGTCCCGCAAAATTCAAGTCCCCAATAGCTCTTTTCGAACTGATGGCAAATCATATCGCCTTCAATCCGACTCTTACCACGGTCAGAATTTGGCCCGGCCGGCGTGGGGGCAGAGGTAATCTTCTGGGTAACCGGATCCTTCAAAGCTGGCCCACGCCAAGTAAATTCTCCATTCTTTTCACGATCGACCCACCATTGCTGACCATCCCGATCGATTCCTGTGATCTTCGAACCCAGGAGCAGGCTCTTGATTTCTTCTCCGGTCAGCTGGTTTTCCTTGGAGGCAGGGAAATACCCGCCCGATATTCTTCCTGGCGCCAATCCTGCCTTGAGGAGACCCTCCGCATACCGATCGACAATTGCCCGGTCCCTGAAGGGATTACTAAACATGACAGCCCCCACATCGAGCACGGCTCCTTGCTTTTTTCTGAGCATCTCGAGCATAGATCGAGCATCCTGATCACGACCAAGAGCGGCGTAGAATGCAGCAAGTGGAATTGTGGATATAGCTTCCGGGTGGAGTTTCAGCGCTTGTTCGTAAAAAGTTGCGGCTTCGGCAGTTTCCCCCATGCAAAAGTGGGCCCAGCCGAGGGCTACCAAATTTAAAAGACGACTTCGGGGATCCAGCCGCCAACTCTTATTTATATATTCAATTCCCTCCTTCGGCCTGCCGGCAAAGTACAAGACCCGACCCATGTTAAAATGGCATTCCCGACTGTTGGGATCAAGAGCCAAGCCCCGTTCCTCTTCGAAGATCGCCTCCTTATGCTGACGCCGAGAGAGATACAATAAAGCTGATAGATTGTAAGCACTGGGTGTCGGCTTTTTCAGGGCCATCTGTGTATATTCACGCAGCCGCAAGCGCCCCTCTATCCAAGACATATTGAGTGCTGGGAGCAATGGCGTGAATAGAGTGGCTTGATAGTAAACGTGGGCTAGGGCTGCATATGCCCGCCCATAGTTTGGGTCCAGCTCAATGGCTTTCTTGAAAAAGGCAGCTGCCTTCGCAGTACCATCGGGCGTGTACCGAAAAAAGTGACCCACTCCTTCCAAGAGGGCATTATAGGCTTCTATATTATCCGTCGCCCTCAGACCTACCTGTTCTTTTTCACCTCCGGTCAGCTGTACTGCCAAGGCAGAGACAATCTTCTGGGTGATTTCATCCTGCAAAGCAAAGACCTTGTTCATTGTGCCGTCATACCGTTTCGCCCACAGGTGAACGCCGGTCATAGCATCGATGAGCTGAGCATTGATCCGGATTACGTCACCAGACCTCCGTACACTTCCCTCCAGGACGTACCGCACCCCGAGCTCCTCGGCCACTTGTTTAACTTTTACGGGCTTCCCCTTATAAGTGAAAGTTGAATTGCGGGCGATCACCATGAGGCCAGAGATCTTGGATAAGTCGGTTATTATGTCCTCAGTCATTCCGTCGCTAAAATATTCCTGCTTCGGATCCTCACTCATATTCACAAAGGGAAGGACAGCGATGGAAGGCTTGTCAGGAAGAGGGAAAGCCATCTTCTCCTTGGAGGCGACCTCCATCTTGGGAGGTGGAGGAGGAGCAGGTTTGGTAACTTTTTCAGGTAATGGAGGTGTTACCTTTTCTTTGGGAGCTGGCTCTACTGAGGAAGCAGGGGCAATGGGAATAGTTGCTGAAGGTTTTTCCGGTTGAGGAGTTGTAATTTTCTCCTTAGACGCTACCTCTGGTTTGGGAGCAGAAGGAGTATATAGTTTCCATATCACAACAGCAGCAACAACCACAATTACAGCGACCACCAAACCTATAGCAACCCTCTGCCATTGTCTGGGCTTAACCTTTTTTTCGGCAGCAGCCTCCGGCTCAATCTGCGCCCGGTAAACCCGCACAGGCTTGGCAATGTTCTTGACCTGATGCTCCCCCAGATACTGGTACTTCAAAGGGAGCTTGTTCTCGATCTGCTCATATGCACTCCCCGAAATACAAATCCCGCCCGCCTCGGCCAGCCCTTCCAATCGGGCTGCAATGTTTACTCCATCCCCGTAGATCTGCTCCCCTTCCTCAATCACATCCCCCAGGTTAATCCCAATCCGAAACTCCATCCTGCGGTTCTCAGGCAGCACGGCGTTCTTCGCCCTGAGCACCTGCTGGATCTCCACCGAGCACTGCACTGCATCCACCACGCTGGCAAACTCAGCTAGAACATTGTCCCCCGGAGCGTCCACAATCCGCCCTCGGTGCTGCTGGATGAGGCTCCTCATTATCTCCCTGTATGCACTCAGGGTCCGGACAGTCCACTCCTCATCCTCCCCCATGAGGCGGCTGTACCCCTTAACATCAGCACTGAGGATGGCAGTGAGTTTGCGTTTCACTTCTTGTGTGGTCATCATTATTTTTTTACCGTAATACCAAAATTAATGCCTATTTCTGCAAATCAAACGTTCCCACGTACCTTGAGCAGGCCTGTATGGTTTCCGGAACTGCTGGTCTGCCAGCCACTGTCGTCTTACCTTTTGCCTCTCCCTTGATACCCTTCCACTTGCCAGTACCATGCACAAACTTCATCGTTTTCTCTGGTCCCAAAACAACAACCTCGGCAATGATAAGGTCCCCATCAGGGTCCATGATTTTCCAATAACTATCTGATCTCCTTTTCCCATCCGCAATTTTGTATATAACGACGACATGAAATGTGCAGTTATCGAAAACCTTGTTCTCGTGATGACTAAAAATGATACCCTTGCCCTCCATGCCCCCGATGGTACACTCTTTGCTTTGGTAAACCATAGTGGCATTTCCGACGGCGCATTCTGTGATGTCGAAAGGTGTCTGTGCTTGTACAACTGGAATGAAAATCACCAAACAAAATAAAATAGCAAATATCCCCCAATTCGTTCTTTTGACTGAAATCATAGTCCACCTCCATTTGCTGAGCCCATATGGGGAAAATTGTTGAAACGGTTAGCTCCACCTATGAGTTAAGGAGACCTCCAAAAGGTAGCTGACGAATTCCTCATGGAGGCTTCATAGGGGCATTTTTTGAGAACTCCACTTCATAAACAACTTCAGCATCTTACTTCAGGCCGGCCTTGCGCAGGGCGTCGATTGTTTTGTCTATATCGTTTTGATTTTTAAAGTAGGTTGTTTTTGCATACCACTCCAGAGAGAACTTTGGATTTATCTTCATGACTTCGATCGCTGCAGCCCGGGCCTCTTCTTCTCGGCCCATCATCATATAGGCCGCTGCTAATTGAAGATAAATGTTTATGTTATTGGGCACCTGTCGAAGAGCTTCCTTGCCGGTTTCAATTACCTCTTTGTATTGTCCTGACAGTCGATAAGCCGTTACTAACTGAAGATAGTACTGCTGAGATGGAATGGGATTCAGGCGCTTATGATTCTTGAGGGCTGAAATGGCTTCCTGTGGTCTACCAGAATTTAAAAGGACAAAACCCAGCCGAATTTGGTTACTTGCATCATTAGGATTCAGGGATATCGCTCGCTCCACTTGTGTAATGGCCTTGTCGTGCTGCCTCGACATCAAGTAGACGGACCCTAAAAGGCCGTGGGCAGTTGATTCAGAGTTGTCAAGGGCAATAGCCTTTTCTGCCAAATCCTTTGCTTTAGCAAGAGACTTTTCGGGAGATTCAGTTGTCCCAAGTAAGATATCCCAAAGATATATTTGGGCCAAGAGGACATACCCTCTCGGGTACTTTGGGTCCAGAGAAATGACTTCCTCTGCCAGCTTCTTGCCCAATGCATTACCCTCTTTGGTTGTGCGAAGATAATTCGTATACGCCTCCATGCACTTTAAGTAAGCATCGAGGTTCTTAGTCCCTCCTGCCCAGAGGTTTGCAAGCTCTCCCACAGTCAGTTTAACCTGCATTGCGGTTATGATTTTCATTGTAATTTCATCTTGAAGAGCAAAAATATTCCTGAGATCCCGATCATATCGGTCAGCCCATAAGTGATGGCCTGTGAGAGCATCAATTAGTTGGGCTGTGATTCGGACTTTGCCCTCTTCTTTTCGAACACTTCCTTCGAGAACATACCGCACGCCTAACTCCTCGCTCACCTGCTTCACTTTTACAGGTTTACCCTTATAGGTGAAGGTAGAGTTCCGAGCAATAACAAATAGGTATGGAACCTTGGATAAAGCGGTGATGATTTCCTCTGTAATGCCATCGCTGAAATATTCTTCCTTTGGGTCACCACTCATATTTGTAAATGGCATTACTGCGATGGAGGGTTTGTCCGGCAAAGGGAAGGCCATCTTGTCTTTTGAGGCAACTTCTATTGGAGGAGTAGGCCGTAAGTAGAAACGCCAGATTGCAAATGCAGCGGCAACCACAATTAGAGCTGCTATGACAACTAAAACCGTCTTCTGCCATTGCCTTGGTTTAGCCTTTTTTTCTCCAATCAGTTTACCCGCTGACTCAGGCTCCATCAAAACTTTATACACACGGACTGGCAATGCGATGTTTTTAACGGTTTGCTCACCAAGATATTCATATCCTAAATCTAATTTGTTCCTCACATGGTCAAAAGCGGTTCCAGAGATGCGGATGCCCCCTGCATCTGATAGGCTTTCTAATCTTGTTGCAATATTGACTCCATCCCCCAATATCTGCTCGCCGTCCTCAATCACATCTCCAAGGTTGACACCGATCCGAAACTCCATCTTTTGGTTTTCTGGAAGCTGAGCATTTCGTGTTTTGATCTCCTTCTGAATCTCAACGGCACACTGAACCGCATCGACCACACTCGCAAATTCAGCCAGAAGATTATCTCCGGGTGCATCCACCACCCGACCACGATGATGCTGAATGAGTCCAGTCATTACTTCTTTATAAGCGTTAAGAGTTTGGATTGTCCCAACCTCATCTTCACCCATGAGGCGGCTGTATCCTTTGACATCTGCACTGAGAATGGCAGCGAGTTTACGCTTAACTTCTTGCGTGGTCATGGAGTCTCCCCAAAAACTCCATAAAAGGAAGGAAAAATATAAGGTTATTTAGATGGTTTTTTACTCCTCTGTCGATAGAAAGCTACTCTTTTTGGATAAAAATGTCAACAAGAATTAAACGATTATCATTTGAAATGTTGTATTGTAAGGCAAAATCTAAAAATGAAGATTTCAGGAAGCACTCTCTATTTACA